>JBEGWF010000107.1:0-3480 GCA_041177965.1 Verrucomicrobiota bacterium | reverse complement strand
CCAGCCTCCTGCCGGATGCCGATGCGAACGGGATCCCCAACTTCGCCGAACGAAACCTCGCGGCGAATGTCTCCGCGGATCTGGTGACGATCTCGACCGTCACGGGCGGTGCCGCAGGGGGAACCATCACCCTGACCCGAAGCGCGGGCCAGATCAGCGGCAACTCGGTGACCCGGTTCACCACCGGGGCCGTCTTCTCCGGATCTTGGGTCCTACCGCTGATGGATGTGGCGGGGTCTTACAACGCCAGCCAGCGCACCCTCCAACTCCGGGCCACCTCATCGGTTTTCGCGCCGGGAAACTTCACTGGCACCTACCAGGTGAACTCGGACGACAGCGTGACGATGTCCAACATCCTCCTGCAGTTGGACAACGGGAACCGCTTGACCGCAACGCCGGTCACCTTCACGCGGGTCGGCAAGACCTACCGAAGCATCGTCGAGTTCGTCGACGGCAACCTGAGCACCGGCTACCCCGACTTCCGGAGGTGGACGCTGCAGTTGACGGATCCTGCCGACACCGACGGCGACGGAATACCAAACTTGTCGGATTCAACCCCAAACGGAGCGCCACCAGTGGTGATGACTCAACCCATCGGGGCAACCCGAACTGTCGGTCAGTCAGTGACCTTCTCCATTGCCGCATCGGGCTCCGGCCCGCTGAGCTACCAGTGGTACCTGAACGGAAGCCCGATCGCCGGGGCAAACACGACGACTCTGGTGTTGCCCAACGTGAAGGCGACCGATGCCGGCACCTACACCGCAGGGGTGCGCAATGCTTCGGGGGAGGTCTTGAGCAGCGCGGCATTGCTGACGGTCAATCCGGCACCCATCGCCCCGGTCATCACGGCGCAACCGCAGCCGGTGACGGTGTCGGCGGGACAGACCGCCCAGTTCAGCGTGACGGCGACGGGAACGGCGCCCTTGGCCTACCAGTGGCAGCGAAACGGGGTAAACATCGCAGGAGCGACTGCGGAGAACTGTTCGGTGGGCAATGCCCAGAGCGCCAACGCGGGCAGCTATCGGGTGATCATCAGCAATGCGGCCGGAAGCGTCACCAGCATTGCCGCAACCCTGACCGTCAACCCGGCAGTTCAACCACCGACGATCGTGAACCGGCCCGTGGGAGCGACTCGAACCGTCGGGGAGTCGGTGACCTTCTCCATCACCGCATCGGGCTCCGGCCCCATGAGCTACCAGTGGTACTTCAACGGCATTCCCATCGCTGGAGCCAACAGTTTCTCGCACACGATTCCGGCCGTCGCGCTGACCGATGCTGGGTCCTACACGGCCGGAGTGCGGAACAAGGCCGGCGAAACGATGAGCTTCCCGGCGGTTCTCACGGTCAACCCGGCCGCCGCCCCCGTCCTGAATATGAAACTGGAGTCCAATGGACGCCTGACCTTCACCTGGACCGGGGCCGCCCGGTTGACGTGGTCACCGACAGTGAGCGGACCCTTCAATGGGATTCCCGGCGCGGTGAGCGGCTACCAGGTGCTGCCGGGGGCGGGCAGCGGCTTCTACCGACTGGTGCCGTGATCGGAGATAGCGGCGCCGGCGCCGATCGGTCAGCTTCGGACAAACCCATGTCTGAAGACCTTTCCTCCGATATCCGCTTCTGCCCGGCCGTCGGCGCATCCAAGAGAAGGCCAGAGGAATTCATCGCCGAAGGCCACCTCGGGATCGAGCTGTGTCCCGGCGGACTCTGGTCCCAGCCAGTCGAGGCGGCAGCCTACTGGCGATGGCTACGGGACCAGCAACCGGCTCCATCCCCCACCCTCGATGAACTGCTGGCATGGCTGATGAGGTTTCTGGGTCTGGTCGACCGGCCGACCGAGGCACCGCGGTTCTTCGGACTCGGATTCGTTCAAGGGGCCGAGGCGGCCTTGGCCCACCAACCGCTGCCGGACGGGGTGCTGGATCCCGTCCCGGATGCCCTGGTGACCCTCGGGCAGGCGCAGGTCGCGACACTGGGTTTGGTCACCGGTACCGCCGCCCTGACCCGGCTTCGGAACTGGGTCAGCCAATGGCTGACGAGCGATTTCATGGAAACGCCGGCGGTGGTCTGGCGGCTCGGGCTTTCCATGGGCCATGAGGCGACCAGGACACATCCGTTGGTTTGCGGCATGATAACAGCCGAAATCGCGGCCGCTCGGTTTGAGCAACGCTTCGCGGGTCGTGCACTGGTCATCACCGAAGCGCGCCGGCCGGAGGCCCCTTGGCAGGCCTTCATCCGAAGCACCTACGGTGAAGGCATCGAGGGAGAGGTGCTGGCAGCGTCGCAGGCCCAGAGCCTCGATCGGGCCCGCTACCATCAAGGAACGCTGCGATCGTTTCTGGTCGATGCGAGAACCAGCGGTTGGAGTTTTGCGCAGACCGCGTCGCCCAAAGCGAGCGCCCTACTGCGCGAGATCGGCCATGATGCGATCGGATCCCTCAGGAGATTCTACGTCGCCAACTCGGGCCCGCTGACCTCCTGTGCACCGGATGACCGACTCCTGGAGGCCCTCCGCCAATGGCTCTTCCGCACCCACCCCGGGCTATTCGGATCCAACGACCCGGGTGCCGAACACTTGGCCCTCAGGCATGCCTATGACTTCCTCTGGTGGCGGGGGTTTTTGGAGGCGCTGCCATGATGAATGGGTGCGGCAAAATCGTGAACAAGGACACAGTGGTTCTGTCGAACTGGGCGCGACCTATTGATTCGATGTCATCAACCGGGCATTCGGGTGCTGATACCCCGGGGATTGCCTGCGCCTCCTTCCTACCCCAGCAGATGTCCGACCCGATGCGGAACACTCAAAAGCATCAGCATGAACACCACTGAATTCTCCACTATCCGACCATCCTCGGAGGTTGAAGAAGCCGATGTCACCTGCTCCTGCCCGGGCTTCGAGTATCGCGGCGCCTGCCGCCATGCCACCGACCTCAAGCGTGCCCTGAAAGCCGGCTCCACCCCCTCGGGATTCGAGGAATGGTTGACGTGAGCCCCTTGTCGAATTCTCTCCTTTCCACCGACGATCCAACGCAACCAAGCCCAAACCCATGAACCCCGAAGACACGAACACACCACCGCAAAGCCCAAGGACAATGGCAGAACTAGCCGCCGCGAGGAACTGGACCGCCGGAGGGCTGTCCTCCAAGCAGGACAGATATCTAGCGGGGCAGCTCCCGTCGAAGGGGTGGACCCCGGGACCCGAGGACTTCCAACTGCTGGCCGAGATGTTTCAGGACAGGGCGCCGGTGGCGCGGCTGCGGCACCCGAAGAAGTAGGCCGTGACCAACGCCCTCTAACGCGGATCAGACATCGCGGAGGCCCAGAAATGGCTGAGTCGTTCCTATAGCTTATTGAGCCTCGCTGTAATGGGTAGCATTAGTTCACAGAGAAAGATCAGCCTGTTTCCAGAAGGCTCGCACGAGGCTGGGCCGTGCACGCATACGGCGGAGTTTGCGCCGGGCCTCGGAGCCAAGTTCAGCCAGA
>JBEGWF010000106.1:0-39678 GCA_041177965.1 Verrucomicrobiota bacterium | reverse complement strand
TCTTCGGCTCGCCCAAGCGCCGCGACATCCTTCCCGGGGTGAGCCCGGAACAGGCCCGGTCCTGGACGCTGGAGACCTTCCGGCCGGCGACGCGGAACGCCGAGGAGCGGGGGGTGGTGATCTGCCTGGAACCCCTGGCCCCGTCCGAGACCAATTACCTCAACACGGCCGCCGAGACACGTAGCCTGGCCGACGCCATGGGTTCACGGGCCTTCCAGATCATGCTCGACGTCAAGGCCATGTGCTCCGAGAGCCGGCCCGTGGCCGAGACCATCGAGGCGTTCAGCGGGCGGTTTTCGTACTTCCACGCCAACGACGAGAATCTCAAGGGTCCGGGGTTCGGGAATACCGATTACCGGCCCATCGGCCAGGCCCTTCGCAAGAGCGGCTATCAGGGTTGGGTGTCGGTCGAGGTGTTCGTCTTCGACGAGGGTCCCGAGGCCATCGCCACCCGCAGCCTCGACCATCTGAAGCGACACCTGAGCTGAATCCGCCCGGCCCAAAACGCTCCACGACCTCGTCTCCCGGATCGCGCATCGTCCCAGATCCCTTCCTGTCATGAACACCCCCACCTGCAAGGTCACCGGCGTCGCCCTGTGGTTCCTGCCCGTCACGACTCGGGTGCCGTTGAAGTTCGGCACCGAAGCCCTGACGAGCGTCACGTGCGCCCGGGTGAGGCTGACGGTGCAGGGCCCCGACGGACGACGCGCCTCGGGCTGGGGCGAAACCCCGCTGAGTGTGCAGTGGGTGTGGCCGTCGTCGCTGCCCTATGGCCATCGGCACGAAGCGCTTCAGGACTTCTGCCGGATCCTCGCCGCCGCTTTGAACTCTTTCGGTGAATCGGGGCACCCGATGCGCCTGGGCCACACCTTCAACGAAACGGAACTGCCCCGCCTGCAGGCCCGATTCAATGCGACCCGCAAGGGCCAAGGCCTCGAACCCCTGCCCCACCTCGCGGCCCTGGTGTGTCATTCGGCCTTCGACCTCGCCCTGCACGATGCCTTCGGCCGCCTGCTAGGACAAACGGCCTACGACATCCTGCGGCCCGAGGTCTTCCCGGAAACCTTGGATACATTCCTGACACCGGCCGCCGGCACCGACGTTTCCTTCCGCGACCGGTCCCTGTCGGCTTTCCTGCTCCCGCAGCGGCGCGAACGCCTCGAAGCCTGGCATCTGGTCGGCGGACTCGACCCGATCGACCGATCGGAACTCACCGGCACCGAACCCCAGGACGGCCACCCCGTGCTGCTGGCCGACTGGATCGTCCGTGACGGCCTGCGCTGCCTGAAGATCAAGCTGCGCGGCAACGACGCCGACTGGGACTACCAGCGCCTCGTCCGCGTGGGCCGCATCGGGTTGCCGCTGGGCGTCACCGACCTCACGGCCGACTTCAATTGCACCGTTCGCGATCCTGCCTACGTCTGCGGGATCCTCGACCAACTCCAACGCGATCATCCCGACCTGTTCCGGGCGCTGACCTACGTGGAGCAACCCTTCCCCTACGATCTGGAGGCGCATCCGATTCCCGTGCATGAGGTGAGTCGGCGCAAACCGCTGTTCCTCGACGAGAGCGCCCACGACTGGAAACTGGTGCGGCTCGGCCGCGAACTCGGCTGGACCGGCGTGGCCCTCAAAACCTGCAAGACCCAGACCGGAGCGCTGCTCTCGGCCGCCTGGGCCCAGGCCCATGGCATGGCATTGATGGTCCAGGACCTCACCAATCCCCGCCTGGCCCAGATCCCCCACTGCCTGCTGGCGGCGCACCTGCCGACGCTCCGCGGCGTGGAGACGAACGCCATGCAGTTCTACCCGGCGGCCAGCGACCTCGAGGCCACGGTCCACCCCGGACTGTACCGCCGGCGCGACGGCTGCGTGGACCTCTCGACCCTCACGGGCCCGGGATTCGGCTACGCCGGTGCGGAGACCGTTCGGGACCTACCGGCACCGAGCGTGAGCCTGGGAGACGGCGACCCAGCCTGAACCCTTCCTCAAAAAACCCCGTTGTTCCCGGAGACCGGCCGGGGTCAATGTCGAGGCTTCTATGATGGATCAGGTCAACCTGGGTTTGGTCGGCGGAGGCACGGTCGGCGGGGGCGTGTGGCAGGCGCTGCAACGCAATGGCGATCTCATGGCCGCGCGGCTGGGCGTGCGACTGAATGTCGCCCGCATGGCCGTGCGCGATCCGAAGCGGACCCGCGGTTTCACCGTGCCTGCGTCGGTGCTGACGGGCGATTGGAGCGAGGTGGTCCACGACCCGAAGGTGCAGATCGTGGTGGAATTGATGGGAGGCATCACGACCGCGCGCGAGGTGGTCCGGGCAGCTCTCAAGCTGGGCAAGCCCGTGGTCACCGCCAACAAGGCCCTGCTCTCGGCCCATGGCCCCGAACTGTTTGCCCTGGCCGCCAAGCACGGCACCAACCTGTATTACGAGGCCGCCGTGGCCGGGGGCATCCCGATCATCAAGGCCCTGCGCGAATCGTTCGCCGGCAATCGGATCACGCGCATCGCCGGCATCGTCAATGGCACCTGCAACTACATCCTGACGCGGATGAAGCTCGAGGGAGCCGAGTTCTCCGAGGTCCTCGCCGATGCCCAGCGCCTGGGCTACGCCGAGGCGGAACCCTCGCTCGACATCGACGGCCATGACGCCGCCCACAAGATCGGGATCCTGGCCTCGCTGGCCCACGGTTTCTGGGTCCGGCCCGAGACGATCCACACCGAGGGCATCCGGCACATCTCCAAACTCGACATCCAGTTCGCCGGGCAACTGGGCTACACCATCAAGCTGCTTGGCATCATCCAACCGGTCGCCTCTCCAGCACCGGCCGCAGCTAAGAAAGGCAAGAAGGCGGCGGCCGATGGGCAGGCTTCGGGTATCCAGGTGTCGGTCTATCCGGCCCTCGTGCCCAACACCCACGTGCTGGCGTCGGTGAACCACGCGTTCAATGCCGTCGCGGTGCGCGGTGACACCGTCGGCGACACCCTCTTCTACGGACGCGGCGCCGGTCAGGACCCCACCGCCAGTTCCGTCTTGGGTGACCTCGCCGATGCGGCCCTGGATCTGCGCGCGGGCAATCACCATCGGGTGCCCCCCTTCGTCACCCACAATGGCCAAGGCAAGGTGGCGTCGTTGGACACCATCGCCTCGCGCTTCTACGTGCGCCTCGATGTGTCCGACCGGCCCGGCGTGTTCGCGCGCATCGCCACGGTGCTGGCGAGGGCCAAGATCGGCATCTCTTCCATCATCCAACCCGAGGGGCATACCGGCGAAACGGTCCCGGTGATCCTGATGCTCGACGCCGCCAGCAATCTGTCGGTCCGCAGGGCCCTGGCCACCATCGGCAAACTGCCCGTGGTGAAATCGAAGCCGGTGATGCTGCGCGTCGAGAACCTGGATTGAGCCCGTGGATTCCCGGGATTCCCGGGATTCCCAGGATTCCCAGGATTCCCAGGATTCCGCAACCCGACCCGTCGAAGCCCTCTCCGGCTCCATGAACGAGTTCGACCTGATCGACCGGCTCAAGCCCCTGCTCCCCCGGAACGACTCCGTGTTGGTCGGAGCGGGCGACGACTGCGCGGTGCTTGCAGCCCCGCCGGCCGGCCAACAACTGCTCTTCAAGACCGACGCCGTCGTCGAAGGCGTCCACTTCACGGCGGAGACGCCCGGTGAGAAGGTCGGACGCAAGGCCCTGGCCCGGGCCGTCAGCGACATCGCAGCGATGGCCGGAACCCCCACCTCGGCGGTGATCACCCTGGGGCTTCCCCCGGGATTCCAACCGGAACGGGTCGAGTCCATCTACCGCGGCATGGCGGCATTCGCTGAACACCGCGGCATCGCTCTGGTCGGCGGCGAAACCACGCGGAGCCCGGGAGCGATGTTCCTCAACGTGGCCCTGCTCGGCACCGTGCCTGCGGGCCGGTCCGTACTCCGGTCGGGAGCCAAGGTCGGCGACGCGGTCTTCGTGACCGGGGAGCTGGGCGGATCGATCGAGGGACACCACCTGGATTTCGAACCCCGCGTGGTCGAAGCCCGGTGGCTCGCCGAGCACTTCGACATCCACGCCATGATGGACCTCAGCGACGGCCTCGCCGGCGACCTGCGTCACATCCTCCAGGCCAGCCGGGTACCCGGCGGCGAGATCCTCGCCTCGGCCCTGCCCATCCGGCCGGCGGCCCGACTGCGGGCCCGATCCAGCGACACGGCCAAACCCGCGGTGGTGGCCGCATTGACCGACGGTGAAGACTTCGAACTGGTGTTCACCGTGGCCCCTTCAGACGCGGTCCGACTCCTCGACGGCTGGAAGGCGCGTTTCCCCGAGACCCGACTCAGCTGCGTCGGCAAACTGAACGAACGGCCCGGACTGTTCCTGCGCGAGGAGCGCGGGCTCACCCCCTTGGGTCACGGATTCCAACACTTCGACTGATGCCGACGGTCCGCACCACATCCCCGGAGGAGACCGAATCCCTCGGCGAACGGGTGGGGCGCGCCGCCCGGGCCGGCTGGGTGGTCGGTCTTGATGGAGACCTGGGCGCAGGCAAGACGGCCTTCGTGCGCGGATTCGTCCGGGGCCTCGATTGCCCGGCACGCGCCCACTCCCCCACCTTCGCGCTGCTCCACGAATACCAGGGCGGGCGACTGCCCGTGTTCCACCTCGATCTCTACCGGCTAGGATCTGCCGATGAGTTGTACTCCGCCGGTCTCGATGCCTGCCTGAACCCCACCGACGCCGTCTCCATCATCGAATGGTACTCGCGGGCCGAGGGGTTGAACCCGCCACCCACGCCGCTCCACCGCATCGGCTTCCGCTGGGTCGACGAATCCACCCGGGAAATCACCCATGATCTGCCTGGCCTTTGAATTCACCAGCGACCGCCGCTCGGTGGCTGTGAGCGACGGAGACCAGAGGGTTCTCAGCCAGGTGGTCCACGACCGCGGGCGGACAACCCCGGTCTTCGCTCTGGTCGAGCAGGCCCTCGCCGAAGCAAAGGTTTCGCGGGCCTCTGTCCAACGACTGGCCGTCAGCATCGGTCCCGGCAGCTACACGGGCATCCGCCTGGCCATCGCCGCAGCCCAAGGCTGGCACTTGGGCACAGGCATCGAGGTGGTGGCCGTGGACACCTTCGAGGCCCTGCTGCGCCAGACCTTGCGTCAGACCGGTGCGGGTCCGCGCGTCCTCTGCGTCAACGCCCAGCGGCAGGAATTCGCGGTACGTACATGGGCCGACGGAGGGTGGGCCGGCCCGCTGCATCTGGAATCGGCCGATCGGTTGATGCAGCGACTGGCTGCCGGAGAGGCGCTCTTCGGCCCGGATCTCGGGGCCTGGATCCGGGGTCTCCCGGCTCCGACCGCGGAGCCTTGCTCCGCGAAGATCGAATCGCTCGTGGCTTTCCCCGAGGCGGGCGACGTGGCCCTGCTCGGTGCCACCGGCAGCCCGGCACCTCCGGAAACACTGGCCCCGGTCTACCTGCGGGAGGCCGCCTTCGTGAAGGCCCCGCCCCACCGTCACATCCCCGGGGTCACCGACTGACGATGCCGATCTACTGGGAATGCGATCGCTGCACCGCCTGCTGCCGCTGGCCCGGCCAGGTGCGCCTGACCGACGCAGATGTCGCCCGCATCGCCGCCCACCTCCAGCTCACCGAGATCGAATTCATCCAGGGCCACACGCGCATCAATGCCCAACGCGACGGATTGGCGCTGCTCGATCAGGCCGACGGTTCCTGCAGTTTCCTCGACGCCGGTGGCAATTGCCGGATCCAACCGGTCAAACCCCGGCAATGCAGCGATTTCCCGAATCGGTGGAACTTCCCGGGCTTCGAGAAGGTCTGCCGGGCCAAGCCCGTGGAGGTCTCGGCCGAGGAATGGGAGCGCCGCATGCAGGCCCCGCCCCCACCCTTCGCCCCGCTCGCCACGAATCCGGTTCGAACCACCGACACTTCCCCGCTTCCACCGTCGGACGCAACGGGTTCTCCCGAGGCGAAGTCCGGCAACGAAGGCTGAGGGTCCGGGCCAAGGCACGGGCTGAATTCATCGGAGAGCGGCCTCCAGGCTGGCGGCAGACCATTTCCGACGCTTCCCCCGGAGGCCGGACTCGCGCAAGATGCCTCCATGCACCTCCCCCGCCTGCTCCGGTCGATGTCCCTCGTCCTGACCATGACCTCCCTGATCCACGCCGCCGACCTGAAGATCGGCATCATCGGCCTCGACACGTCGCATGCCACAGCCTTCACGGAGATCCTGAACAATCCACAGGCCAAGGACCATGTGCCCGGAGCCAAGGTGGTGGCGGCGTTCAAGGGAGGCAGCCCGGACATCGAATCGAGCATCACCCGCGTGGAGGGCTACACCACCACCCTGCGCGAGAAGCACGGGGTACAGATCGTGGACTCCATCGAGGACCTGTGCTCCAAGGTGGATGCCGTGATGCTCCTGAGCGTCGATGGGCGCCCGCACCTGGCCCAGGCCCGTCCGGTGCTGGCCGCGCACAAGCCCCTCTACATCGACAAGCCCATGGCCGGCACCCTGCGGGACGTCTACACGCTGGCCCGCCTGGCCGCGGAGTCGAAGACCCCGTTCTTCAGTTCCTCGTCGCTGCGCTTCGCCAAATCCAGCCAGGCCGTGCGCAAGGGTTCCATCGGCACCGTGACCAACGCCTGGTGCGGCAGCCCGGCCAGCCTCGAGAAGACCCATCCCGACCTGTTCTGGTACGGCGTGCACGGCTGCGAATCGCTCTTCACGGTGATGGGTCAGGGCTGTGAATCTGTCCGGCGCGGGAAGACCGCCGCCGGCAAGATCGAGGTCGTGGGCACCTGGAAGGGCGGGCGCACCGGCACCTTCCGCGAGGTCGAGGGCTATCAGGGCCGGGCCGAGGGAACCCTCGGTGCCGCCGATGTCGGGGCCTTCGACGGATACGCCCCCCTGGTGGCCGAGGCCGTGAGGTTCTTCCAGACGAAGGTCTCTCCGGTCCCGATCGAGGAGACGCTCGAACTGTTCGCCTTCATGGAGGCGGCCGATGAGAGCAAGCGGCGCAATGGCGCCGAGGTGCGCTTGTCCGAGGTCATCGAGGCGGCCACCCGCCGCTGAGTCTTTCGACATCCGCTCGAGGCTCCCGTATCCGGTGTGCCGGGATCGGTGGGATTCCGGACATTCCCATCACCCCGCGGTCCGGAAAGCCTCGAATCCAGCGGCTTCAGGGGCGAAATCCCCGTTGACCTGTCCGGCACCCGGATTAGCCTCGACCGCTCTGGACAGGCAAACTGGTCAACGAAAACGAACATTATGGCAGTCAACGTAGCGATCAATGGTTTCGGCCGCATCGGCCGTCTGGTCTTCCGCGCTCTCGTCGAGCAGGGACTGGTGGGCAAGGACATCAACGTCGTCGCGGTGGGTGACATCGTCCCCGCCGACAACTTGGCGTACCTGCTCAAGTACGACTCCACTCAGGGCCGCTTCGCCGGCACCGTCGGATCCGCCAAGTCCTCACCGGACAAGGCCGAGGACGATGTGCTGATCGTCAACGGCGCCGAGATCCGCGTCGTCTCCGCCAAGACCCCGGCCGAACTGCCCTGGAAGGCCCTCGGCGTGGACATCGTCATCGAGTCCACCGGGCTCTTCACCGAGGCCGACAAGGCCAAGGGCCACCTGGTGGCCGGTGCCAAGAAGGTCATCATCTCAGCCCCGGCGAAGGGCGAGGACATCACCGTCGTCATGGGCGTGAACCACGACAAGTACGACGGCAAGAACCACCACATCATCTCCAACGCCAGCTGCACCACCAACTGCTTGGCCCCGGTGGTCCACGTCCTCCTGCGCGAGGGCTTCGGCATCGAAGAGGGTCTGATGACCACGGTGCACGCCTACACCGCCACCCAGAAGACCGTCGACGGCCCGAGCAAGAAGGACTGGAAGGGCGGCCGCACCGCGGCTCAGAACGTCATCCCGAGCACCACCGGTGCCGCCCGCGCCGTCGCGCTGGTGTGCCCCGAGGTGAAGGGCAAGCTCACCGGCATGGCCTTCCGCGTTCCGGTGCCGACCGTGTCCGTGGTCGACCTCACGGTGAAGACCGTGAAGGAGACCAGCTACGCCGAGATCTCCGCCGCCATGAAGCGCGCCAGCGAGACCTACCTGAAGGGCATCCTGAACTGGACGGCCGACGAAGTGGTCTCCACCGACTTCATCCACGACAAGAACAGCTCCATCTTCGACCACAGCTCGGGCATCGAGCTGAACAACCGCTTCTTCAAGCTGGTGAGCTGGTACGACAACGAGTGGGGTTACAGCAACCGGGTCGGTGACCTGGTCAAGCTGGTGATCAGCAAGGGCCTGTAATCGGGCCCCGTTCCCCGGAAGCGTTCCGGGAATGCTTTCCAAGGCGACCCGACCGGATCTTCCGGATACGGGTCGCCTTTTTTCGTGCCCCGTTCGGGCGGTCGGACGATCAGGCGCGCGGATGGTGCCGACGATGCACCTCCCTCAGATGGCCGGGCGCCACATGGGTGTAGATCTCGGTCGTGGAGATGCTCGCGTGCCCCAGTAGTTCCTGGATCACCCGGAGATCCGCTCCATGCGCCAGCAGGTGGGTGGCGAAGCTGTGCCGCAGCATGTGAGGGGTGACCGACCGCTCGATACCCGCCCGACGAACCGCCTGCGTGATGCGCTTCCAGAGGGTGACATGCGCGAAGGCCGACCCCCGGTTCGTCAGGAAGACCGTGCCCGGGCTCTTGGGCCGCACCAACGAAGGACGCACCGCCAGGTACCGCTGCAGGGCCGCCACCGCCGCGGCACCGACCGGAACCACCCGTTCCTTGTTGCCCTTGCCGATCACCGTCAGGAAACCCGCCTCGAGGTGGAGTTGCTCCAACCGGAGGTTCCGGAGCTCGGCCAAGCGCAACCCGCTGGCATAGGCCGTCTCGAGGATGGCATGGGTGCAAAGGGCCTGCGGAGTGGCTTCGAAGGGAGGCTCCAACAGACGACGAATCTCCGGTTCGCTCAGGGCCTTGGGCACCCGGCGGCCGCGGCGCGGCAGGGAAAGGTTGTCGGCGGGATTGCCCGATACATGCCCCTCCTCCTCGGCGAACCGGAAGAAGGACCTGAGTGCGGCGATCTGAAGGTACAGGCTCGACGGACTCAGTCGGGACTGGGCCGAGGCCTTGGGCTCCTCCAACGCCCTGCCCCGCTCATGCTCGAGGTAACGCACCAGCGTCTCGGGAGTCACCCCCCGCCAAGCGGAGATCCCATAGGCCTCCGCCCATTCGACGAAGCGCCGAAGCAACGCCTGATAGGTGCGGGAGGTATGAGCCGCCAACCCCCGCTCATGATGGAGGTGGATCAGGAACTCCTCGACGAGCGCATCCAGTATCGTGGGTGCAGAAGGCTTCGGCGAAGGGTTCATGCACGCCTGGAATTCGCCTTCAACCAAGCCGCGTAATCCCCCTCCGACATCTCACCGGCAGCCAACGCGAGGGTGCGCAACACGGCATCCGCCTCACCGGCCTCCAAACACCACCCATTGAGTTGCAAAAAGGTCACTGCGACGACAAAGCCAGCCCGCTTGTTTCCGTCCATGAATGGATGATTTCTCACGATGCCGAAGCCGCAACTCGCTGCCAGGTCGAAGAGGCTGGGATCGCCGGAGGCGAGAAGGTTGCGAGGTTTTTCCAGTGCCGAACCCAATAAGCCCTCGTCGCGGATGCCGGCCAGACCGCCGAATTGCGCCAATGATTGCTCCTGTGCCAGCAGTACCACCTCGCGCATCACCCAAACCGGCGCTTTCATTTCGCCAATTCCCGCAATGTGTGGCGATACCGTTTCATCACGTCCTGCACCACTGCCATCTGACGCACGACTTCGGGGTTGTGGGTACTCAGGCGCAGGCCGCCTTCCGAGGCATCGGTGACCGTCACCGTGTCCCCCTCCTCCGCCTTGAGATGCGCGAGTGCTTCCTTGGGCAGGACCAGTCCCACCGAGTTACCCACCTTGCGGAGTTTCAGTTCCAACGTCATAGCACCACTGTACCCACAGACGTTATTACTTCAAGCATTCCCGCTGCAGGGCGCGTCCACCGATGACCGACCATTCTACCGACCCGCCTCCAGGCGGACGTGGTGGAAGAGGTACTGCTGGGCATAGCCCGAGTAGGGCCCGAAATGGGTCTGGCTGAAGGTCTCCAACCGTGCGGCGGTGATGCGGCGGGCCGTGGGGAAGTACTTCTGGATCAACGCCCGGCGAACCCAGACATCGATGGGAAAGGCATCCTGCCGGCCATAGGCGAACAACAGCACGCAGTCGGCGATCTTGCGCCCCACCCCATGGATCTCCATCAACGCCTCGCGGGCGGCCCCGGTCTCCAAGGTGAGGAGGCGCTCCAGATCCAAACGCCCCTCGACCACGCGACGGGCGGCATCCAGCAGGTAGGGCGCTCGGAAGCCCAGTTTGCAATCCCGGAGGGCCTGCTCCCCGGCCCGGGCCACGGACTCCGGGGTCGGGAATGCATGGCGCAAGACCGCTTCGGGAGGCGCGGGCACCACCCGCCCCCAGCGTTCACTCAACAGCGCCACGATCTGTCGGATCTGGACGATCTGCTTGGTGGACGAGCAGATGAAACTGGCGAGGCACTCCCAGGGATCCTGGCGCAGCAACCGCAGCCCACGGCACCGGGCCACGGCCGCCCGCATGGGAGCGTCCTCAGGAAAGGTCGCGAGGATCGGTTCGAGGGCCTCGTCGGCCGCGAGGTGATGCCGCAACCACGGAGCCGCAGGGGCATCGCCCATCCAGGATGCCCGCAATCCGCCGGGCATGGGCTCGACCCGGGCCCAATGGTCTCCCACCACCGACTCCCACCCCCGGCCCGCCCGGATCCAGCGGAAGGCCTGGCCGCACTCGAGGGTCGCCTGGAGATCGTAGTCGGACACGGGCCAGAACCGGACCAGCGGACGGGATGGGATCGTCGACGCGGTCACCGTTGATTGCGGCAGGCGTAGAGGTGGAGCCGATGGAACACCCGTCCGCGATACTCGATCTCCCGCACCCCGAGGTCGGTGACGCTTTCGAAGCGCGAGGCCCATGAAGGATCCAAGCCGGTCCGTCTCTCCGGGTGAACGTACAGCACGGTGAGTCCGGGACGCCCGGAGTACCGGTACTCCGGCCAGAACCAGATCTGGTTGATGGGACGCTCGGACTCCAGAACCGTCACCGTCGGATTCCCCGACCGCACGGGACCCGGCCCGTCCATGTAGAACGCCAACTCTCCGGCCCAACCATAATGGTCGGCGACCACCATCACAGGCCGCCCTTCCTTCAGGAGTTGATCGCGCTCCTTGCGGATCACCGCCGCCGCCTCCCGATGTCCCCGGACCCGGACGAGCGGTTCGATGGCCACCGGCAGGGAATACCCGGTCAGCTTGAGGACGAGGTTCGTCTCATGGAGCAACACCACCAGCGGCAGACCGATCCCCACACCCCACCGCAGCAAACCCAGGCCGACACGGTTTCCGGACCGATGGCGACCCTCCCACCAGAGGACTGCGAAGACCGCCAGAGGGGCGAAGGTGGTCGCCACCCAGTTGGGCTGGACGCGGGATCGGAGCGTGTACACCAGGTAGAAGAGGAACACCGGCAGTCCGAAACACAGGACGTAGCGCAGGACCACCGCGCGCGCCACATCGACAGGAACCTCCGACCGGGACGCCGGGCGGCTGGACCGCCAGAAACCCACCAGTGCCAGGATCACGCCGATCAGGAACACCGGGTTCATCAGGCCCAACGTGGCGCCGAGGAATTCCGGAAGGAATTGCGGACGGAAGGTCCACGGTCGATCCAGGCTGCCCCGCTGCTGGAGGTGCGTCACGGTGATCCAACCATTGCGGCTGTTCCAGAGGTACACCGGAAGGATCGCCAATGCGTTCATGGCCAACGCCAGCCAGGGTCCCGGACGGCGCAGGTGACGTCGCGCCGGCGGGTGGAACCAGAAGAAGGCGGCGAAACCCAGGATCAGGAAGGGTGAGAAATACTTGCTCAGGAACGTGCCCATCAGCCCCAGCCCCACGACCGCCCACCAACCGGTGCAATCCTTCTCGAGCGCCTGCCAACCGGCGACCATGGCCAGAGTCCAGAAGGCCACCGTCAGGGCATCCACGGTCAGGATGATGGAGCCCACCGACAACAGGGGCATGGAGGTGAGGATGGCCACGAGGAAGAAGCCCGTGCGCCAACCGGCCAGCCGGCCCACGAATCCGGACAATCCCCAGGCGGTGGCCGCCGAAAGCACCGGTGCCAGGAATCGGACCCCCAATTCCCGGTCACCCCACAGGTGGGTTCCGATCCACTGTGCATACGCGATGAACGGGGGTTTGCTGTAGTACGACAGGTCCGGGTGCTTCGACCAGAGCCACTGATACGCCTCGTCCTCCGACAGTTCGATCACGGCCGAGGCCAGGTACCCCACCCGGGCGGCAAGGAGTCCGCCGATGGCGAGCCAGGTCAAACGCCGCCAATGTCCATCGATCTCCGCGACCGGGTTATTTCCGACGACCGGTGAGGGCACCGATTCCACCCTCAGCAACGACGGGAAGCGCCGATGCCAGAGCGGGAACCATCGGGTGCCCACCGTCTGCCAGGCCGCCTCGAAGAATCGCGGTAGGCACCACCCGTAGAAGGCGCCCCAGGCCCAACCGGCCGCAACGTCGCTGGGATAATGGACCCCGACATACATCCGCGAGATCCCCACCCCGGCCGCCAGAGGTACCAGGGCCTTCCGGGACCGCGGGAAATAGGCCGCGGCCACCATCGCGGCACCGGCCCAGATGGCCGCATGCCCGCTGGGCATCGAGCCGTTCAATCCCTTGCCGGCCAGCATCCGGGTGTCGGGCAGGGTCACGTACGGCCGCGGGCGGGCGAAGGTCCGCTTGAGGATGCCGGTCCCCGTCTCGCCGATGGCCAGCGTCGCGGCGAGCATCAGGGCGCAGCAGATCCCCCGACGCCCCCCCTTCCAGACGAGGGCGAACGCCAAGAGCGCCAATCCGGGCTTGAAGAGCGGGTTGCCGCTCAGGATCGGCATCAGCACGTCGAACACGGGGTTGACCACCCCGCGGTTGAACCACTGGAACAGGGCTTGATCCCCACTGGCGAACGCTTCCATCACCGCCCCGACCATGACGCCTCGAAACCGGGATGGCCAGAGGCTTGACCGTCCCCGGGGCCGACCGCAGCGTCGATCGACGTCATGCCTCCGAGGGCTCCCAAGGTGAAGGTCTCGCTGCCCCCTGCCGATCCGGCGGAACAGGCCCGTCGTCGGCGAGCCGCGGCCGCCGCCCGGGCCCGGACCCTCGATCAATGGCGCGGCCGGGGGTTCACCCGCGCGGAAACCGCGTGGAGTTCGCCCGCCAAATCCCTCGGGACGATCCTGCCGGGGGTCCTCCAACACCTCCGTCTGGAGCAGCGCCTCGACGAGTCCAAGATCCAGACCGTCTGGTCCCAGATCCTGGATCCCACCCTCGTCGCGCATGCGAAACCGGCGGGATTCGCCAAGGGGACCCTGTTCGTCCATGTGGACAGCAGCGTGTGGCTCGATGAGATCGTCCGGTACCGTCGGCACGAGATGCTGGAGCGCCTCCAGACCGCCCTCGGAAAGACGGTGGTCCAACGGATCTCCTTCCGGCTCGGCTGATCAGCGGGCCTCCGGCCCATCCACGAAGGCAGGTCGGTTGAAACTGGACCGGGTCTTCGGTGGTCTCCCTGAGCGCAGTGAACGCACCGAAAGCACCGCCCTCACCGGTCAGCACCCGGAGCGGACTGGCCTTCCGCCGTTTCCGCCCCCTGCTGTGGAGCGCCGTGGCCGCAGCCGCCGCGATCCTTCTGGTCGGGCGCTGGAGCCAGAACGCCGTCCAGCGGACGATCGAGGATCGGCTCCGCAGCGAACTGGGCACGGCCATCGAGGCCAACGTCACCGCTCTGAACGTCTGGATCCAGGGGCAGATGCGGACGGCCAGCCTGATGGCGGCCGACCCGTCGATCCGCGAACCGGCCCAGGTGCTGCTGGAACGTGCCCGGACCAATCCCCCCACCGCCGGCTTCGGCTCGGGACCCCGACCGGGGGCATCCGCGCCTGCGAGCGCCGACCCTTGGATGGGGCCGCTGATCCGCACCCTCGATGCACGCCTGCTGCTGACCGGATATCCCGGCGCGGTCCTGGTGGGGCCGCAAGGGCGCGTCGTGGCCGCGTTCGGCCGGCTCCGGGTCCGGCCCGGCAGCATGGTGCCCAACGATCACCAGGAACTCTTCCAGCGGGTGCTCACCAACGGACGCCCCGCATTGGTCACCCCGTTCAAACCCACAAGACCCGGCGGGCGCGGCATGGGTGGTCCGACCGGGGGACGCCGCCCGGATGGCCCGGGACCACGGAATGAGGCGGGAGCACGGACCAACCGCCCGCCCGAGCGTCCGGGGGATCGCGACTTCGACCGACGGCCGGGCCCGGGACCGGACGGCCCTCCGCGGGGCGAGCTCCAGGTGATGCAGATCCTCGTCCCCGTGCGCGATGCCGGCGGCGAGATCCGCGGCGTGTTGGCGGTGATCCTGCGTCCCGAGGACGAATTCACGCGCGTGCTTTCCGTGGCACGTCCGGGGGGCAGTGGCGAGACCTTCGCCTTTGATCACGAGGGGCGCCTGCTGTCCCAAAGCCGCTTCGACGAGCAACTCCGCCAACTGGGCATCCTCACCAACGCCCCGGAGTCGAGCTCCGCGCTCAATCTGGCGCTCAGGGATCCGGGTGGCGACCTGACCCGGGGGTTCCGGTGGTCCCAGTCCGACCGGGCGCAGGCTCCCCTGATGGGGCTGGTGGCGCGGGCCCTCACCGAAAGCAACGGTGTCCAGGTGCTGCCCGATCGGGATTACCGTGGGGTACCCGTCGTAGGGGCGTGGCACTGGATCGATGAGCACCAGTTCGGGGTGGTCACCAAGATCGATGCGTCGGAGGCCTTCCAACCCCTCCGGGTGCTGCGGTGGATCTTCCAGGTCCTGATGCTCCTCATCCTCCTGGCGACCGTCTCCGGCATCATCGCGGTGCATGTCAGCTCCACCTGGCGGCGGCGCTTCGACGAAGCCCAACTCCGGGCCCGTCAATTGGGCCAATACACCCTGATCGCCAAGATCGGCGAGGGCGCCATGGGATCGGTGTACCGTGCCCGGCACGCCCTGCTGCGGCGCGAGACGGCCGTGAAACTCCTGCTTCCGGACCGGGCCGACGACGACCTCCTCCGCCAGTTCGAGCATGAGGTGCAGTTGACCTGCCGACTGACCCACCCCAACACCATCCAGGTGTTCGACTACGGGCATACCGCCGACGGCATCTTCTACTACGCGATGGAACTGCTCGAAGGGCTCACCCTGCAGGATCTGGTGGATCGATTCGGCCCCTTGCCCGAGGCCCGGGCGGTGCACCTGCTCCGGCAGGCCGCCGAATCGCTGCGGGAAGCCCATGGGATCGGCCTCATCCATCGGGATATCAAGCCGGGCAACCTGTTCCTTTGCGAGCGCGGCGGACTGCCCGACACGCTCAAGGTCCTCGACTTCGGTCTGGTCCAGGAAACCTCGACGCAATCCGGAATCCCAGGCAGGACCGGCGACAGCGGCAAGGCCACCTCCCGGTTCCTGGGAACGCCCCTGTACATGGCGCCCGAGACCATACGCCAACCGGGCCATGGCGATGTGGCCAGCGATGTCTACGCGCTGTCGGTGGTGGCCTTCGTGCTGGTGACCGGACGCCATCCGTTCCCCGCCTCGTCGGTGGAGGAGGTCTGGAGGCACCACCTCGAAACCCCGCCGCCGCGCCCCTCCGAATGCGGAGCCCCGGACCTGAGCGAATGCCTCGATCGACTCATCCTCGACGGATTGTCCAAAGACCCGGCCCAGCGGCCCGTCGACATGGGGGCCTTCCTAGATCGGCTCTCCCGCAGCCCCGTTGCGGAGGCATGGACGGCCCAGCGACGACGCGACTGGTGGCAACGCTTCGTTCCCGGGCCGCACTCGACCACCCCGCGCGGCTCGCGCCGGACCGAGGCGACGATCCGCATCGACCTGAGTCTTCGCTCCGAGGATCCCGCGTCCCTCCCGGGGGCCGGCACCGATTCGAGCCCGTCGCCCTGAGCCTCCGGGGAACGAATCCGTGGGATCGATCGTTCCACCAGGGGCGACCCGGGACCGGCAGCGCCCATCGGGCCGACGCGTTCCAGCGTCTCGGCCGACCGGTCTCCGACTCAGCCCGAGGAGGCACCGCCGAGGATCTTCCCGAAGAATCGCAGGCTGCGCTCCACGTTCTGTTCCCAATACTCCCAGGTGTGTCCGCCCGCGAACTCCTCGTACTCGTGGGGCACCCCGGCCCGATCCAGACCGGCGTGCAGATCCCGGTTGTGGCCGATCAGGAAATCGTCCATGCCGCAGTCGAACCGCAACGGCGGCAATGACGCACGGTTGCGAACCAGGGCTTCAAGGGCGGTCGGTTCTTCCACCGTGGATTCACCCACCGGCAAGGGCTCCGCGAGGAACGGGGCCAAGGTCTTCAGCGAGGTCGCCGCCGAGTGGGCGGAAATGCCCCGAAAAACTTCGGGGTGGCGCGCCCCCAACCGGAGCGCCCCGAAGCCGCCCATCGACAAGCCGGAAATGAATCGAGGCGAGGCCTCGGTCACCTCTGGCACCGCCTCACGCGCCACCAGCGGCACCTCCTCCACGATCCAACGCTCGTAGTTCCCCGAGGCCAGGGGCACGTAGGCCGTGCCATCGCCCCGCAATCCATCCGAGGGCATGACGAGGGCCATCGGCGGGATCTCCCCGGCCTCGATCAAGCGGCGCGCGGTTTGATGGACCCGCCCCTTGAGCGCCCAGGCCCAGTGGCTGCCATACACGCCGTGCAGCAGGATCACCAGGGGCAGGTCGGCCGGCTTGGGTGTCGAAGGCGCCCAGAGGGTCACATCCGCCCGTCCCCCCAACAGGGCGCTGTGGACGGTGGCGAATCGAAGGCCGCCGAATTCGGCCACGGAGGGTGAGAGTTCGACGGTCCTGAACGGGCGCATTCCGGAGATTAGGAACAGACCGAGGCCCGTGACAATCCGCTCCCGCTTGCGGCCCCCGACCGCGACCGCCACATTCGCGATCATACGATGGATCCGCTCCTGAACCATCCCCCGCTGCCGGGGCATCCTCCGATGCCCAAGCCCGTGGGACATGGGCGACCGAAGGTTCCCCGATCGTTCCGGGACCTGACTCCGGCCGACCACTTCAACCCGCGCGCCTTCTTCCGGGAGATGGTCTGGCATGCCCTCAAGACCGCTCCGGTCGGATCGGTCAAGATCCCCAATTTCCCACACCTGAAGGACGATCAACTGGCCCTGACCTGGATCGGCCACGCCTCGTTCCTGATCCAGTTCGAAGGGCTCAACGCCATCATCGACCCCAACTTCGCCAACTGGCTCTTCCTGCTGAAACGCCTCAAGCGTCCGGGCCTGCGGGTGAAGGATCTGCCGCCGATCGACCTGGTCCTGCTCACCCACGCGCACTTCGACCACTTCCACAAACCCACCCTGCGCAAGATCCCCTCCCCCAGGATCGCCGTCATGCCCTGGGGCTGCGGAGCGCTCGCCCAGCGCCTTGGATTCGGTCGGATCGTCGAGTTGAAGTGGTGGGAGAGCTTCGGGCACGACGACTGGAAGGTGACCCTGGTCCCGGCCGAGCACTGGGGCGCCCGCACCCTGGCCGACAAGCATCGGGGATGGGGCGGGTTCGTCCTCGAGTACCGGGGTCGCACCGTCTACCATGCCGGCGATTCCGCCTATTTTCCGGGGTTTCGCGAGATAGGCCAGCGCCTCCGGCCGGAACTCGCGCTGCTGCCCATCGGGGCCTATCACCCGGAATCCTTCCGCAAGGTCCACATGGGGCCCGATCAGGCGGTGCAGGCCTTCCACGACCTCCATTCCCGATGGTTGGTGCCCATGCACCACGGCACCTTCAAGCTGTCGTTCGAGGCTCTCGACGAACCGGCCCGGTGGATGGAGTCGCTCAGCAAGGAACACCGCCTCGAGCATCGCATCCGCATGATGGAGGAGGGCGTGCCCGAGCGGTTCTGACCCCCCTTCCCCAAGCCGGCCCCTCGGGGTCGGCCACGTTGCAGGCGGACGGCTCGGATGCCCATCGTCACTCCGGAGCCGGCACGAAGCGTTCGGTCGGGGTCGCAGCCCGACAACACGATTTGTTCTGTCGCCGTGATCGATTTGACGGTTCGATCGCCGCGTGGCGGTTCACTTCACGATTCTGGGCAGCGGATCCGGCGGCAACTGCGCCTATCTCGAGGCCGGAGAGACCCGCCTGCTCATCGATGCCGGCTTCAGCGCCAAGCAAATCCGCGAACGCCTGGCCTCGATCGGACGGGTGCCCGAGGGGCTCACCGGCATCCTCGTCACCCACGAGCACGGCGACCACATCAAGGGCCTGGGCACCTTGGCCGAGAAGACCGGCACGCGGATCTATGCCAACCGGTTCACCCACGAAGCCATCCGTCGGGAATTCTCTTCGGCCCGCCTCGATACGGCCACCTTCGAGACCGGAGCCACGTTCACCTTGGGCGATGTGGAGGTCCGAACCTTCAGCGTGCCCCACGATGCGGCCGATCCGGTGGGGTTCCTCCTGGCCACCCCGGCCGGCAACATCGGATTCCTGACCGACCTCGGCCACGCCACCAAGCTCATCCTGGAACGGGTGAAGCCGTCGAACCTGCTGGTGCTCGAGGCCAACTACGACGTGAAGCTGCTCCAGGAAGACACCCGACGCCCCTGGAGCACCAAGCAGCGGATCGCCAGCCGTCACGGACACCTGTCGAACCATGCGGCCTCCGAGGTGGCCACGGCCATCCTGCACGAGGGTCTGCGGCGCATCTACCTGGGTCATCTCAGTCGCGACTGCAATACGCCGGAACTGGCCCGCAAGACCGTCGGGGCCGCGCTCGATGCGGTCGGCGCGCGGCATGTGCAACTGGAGAACACCTCGCAAGACGCCCCCTGCCCCACGGTGACCTTGTAGATCTTCCGGGTATCCACCCGGATGCCTCGACAACGGCCCCAGACCCGACCGCCTCACCGACCGGCCGACCTTGGTCGACTCCGAACGATCCGTCCGGTTCCGCCAGAAGATCGGACCTCCTCAGACAGTGGGCGTCGCGGCGGGCGATTCCGGCGTGTGGGTCTCCACCCAGCGGGCCATCAGCCAGAGCAGGTCGCTGAGTCGGTTGAGGAAGATGAGGATCTCGTGGTTCTCCACCTCGCCCGAGTCCCTCAGAACGAAGACCCGGCGCTCGGCCCGACGGCAGGTGGTGCGGGCGACATCGAGCGCGGCCGAGTGGAGGGTCATCCCCGGTGTTGCCCAACCCTTGAACGTGATGCTTTGGGCCTCGATCTGCGCCACCAGCGCGTCGAGCTTGGCGGTGAGGGAGGGGGTCACCGCCTGGAAGCCGTCGGCGAGATAGCGCTGGGTGTCCTCCTTGGCCGTCGCCAATTCTCCCATGAGGATCACCAGGTCCTTCTGGATGGCCAGCAGGTTGTCGCGGATGAACGCATCGGCGGCGGTGGCCCGGGCCATGCCGATCGCGGCATTCAATTCGTCCACCGATCCATAGGCCTCGACCCGCGGATGCGCCTTGGAAACCCGGCGGTTGTACATCAGGCCGGTGGTTCCGGAGTCGCCGGTGCGGGTGGCAATGCTCATGCGGCCGCAACGGTGGACGCGATGGCGCGGCACGCAACCTTCCGGATCCGTTTTTCGGGGGGATTCTTCAGGGACCGAGGACGGCCTTCCGCTTCTGGCGCTGGGGAGGCAGCAGGTCCGACTCCCGGGCGGCGCGGGCATGGGTCCGGGCGACTTCCATGCGTTGGCGGGACTCCTCGATGAGCATCCATGCGTGGTGCATCTGGGTCTCCTCGGCCGGGGACCGCCCCGCCCAGGGAATCCGGACCAGCAGGGCTTCGGCATCGGAGGAACGACGTTGCAGGATCAGGGCGAGGGCGTGGTTGATCTGGCAGGGAACCGACTCCGGCGACCGGTGGAGCAGTTCGAGAGTGAGCCGGACCGTCTCCTCGGGCTCACGGCCCAGGGCGATCATGACGGCGGCCTGGTTGTGACGGTAGACCGGGTTCTCCGGGTCCAGCCGATAGGATCGCGACACCGCTTCGGCCAGGGTCTCCATGTCCTGGGTCTCGGCGGCGATCCCGGCCACTTCGAACCAGAAGGTGGCGTCCCGGGCGAAGCTCTTCTCCACCCGGCGCAGCAGGAGGGCGGCCTCCTGGGGACGGTTCACCCGACGGAGGCCCGCGACCATCCGGGCCACCAGGACGGCATCGGGCGTCGCGCCTTCGACGATCCGCTGGAAATCGGCGGCGGCATCCCGGTCTCGGCTCAGGGCGAGGTCGATGCGTCCTTCGAGGTACCAACTGTAGGCGGTCATGCGCCCGACCAGCGAGGTCTCGCCCCGCATCCCGATGGCGAGTTGGCGCAGACGGGTCCAATCCTCGCGCTGGAGGAGCAATTCGGCGGTCGCCAGCCAGAGTTCCGGCGAATAGGGGAACACGCCGACCTGCGCGACTCCCAGTTCGACCGCGCGATCCGGCAGTCCGAAGGACTGGAGGGCTTCGATCAGGCCCACGGCCTCGCCGGGATTGGCCGGGGCCCGTTGGAAGGTCTTGAGGCGCTGCAGGACCTCGCCGGCGCGGCCGTTCCGGGCCAGGAGTCGCCACAGGCCCAGATGATCGGCGAGGGAATCGCCCTGTCGCTCGACCCGGCGCGCGAGGGTCTGCTCGTAGCGCGCCGCATCTCCCAGATTCTCGGACACCATCAGGAGCAGCAGAGAGGCCTCGGCCTGAAGGGTGGGGTCGCGCTCGGCCGCGAGCAGACGTTCGCGAGCCTCCGGCATGCCGGTGATGGGCCCCCACCCGGCCTGCCAGGCCGGGGCGATCAGGGCCATCGGAGATGTCCGGGACAATGCGTCCCGACGCCGGAACCAGAGTTCCTCGAACCGATCGATGCGGCGCGCAAGGAACAGCGATCGCGCGAACCATCCTGCGATCTCCCCGTCGTCGGACGAGGCCGGCTCCCGAAGCAACGCCACGATCGCGGGATGATGCCCCACATGGTCGAGGAAACGGACGAAGACGAGGGTGTCCATGGCGTTGGTGGCCGTGCGCTGGAGCAACTCGACGCCACAGGCGTACCCGAAACGAACATCGTCCTGGGTGTATCGGGGGGCAGCCGCGAGGGTCTCCAGGGCACCGCGTCGGGCCTCCAGATTGGATAGATCGTTGGCCAACGCGGTCTTCCAGGCGGTGATCGACTCGGGGAGCCTTCCGGCCCGGGCGTCCTCGCGGGCGGTTCGGATCAGGGCGCGGGCCTGGAACTTGTCGAGGATGCTCGCACGCAGGGGCGGGTCGATGTCCGGAGGGGAGACGACGAACACCGGAACCACCACCATCAGGACGGAGAACACCAGAAGCAGCACCGCGAGGGCGGCCCAGCGAAACCAAGGGTCGCCGATCAGCACTCTCAGGAGCCCGCTTTCGATGGCCTCGATGGATTCCTCCGGAGGATCGGAAGGGTGGGGATCAGGCGGGGTTCCTGGTGAACCCGATGGCCCAGAAGTCATTCATTGCCCATCGGCAACCCTGAGGATTTCTGAAGCGCCTTCCGCATGCATCCCCAACCGAGGCACCACCGAGGCGGGCACCAAGAGGAATTCTCCGGGACGCAGGTCCCGCCGATAAGCACCGACCGTCACCCGGAGGGTTCCCGAAACGACCCCCAGGACCCAGGGACCATCCCCTGCACCTGGTTCCAGGGCGCCTCCGGCCTCAAACCGGAGGAGGTCGATCGAAAACAACCGATGCCAGACCAGCGGGCGGAGGGCCACCCCCGGGGACGCGACGGACCAGAACTCCGGGATCAATTCGGGATGGGTATCCAAGAAATCGATCGATTCCAGGGCCGACTGCCGATGCAGTTCCCGCGGCCTGCCATCCAGACCGGTGCGATTCCAATCGAACACCCGGTAGGTGGTGTCGGAATTCTGTTGGATCTCGAAGACCAGGTTGCCTCGCCCCAGGGCGTGGGCACGACCGCTGGGCAGGAACATCGCATCACCGGCCCGGACCGGATGCCGGCGGAAGCATTCGGCCACGGTTCCATCGTCGAGTCGTCGCACGAACTCCTCGCGGGTGGTTCCGCCGAGCAATCCCACGTAGATCTGCGCCCCGGGATCGGTCTCCGCGAAATACCACATCTCGGTCTTGGGCTCCCCGCCCAGCGCCCGGGCCTTGTCCGCCGGAGGATGCACCTGGAGCGACAGGTCGTCCCGGCAATCGAGGATCTTGACCAACCAGGGGAACCGTTCGCCGACCGGCACCGGACGCCCCATCAACTCCGGCCCGTGGCGCTCCATCAGGGCACGCAGCGTGGTCCCGGCCAATGGCCCCTCGGCCACCACCGACTGCCCTTCCGGCCGATCGGAAATCTCCCACGATTCGCCCACCGGCACCCCGGCCGGGAGCTCCTTGCCCCAACGTTCCTCCAGCCTGCGTCCCCCCCAGACACGCTCCTTGGGCAGAGGCCGGAAGACCAACGGAGTGTCGAGGACCCGCCGCATCAGGCCGCCTCGGATTCCGGTTCGGTGAAGTGTCCGAAGGCGCGGAACTTGGAGTATCGCGACGCGAGGCGCTCGGAGGGGCTCTGGGCGCGTAATTCGGCCAGATGCTTCAGAAGACCCTGGCGCAACGTGTGCGCCGTCGATTCGAGGTCGAGATGGGCCCCGCCCAGCGGCTCGGGCAGCACCTCGTCGACCAACCCCAGGGAGCTGAGGTCGTTGGCGGTGATCTTCAGCGCCGCCGCGGCCTTCGGGGCGGCGGCGCGGTCCTTCCACAGGATCGCCGCGCAACCCTCCGGACTGATCACCGAATAGTAGGCGTTCTCGAGGATCAGCACCCGGTCGGCCACGCCGATGCCCAGGGCACCGCCGGAACCGCCCTCGCCGATGACACAGGCGATGATGGGCACCTCGAAAGTCATCATCTCACGCAGATTCACGGCGATGGCCTCGGCGATGTGACGTTCTTCGGCACCGATGCCCGGATAGGCTCCGGCCGTATCGATGAGGGTCACGATGGGCAGACCGAACTTGTCGGCCATCTTCATGAGCCGCAGGGCCTTGCGATAGCCCTCGGGGTGGGCCGAGCCGAAATTGCGCAGGATGTTCTCCTTGGTGTCGCGACCCTTCTGCGTGCCGATGACCATGACCTTCTCGCCGCCCAGTCGGGCGAAACCCGCGACCATGGCCCGGTCGTCGGAATACAGGCGGTCGCCGTGGAGTTCCTCGAACTCGCTGAAGGCCGTCTTGAGGTAATCGAGCGTGTAGGGCCGCCGCGGATGGCGGGCCAACTGGACGCGCTGCCAAGGGGTCAGGTTCGAATAGAGCTGACGCTGGGCATCCGCGATCTTGGACTCCAGCAGGCGGATCTCCTCTTCCCAGGAGATGCCCAGCGAAGGGGTGCCGGGCTGGGAACGCAACTCGTCGAGCTTGCGCTGGAGTTCGGCGATCGGTTTTTCGAAGTCGAGGAAATGTCTCATGAACGGGGCATCCACCCCTGCTTCGAAGATTAAAGTCACCCCCCCGGAGTCGCAACGGCGGAGTTTCCCTCGGAACCGACGGAACGATGGACGTCGATTTTCTGCCTTCCGCAGACCGGGACGCTTCGCGACGATCGGCCCGCAATGAAACGCCGATCGACCGCCAAGGCCCCCGCCAAGAAGTCCCAGAACGACACCCTGCCCCGCCCGTTCTCCTCGATCGTGGTGGACGGCATCGAACGCGCTCCGAGCCGAGGCATGCTCTATGCCACCGGCTTCAAGAAGGACGATTTCCGGAAGCCCCAGATCGGCGTGGCCTCGACCTGGAGCATGGTCACCCCGTGCAACATGCACATCGACCAGCTGGCCGTCAGCGTGGCCCAGGGCATCAATGAGAACGGCGGCAAGGCCGTGGTGTTCAACACCATCACCATCTCCGACGGCATCTCGATGGGCACCGAGGGCATGAAGTACAGCCTCGTGTCCCGTGAGGTCATCGCCGATTCCATCGAGACCGTCGTGGGTTGCCAGGGCTTCGACGCCTTCGTGGCGGTGGGCGGCTGCGACAAGAACATGCCCGGTTGCGTCATGGCCATGGCCCGGTTGAACCGTCCGAGCATCTTCGTGTACGGCGGCACCATCCTGCCGGGTGAACTCGGCGGCAAAGACGTGGACCTGGTCAACATCTTCGAGGCGGTTGGCAAGAACGCCGCCGGCGCCTGCACGGCCGAGGATGTCGAGGCGGTGGCCGAGGTGGCCATCCCCGGTGCCGGCTCCTGCGGCGGCATGTACACCGCCAACACCATGGCCTCGGCCATCGAGGCGCTGGGCATGAGCCTGCCGAATTCGTCCGCTCAGGCGGCCGTGTCGCAGGATAAGACCCGCGACTGCGAAGATGCGGGCTCGGCCGTGCTGAATCTGCTCAAGAAGAACATCCGCCCGCGCGACATCATGACCAAGAAGGCGTTCGAGAACGCCATGACGGTGGTGATCGCCCTCGGCGGCTCGACCAACGCGGTGATGCACCTCATCGGCATGGCCCACTGCGCCGGCGTGAAACTGACCATCGACGACTGGACCCGGGTCGGAAAGCGGGTGCCGGTGTTGGCCGACCTCAAGCCCTCGGGCAAGTACGTGATGGCCCGCCTGGTCGAGATCGGCGGCACGGTGCCTTTGATGAAGATGCTGCTCGACCGGGGCCTGCTCCATGGCGACGTGATGACCGTCACCGGCAAGACCATGGCCGAGAACCTCCGCAACGCCCCGAAGTATCCGGCGGGTCAGGACATCATCCGGGGCTTCGACAACCCCATCAAGAAGGACAGCCATCTCGTCGTGTTCCGCGGCAACCTCTGCCCCGGCGGCGCGCTGGGCAAGATCTCGGGCAAGGAGGGCCTCACCTTCAGTGGCAAGGCCATCGTTTTCGAGAACGAGGAGAAGGCCCTTCAGGGCATCTTGAACGGCAAGGTGAAGAGCGGCCACGTGATCATCATCCGGGGCGAGGGCCCCAAGGGCGGACCGGGCATGCGCGAGATGCTCTCGCCCACCAGCGCCATCATGGGCAAGGGTCTGGGCAAGGAGGTCGCGCTGATCACCGACGGTCGCTTCAGCGGCGGATCGCACGGATTCGTGATCGGGCACACCACGCCCGAGGCCTTCGACGGCGGCCCGATCGCCGTGATCAAGAACGGCGATCCGATCACCATCGATGCCAAGAAGCGCGAGATCAACCTGGGCATACCGGCCAAGGAACTGGCCTCGCGCCTGAAGGCCTGGAAGAAGCCCAAGCCGAACTACACCCGCGGTGTGCTGGCCAAGTATGCGGCCACCGTCAGCACCGCCAGCGAGGGTGCGGTGACCGATCGACAGTTCTGATCTCCCTGCACGAGGTCCCCTTCATGGCCCTGCGCATCAAGATCTGCGGCATCACCCGGGAGGAGGATGCGTGGGCGGCCATCGACGCGGGGGCCGACGCCCTGGGATTCGTCTTCGTCCCCGGAACGCCCCGGTTCATCGAACCGGGGCGAGCCGCGGCCATCGTCCGGGGCCTGCCTCCGTTCGTGAGCCGCGTCGGACTCTTCGTCGATGCCGCCGCCGGATTGATCGACGCCACCCTCGCCGAGGTCGATCTCGATACGGTCCAACTCCATGGCGGGGAGTCGCCCGAGGTGGGACGATCCCTCCTCGGGCGGGTGCGGGTCCTCCAGGCATTCCGGGTCCAGGGTCCTGAAACCCTGGAACGCCTGCCCGAATACCGCGAGTCCACCCATGCCTGGCTGCTCGACGCCTACGTGCCCGGAGCGGCCGGCGGCACCGGTGCCCGCTTCGATTGGAATCTCGCCGTGCAGGCCCGCCAACTGGGTCACCCGTTGATCCTCGCGGGCGGCCTGAAGCCCGAGAACATCGCCGAAGCGGTCCGTCAGGTCCGCCCGTTTGCGGTGGATGTCTCGTCGGGGGTCGAGGTGTCCCCCGGACGAAAGGATGCCGAGAAGATGCGGCGTCTCATCGCTTCGGCACGATCGGTCTGACCCGTCGATCCGGACTCGGGCGCCATCGGGGACCGACGTCCCAATCGGCCCGGGGCCCGGGCCCCCGGCATCGTCGGCGATCGCCACGCATCACTGACCAGGCAATCCCGGGAAGGGGGCCGGTGGCGGAGGGGGAATGCTGCGGATACGCGTGGTGGGGACGGGCACCGTTCCGCCCAACTGATCGGCAGCAGGCGCGACCGCCGGCACATCGATGCCCCCATGGACCTGGACGCCACCGGCCGGGATCGAATTGGGGCTCATCGGGGTGTTTTGCATCATTCCCGACCCCAACCCACCGCTCAGGATCGCCCCGCCACGCCCGATGACGGTCGGAGCCATTCCTCCGGGGACGCCCCCCGGCACCCCACCGACCGCGCCCACGCCACCGCTCGGGGCATTGAGGATCGGGGGAGGCGGTTGATTGCCCCGCAGCACGCCGGGGGGCAACCCCGGAGCCCCCGGGGCCGGAACGGCTCCCGCCGGTGCCGGGCCACCGGGGGTGGCCTTGACGGCGTTGTCCTTGAAATTCAGGGGGATTTCCTCGCCGTTGTAGGCGATGGTCACGGTCTTCTCGACCGGATCGATGGCGACCAACCTGAGCACGCCATCGGCGATGCCCACCTCTTCGTCGGGGATCAGCGGGCGGGGATATTGCAGGGGTTTTCCCTTGGGTTGATAGGCCACGAAGGCGCGCCGCACGCCGCGGATGGTGGTGAACCCGGTCAGGAAGAACTCGGGACGATCCTTGGGCTGCTCCTTCTCGGGCTCGGGCGGAGGCGGGGCCTGGGGCGGCTTGATTCCGAAAGCGTTCCGTTTGGGAATCCGGGCATACCGATGGGTTGGACCCGAGGGGTCGGCCGGGGCGTCGTCTTGGGGTTTGGACGGGTCGTGGGTCGGCGATGGGCTTCCGGAGGCGGGATCGGGACTTCCGGAGACCGATGCCGCGGCTCCGGAGGATGCGGTCACGACCGGCACCCCGAAGGCGTCGTCGGCCGGCACGATCAGGAGACACGCCAGGACCGCGGTCGCGCAAGGAGCGCGCCGGCCCCTGGGGCGAACGATTCCCGGTGATGGCATCGGCATGGACCGGACAACACCGGGCGATTCAAATGGTTGCACCATGTCGGAAGTCTGTCGGTTCCGCAGCTTGATCGCGGATCATCTCTGGAATCCCGGGGATTGCCCAGCCGGGTTTTTGAACGCGCACGCTCCTCCGGGGTCTCACGGATGCCGTTTTCCCGGGTTCCCGAGGATCGGCCAATTTCACGTCGACAAACCGAAGCTCCCCCCGCTCCACTAACAGCCTCTCGGGCCAGTCCGCACGGGCCATCGCCCCCACCCGGGGCGCGCCGCGGCCAGACCCGATCGATCGAATGGAAACCAAGCATTCTCCAAAAGCACCCGTTCCGGCCCCCGCCGCCCCGAATGTCGAAACCCACGGTCGGCTTTTCCGCCCCATGGACTGGCTGACGTTCGTGCTGGTGACGCTGTTCGTGCTGGCCGGATACCTGTACACGGTCGCCCCCGACCTCACCCTGGAGGACTCCGGAGAACTGGCCGTCGGCTCCATGTACGCGGGTGTCCCCCACCCTCCCGGATACCCGGTGTGGACGATCTACTCCTGGCTGTTCACCAAGATCCTCCCCTTCTCGAGCATCGCCTGGCGGGTGGCGGTGTCGTCGGCGGTGGCGGCCGCGCTCTCGGCAGGCTTGACCGCACTGCTCATCTCGCGCGGATCGAGCCTCATCCTCGAGGGCATCGACCTCTTCAAGGACCTGCCCCGCAAGACCGAGAACGCCATCACCTTCGTGTCGGCCTGGGTCGGTGGATCGCTGCTCGGCTTCAACGGGTTCATCTGGAGCCAGGGCGTGATCGTGGAGGTCTACACCCTCGCCGTGCTCAACCTCGTGGGCATGTTCTGCCTGCTGCTGATGTGGATGTACCGGCCCGACCGTCGCCGTTACCTGCACTGGGTCTTCTTCCTGTTCGGTCTCTGCCTCTGCAACCACCAGACGCTGATCGTCGCCGCCATGGGCATCGAGGTGGCCATCGCGGCCGCCGACAAACGCCTGGGCCGCGACTTCTTCCTCGGGAACACCATCATCTGGCTCCTGGGCCTGTTCGCCCATTTCGCCGGCAGGATCCACACCTTCGAGGACAACCTCCCGGTCTTCATGATCTACAACATGGTCGGCCTGGGATCCCTCGGGGCGATGCTCTGGTTGTCGTCGCAGACCGGCAGACTGGGCGACCAACTGCATGTGGTGCTGCTCGCCGGGTTGGCCTTCGCCGTGGGTGCGGCCTTCTACTTCTACATGCCCCTGGCCTCGGCCTCGAACCCGCCGATGAACTGGGGCTACCCGCGGACGTGGGAGGGCTTCGTGCACGCCTTCACCCGGGGTCAGTACGAGAAGACCCACCCCAGCACCGACCCGGTGATGATCTTCCGCCAGCTCTGGATGTACGCCCAGGGAGCCCAGGAGGAGTTCAACTGGGCCAACCTGCTGGTGGGCCTGGTGCCCTTCGCCTTCCTCAGGCGGATGCGACTCCGGGAACGGGCCTGGCTCATCGGCCTTTCGGCGATCTATCTCTGCCTGGCCATCCTGCTACTCATCCTCCTCAACCCGGGCATCGACAAGTCGGCCAAGGAGCTGGTGAAGGTGTTCTTCACCTCTTCCCACACCATCATCGCCCTGGCGGTGGGCTATGGCCTCGCCCTCGTGGCGGCCCTGCTGGTGACCCAGTACGACAAGGGTGGCACCCGCTTCTGGATGTGGGTGGGCGGCGCGGTGGCCTGCGCCTTCAACCTGTACGAACTGGCGGACATCTACCTGAGCACGGTCTTCACCATCCTCCGGGTGGCCGGCGCCCTGAGCCTGGCCCTGTCGCTGGCCTTCACCGGCTGGATCCTGCTGAACCGCGAGAAGGTCCGGATCGCTCCGGTGCTGGCCATCTTCGCGCTCATCCCCTTCGACTCGATCCTCTCGCACTGGGGCGACAACGAGCAGCGTGGTCACCTCTTCGGCTACTGGTTCGGACACGACATGTTCGAGCCCGGCCGCGACGCCGGACACGGCAAGGCCCCGAAGGACACCAACGGGGTGCCGCTCTACCCGGCCATGTCCCCGCACGCCGTCCTGTACGGCGGCACCGATCCCGGCCGCTTCTGCCCGACCTACATGATCTTCGCCGAGTCGTTCACCCCGCCCCAGCACCGTCTGGACCCGGGCTTCGACCGCCGCGACGTGTACATCATCACCCAGAACGCCTTGGCCGATAACACCTACCTCGACTACATCCGGGCCCACTACCACCGTTCGGACCAGTACCAGCACGACAAGCCGTTCTTCCTGGGCATGCTCAACGACGCCAAGTCGGAGGCCCGGGGCAAGACCAACGCCGTGGCGTCGCTCTTCGCGCCCCTGGACCGGGTCATCCAGGGCATGGGGGCCTCGATCGAGGAGGATCGTCGGGCCGGTGAATCGTTCTTCAAGCCCGAGCATTTCAAGGACTTCACCGCCTTCATGGCCAAGGTCAACGCCGCCGCCGACCCGCTGTCCAAGCACCTGAAGTCGGAACTCGGCGCGGCCTCCACCCCGCAGGCCGTGGCCGATGGGCTCAATCGGTTGCTGCGCGGCCCCTCGCTGGCTGCGGACCCGATGCGCTTCGCCGCCGTGAAGCTCACGCCCCATGTGCAGGCCTTCGCCGCCCAGAACCCGCCGACGCCCAACCGCATCCGCCTCAACCGTCTGCTGCTCGAGGGCGCCTACCCCGGTCTGTTCACGGCCAGCCCCGGAGGTCTCTATCCCGACCGCGAGATCCTCTCGGCCACCCCGGAAGACGCCAGCAAGGCCTTCATGGACTACACGACGGACGCCGCCAAGCGCTACCCGAACAACCTGAAGCCGGGTGAGCAGGTGATCGCGCTGCCCGACGGGCGCATCTCGGTCACGGGCCAGGTGGCGGTGATGCAGATCAACGGCCTGCTCACCAAGGTCATCTTCGACAAGAACCCGACCCACGAGTTCTACATCGAGGAGTCCTTCCCGCTCGACTGGATGTACCCGCACCTGACGCCCTACGGCATCATCATGAAGATCGAGCGCAATCCGGTCCCGGAGATCACCGACGAGATGGTGCGCCGGGACCACGAGTACTGGAGCCAGTATTCCGAGCGCTTCATCGGCAATTGGATCAAGTACGAGACCCCCGTCCGGGAGGTCTGCGACTGGGCCCTGAAGACCTACCTGCAGCGGGACCTCACCGGGTTCAAGGGAGACCCGGCCTTCGTCCGTGACGACAATGCGCAGAAGGCCTTCTCCAAGCTGCGCAACGCGATCGGCAAGTCCATCTACGCCATGCGCATCAACTCGCCCCCGCCCAGCCCCCAGGTGCAGCAGCGGATGATCAAGGAGGCCGAGTTCGCCCTGAAGCAGGCCTTCGCGTTCTGCCCCTACAGCCCGGAGACCGTGTTCAACTACTCCCAGTTGCTGGCCACCATCGGCCGCTATGAGGACGCCCTCCTGGTGGCGAAGACCTGCGAGATCTTCGACGGCGACAACCTCGGGATCCGCAACCTGGTCGAACAACTCGAGGGCATTCAGAAGAGCGTGGCCCCCAAGGCCGACGCCCAGACCCAAGCCAAGGCCAGCGGACCCAACGCCGATGCCAAGGCCGTCTTCGACCTCGCCTCCGCCTACTTCTCGGCCGGACAGAGCAATCAGGCGGTCGAGGCCCTGGAGGTGCTGCTGACCAACGCCAGCACCAGGCCCGAGGTGCTCCTGTCGCTGGTCGACGGCTATCGGCAACTCGGCCGGGTGGACAAGGTGGAGAGCGCCCTGACCCGGTACACCGTCCTGGAGCCGACCCGCCCTGAAGGCTGGTATGATCTGGCAGGCATCCAGATCGCCACGGGACGCAAGCAGGACGGGGAGAGATCCCTCGACAAGGCCCTGGCTCTGAGCGATGCCCGTCTGGCCCAGGACCCCAAGGCCAACGATCTCCGCAAGCAGGCCCGCAGGGATCCGAGGCTCAAGGGCGTCGACCAGCCGAAGTGATCACCGCCCGCCGGTCCGGGATCCCGCAATCCGGGCCCATCCCCGAAAAACGCTCTTGCGCGCGCGCGGGTCGGCCCCAACCTCGCGCCCGGATTTTTTCAAATGAACTACCCGATCGCGCGCCGCGCCGCCTCGCTGTCTCCATCCCTCACCCTCGTCATCGATTCGAAGGCCAAGGAAATGAAGGCCAAGGGCGAGGATGTCGTGGGTTTCGGAGCCGGTGAACCCGACTTCGACACGCCGCAGCACATCAAGGACGCCGCCGCCGCCGCCCTGGCCGCGGGGTTCACCAAGTACACCCCGAGCAGCGGCATTCCGGAACTGCGTCAGGCCATCGCCGACAAGTTCCAACGCGAGAACGGCCTGACCTACAAGCCCTCGCAGATCATCGTCAGCAACGGCGGCAAGCACTCCTGCTACAACGTCATCCTGGCCACCTGCCAGGAGGGCGACGAAGTGATCATCCCGGCTCCGTACTGGCTGAGCTACCCCGAGATGGTGAAGCTGGCGGGGGCCACGCCGGTGATCCTCGAGACCACCGACCAGACCGAGTTCAAGGTGACCCCGGCGCAGTTGCGCGCGGCCATCACGCCGAAGACGCGCCTCTTCGTGCTGAACTCGCCGAGCAACCCGACCGGATCGGTCTACACGCCCGATGAGATCAAGGCCCTCGGCGACATCTGCGTCGAGAAGGGCGTGCTCATCATGAGCGACGAGATCTACGAGCACCTGACCTACGACGGTGCCCAGGTCAAGAGCGTGGCCAGCTTCAGCAAGGCCCACTACGACCACACCATCATCGTCCACGGGTTCGCCAAGGCCTGGAGCATGACCGGGTGGCGTCTGGGATTCCTGGCGGCCCCGGAGCCCATCGCCAAGGCCATCGACGCCATCCAGAGCCACAGCACCAGCAACCCCTGCTCGTTCGCCCAGAAGGGTGGCGTGGCGGCCCTCACCGGATCTCAGGCCCACCTGCCCGGCTGGCTGGCCGAATACGCCAAGCGCCGCACCCGCGCCTGGGAGATGCTCAACGCCATGCCGGGCGTTTCGTGCGTCAACAGCAAGGGCGCCTTCTACCTCTTCCCCAACATCTCCAAGACCGGCCTGAAGTCGGCCGACTTCTGCGCCCGCCTGCTGGAGCAGGAGAAGGTCGCGGCCGTTCCCGGCATCGCCTTCGGCGCCGACGACTACATCCGCATCAGCTACGCCACCAGCCTGGCCAACATCGAGAAGGGCCTCAGCCGGATGGACCGCTTCGTGCGCTCGCTCTGACCCGCCGAAGACAGGCCACGATCCGGCGGATCGGAGACCCCGGAGAGACCGATCCGTTCGAACCCATTCGAGGAGGGATGCCACTGCGGTGGATCCCTCCTTTTGTTTGGCGATGCGCCCTCCGACCCATCGGTCGAGCAGTGGGCCGGACCTTGTCCCGTGCCTATGCCGCGTCCCCGAGGGAATCGGCGATGGCATCCCAGAGTTTCAGGCGGGCCTGCAGCGCGGCGACCGCGGCCCGGATGGCTTCGTCCTGTCGCTCCGGGCTGTCTCCGCACAACAGGTTCACCATCCTCAGGCCCATGGCACCATGCTGGTCGCCATCGAGCTCGATGTGGCGGTCCAGATAGTAGCGAAGGGTGGCCAAGCGTTGCGGGAATTGACGTTCCAAGCCGTGGACCAACTGCGTGAACATCTGCGGGATCAGGTCTTCGCGGCCGTAGGTGAACGCCGCCGCGATCTCATGGGATCGCCCCCCGCGGATCACCTCGAAGGTGTGCCCCACGAAACCCTTCACGGCATCGGGCACTCCGGCTTGATCCAGCGCCGCCTCCACCGGCCGTCCGATCTCCAGGAGGCCGATGAAACGTTCCATCCGACCGGTGTCGGCACCCGCCTCGGTCATCGCCTTCAGGTACAGTTCGAAGTGGCTGGATGCCCCGCCCTGGGGCAGCAGGTCGCTCTCCTCGCCCAGGACGATCTCGTTCACCAACCGCCGCACCTCGACATCGCCGACCGGGCGCCAGGGCGAGGTCAGGCAGGTCAACCGGGCCTGCAGCGCCTTGAGCAGCGACATGAAATCCCAGACGGCGAAGACATGGTGCTCCATGAAGCGGGCCAGATCATCCAGGGTCCGCAACCGGGCATAGAGCCGGTGGTCGAGCAGGGCCTGACGGGTCCCGGCGATCGCACGGGCCATGGCGGGTTGCAGGGGCGTCGCAGAGGATTCGTGGGACATCGACATCGTTGGCGGAACAAGATGCCCCAGACGGACGGATTGCAAAGAGGCCAAAGTGGTCTCCAGACCCGTCGCCCCCCCTGAAGCCACGAAATCCTGCGACCGGTCGATTCAGCGGTCGTCGCGGGGTTCGAAGGCCGACCGCAACCCCTCCCCCACCCCGTTCAAGGCTCCCAGCAGCAAGGCCATCAGGCCCGCCGGAAACACCAGCAACCACCAGCGCACCTTCACCGGATTGAGCTGGGAGGCTCCGTCGGCGATGAGGGTTCCCAGACTGGCCTGGGGCGGCCGCACGCCGAGCCCCAAGAAACTGAGGAAGGACTCGTACAGCACCACCGCCGGGACCGTCAGGGTCAGATAGACGATGACCACCCCGGCCAGGTTGGGGAGCAGATGCCGAAGCATCAGCCGCGCGGGCGATACACCGATGGATTGTGCGGCCAGGATGAAGGGGCGCTCCCGGAGGCTCAGCACCTGTGCCCGGACGACGCGGGCCATCGTCAGCCAGGAGACCGAACCGAGGGAGAGCATCATCGCCCCGAGCCTGAACGCAGGGATGGCGGCCGACCACCGCTCCGAGAGCCAGCCCACGCAGCGGGTCTCGAAGAGCGTGAGAGCCAGCATCACCCAGACCACCGTGGGCAGCGCGTAGAGCACATCGACCAGGCGCATCATCCAGGCGTCGGTGCGCCCGCCGCGCCACCCGGAGACCAGTCCCCATCCCACGCCGATCACCAGGCTGACCGCGGCGCCGACCGCACCGACCATCAGGGAGATGCGGGTTCCGATCAGCACCCGCGCCAGCAGGTCCCGACCGTGGATGTCGGTGCCCATCCAGTGCCGGGCACCGGGCGGAGCGAAGGGGGCATCGCCCCCTTGATTCGGATCCACCCCCAACCACCCGGGGCCCACCACCGAAAGGGCCGCGGCCGACAGCAAGAACACCAGGCCGACCACCGCCCTCCGACGCTGGCGGAATCTTCGCAAGGCCAGACGGCCCGGGCTGGAACTCGCGGTGTTCATGCCCGGACACGCGGATCCACCCAGCGGAGCAACAGGTCCGACAACAGGTTCAAGACCTGCAACAGCAGCGAATAGAACAGGACCATGCCCATCATCATGGTGTAGTCGCGGCTGAAGAAGCTGTTGATGAAGAAGGCGCCCGTCCCGGGGATCTGGAAGACGTTCTCCACCACGAACGATCCGGTGAGCAGATCGGCCAGCATCGGACCGGTGTAGGAAATCACCGGCAGCAGGGCCACGGGCACCGCATGTCGCAGAATCACCCGCGTTTCACCCAACCCCTTGGCGCGGGCCGCCTGGACATGGGGACTCTTCAGGACCTCCTGCATGCCCTCCCGCATCCAACGCGAGATCCGGGCCGCGAAGTAGAGCCCCAGGGTCAGGGTCGGCAGGACGGCGTTCTTCCCGGAACCCCACAGGGCCACCGGCAGCCAACCCAGCCAGAGCCCCAGCACCAGGATCAGGAAGGGCCCAAGGACGAAGACCGGTACGCAGACCCCGACCAGGGTCAGCAGACCCGCGGCCTGATCGGCCCATCGATGCCGGCCCAACGCCGCAAGGGTCCCCAACGGGATGCCCAGGCCCAGGGCCACTCCGAAGGCCATCGCGCCCAACGACAACGACACGGGCACGGTCTGCCGGAGCAGATCGTTCACCGAATGGTTGCGGTATTTCAGCGATGGACCCAGATCCCCCTGAAGCAGGTTCCCCAGATAGCGCAGGTACTGCCGCCAGATCGGCTCGTCCCAATGGTAGCGGGCCTTCAGGGCCGCCTCGACCTCGCGGGAGGCCGCCGCCCGCTCCCGGTCGAAGGGACCTCCCGGAACGGCGCGCAGCAGGAAGAAGCTCAGCGTCGCCACCACCCAGACCATCAACGGAATCAAGGCCACCCGGACCAGCAACGCCTTCATGGTCGGATCCTCCGCATCGAGAAGAACGGATGCTCGTCCATCCGGTTGGGCCAGATCCCGCCCACCTTGCGGGGATCGGCGGCGTAGAGGCCCACATGGCTGTAGAGACCGGTCACCGGCACGGCCTCCTCGACCAGCAGCGCCTCGGCCTGGCGGAGGATCCCCAACCGGCGGCGGGGATCGGGCTCCGCGGCGGCCGTCTGGAGCAACCCGTCATAGCGGGCATCCTTCCAACCGGTGCGATTGTTGCCGCTGTCGGAGAGGAAGCAGTCGAGAAAGGTCATCGGGTCGTCGTAGTCGCCGACCCACGACCCGCGGATGAAGTCGTAGTTCAACGCGGACATCTCGGCGAGGTAGGTCTTCCATTCGAGCGGACGCAACTCGACGCGGATGCCCAGATGCTCCCGGAGCATCGATTGGACCTCCACGCCGGTCTGCTCGTAGATGCGGGAACCGACATTGAAGGTGTACTCCACCGGCGGGAATCCCCGTCCGCCCGGATAACCCGCCTCGGCCAGAAGGCGGCGTGCGGCCACGGGATCGAAGGACACTCCAGCCGGCGGTTGGTATCCACCGGTCCCAGCCGGGGTGACCGCGGAACTCGCGCGTTCGCCCATGCGGGTGATGCGGGTGGTGATGCGGGAGCGATCGAGGGCCATGGCCACGGCCCGCCGCACCCGGGCATCGTGGAAAGGCTTGCGGGTGGTGTTGAAGCGGATGAAGTCCTGCCCCAGATAGTCGAAGCGGTGGAAATCCGGGCGCTGGGCCAACTCCGGCCCCAGCTCCCCGGGGATGATCTTGCGGTCCGAGATCAGGTCCACCTCGCCCTTGAGGAAGAGGTTGAGGGCGGTCGAGGGGTTGTCACCGCTGAGGATGTCGATGCGTTCGGTGGCGACCCGGTCGGCGTCCCAGTAGCGGGGATTGCGCCGCAGACGGAACCGGTCGTTGACCCGCCAACCTTCGAGTCGATAGGGACCGCTGCACGGCAAGGGATCGGCCCGGATCCATTGATCGCCATGCCGTTCGATGGCCTTCCTGGGCACCGGGAAGAAGACCCGGGAAGCCACCAGTTCCAGGAAGTAGGGGGTCGGGTTCTCGAGATGCACGCGGACGGTCCGCGCATCCGGAGCCTCGGCTCCGAGTCGGGACGGATCACGCAACTCCCCATTGACGATGGCCCTGCCGTTGCGGACGCAGAAGAACTGGCCGGCGTAATCGGCCGCCGTGGCCGGCGTGACGGCCCGCCGCCACGACCAGACCACCTCGTCGGCGGTGATCGCCTCGCCGGTGGACCAGCTGGCCTCGGGTCGCAGGTGGAAGGTGTACGTCCGCCCGTCGGCGGAAATGTCCCATCCAGACGCCAACCCGGGCATGGCCAGCCCATTTGTGGGGTTGAAACGGGTGAGCCCCTCGAACAAGGCCGAGGCGATGCGCCCATCGGCCTGGCCGGTCAGGATCTGCGGATCGATGGTCTCCGGCTCCGGCCCATTGTGGAGGACCAGATCGGCCCGATCCGCCGGGGAGCAACCCGCCCATCCAACGACCATCAACCACCCGGCCAGGATTCCGACCCCGAGCCATCCCTGAGGATTGCCGGCAGCCTCCGGGCCCGTCCGTGCATTCGGGCAACAAAAAGCCCCCGTCTTTGGAACGAGGGCGTTTCGTTGACCCGGGATTCCGCTCACTTCGCGGGAGCGGGGGCCGGAGCGGCCGCCGGGGCCGCATTGGTCGCCGTGATGAGGGGATTGACCGCAGGCGCCACAGGGGCCGTGGCCTCGGACCGGCCCACGGCCTCGCGGACGGCCTTGGCCGCCGAACCCGAGCTGTTCTTCATGTTGCCCAGCCAAGCGAGCAGGATGCACAGGGCCAGAAAGGTGCCTCCCATCCACTTGGTGATGGTGGTCAGAGCGCTGCCCGCTCCGGCACCCAACAGGGTGTCGACCGCGCCGGATCCGAAGGCCATGCCCATGCCCGCCTCCTTCTTGGGGAGTTGGATGAGCACCAGCAACGCCAGCAGCAGGCAGACGATCACAAGGACGAAACTCAAGAGGCCGATCAGGATTCCCATGATATGAAACGGTTGGAGACTAAAAAGGGTCGGGGGCTGTACGAGGATCTTCGGAAACGACTCAGATCGAATTCTTGATGATCTCGACGAAGCTCTTGGACTCGAGCGAGGCACCGCCCACCAAGGCGCCATCGATGTCGGGCTGTTGGAGCAGTTCGCGGGCATTGGAGCCCTTCACGCTGCCGCCGTACTGGATGCGCACCCGGCGGGCCACGGCCTCGCCATGCATCGAAACGAGCACCTTGCGGATGAACGCGTGAACTTCCTGCGCCTGAGCGCTGGTGGCCGTCTTGCCCGTGCCGATGGCCCAGACGGGCTCGTAGGCGATGACGGTCGACTCCACCTGCTCGGCCGACAGACCGGCCAGGCTTCCGCGGAGCTGGGTCTCGACCACCTTCTCGGTGATGCTCGCCTCGCGCTCGGCCAAGGTCTCGCCGACGCAGACGATGGGGATGAGATTGTTGGCATGGGCGTTGGCCGCCTTCTTGGCGATCAGCGCATCCGATTCTTTCTGGAACTGACGGCGCTCGCTGTGGCCCAGGATCACGTAACGCACCGAGAGTTCGCGGAGCATGCCCGGAGCGATCTCGCCGGTGAAGGCACCGTATCCGGAATCACTGAGGTTCTGGGCACCCAGACGGATGTTCGAACCCAGGACCAGCTTGGAGACATCGGAAAGGGCCGTGAATGCGGGGCAGACCACCACATCCACTTCCTTCACCGCGGCCAACTCACGGATCAGGTCCGTGACCAAGGCCACGGCCTCGGAGTTGGTCTTGTTGCTCTTCCAGTTACCGGCAACGATCAGTTTGCGCTCTTTGTCCATGCGAAGCAGAACGAGTAGTCTAGCCGCCGCCCGGATCGCGTAAAGGGGGAAAGCGACTGCGCAAACCTGGCCTGGAGACCTTGACGACAGCATCAAAGGCATACATTAGTCTCAATGTATGAAGACCATCACCGTCAATGTATCTGAACCGGTGTACGAGGATTTCCAGAGATTCGCCCAAAAGATGGACCGGAAGGCCTCCGAACTCATCCGAGAGGCCATGGAAGCCTACCGCCAACAGCACATGCTTCGACGGACCTCGCTCCGGGATCGGCGTCCCGCCAGCGTCGGGGGCCCCATCCAACCCATCACCGCCGAAGACGACCTGCTGGGAGAAATGCTGCATGACCTACGGGATTGATACCGACTTTCTGGTGGCACTGGAGATCCGGGATCACCCATTCCACCGGGAAGCCGACGCCTTGCTCCGATCGTTGCTGGATGGCGGACATGATCTGGCCTTGGCCCCCCAAACCCTCGCGGAATTCCTGCATGTGGTCACCGACGGGAAACGGATGCCCATACCCCTGCCGATGGCCGAGGCCGTCCAACGGGCGGAGCATTGGTGGCAGGCCGCGGAGGTGATCCGGGTCTTCCCGGACGGCCCATCGGTCACGGAATTCCTCACTTGGATGAACCGTCACTCCCTCGGGCGCAAACGACTGCTGGACACGATGCTGGCCGCCGTGATGGCCCAGGCTGGAGTGACCCGGATCGTGACCAACAACGGCCAAGACTACCGTGGATTCGGTCGCTTTGAAATCGTGCCATTCCGGGGCGACTGAATCGGCCTTGGATCACCCCCTGAAGCACGACCGGAAGAATGCGACGATTTCGCGGCGATGCATTCCTCTCCAAACCTTCCCTCCAAGAGGTTTGATGCCTACGCTTCACCCTGTGTTTCGGCCGTGCATCGATTTGCGCAATGGGAAGGTGGTCCAGATCGTCGGGGGCACCCTCGACGATGCGGGCGCTGGAACGCTGACCCGCTTCCAATCGGAGCACCCGCCCTCCTGGTACGCGGAGCTCTACCGGAACGACGGTCTCACGGGCGGACATGTGATCGCCCTGGGTCCGGGCAACGAGTCGGCCGCGCGTGATGCTCTCGGCGCCTGGCCCGGCGGCCTGCAATACGGGGGCGGCGTGAACCTCGACAACGCGGCGGCCTGGCTGGAGGCGGGAGCCTCGCAGGTGATCGTCACCTCGTGGGTGTTCCGCGATGGGCTCCTCGATCGGCAGCGCCTCGCCGATTTGGTCCAACGCGTGGGCAAAGAACGCCTGGTCCTCGACCTCAGCTGCCGCAAGCGGGATGGCCGCTACTGGGTGGTCACCGACCGGTGGCAGCGATTCACCTCGCTGGAGGTCGACGAGGCCGTCTGCCACGACCT
>JBEGWF010000105.1:0-5649 GCA_041177965.1 Verrucomicrobiota bacterium | reverse complement strand
GTCGGGTTTCGTTCGCGGACTCCCCAGGAGACCGGCCTGGTGTTCACGAACGCGATGACCGGCGATCTCTACCTGACCAATGCGGTGGCCCACAACGGGGCGGGCGTGGCCATCGGCGATGTCGATGGGGACGGGTGGGCCGACGTCTATCTCTGCAACCTGGAGGGACCCAATCGCCTGTTCCGCAACCGCGGCCAATGGCGCTTCGAGGCCCCGGAAATCCCGGAGATCGCCTGCGCCGATCAGCGATCCACCGGGGCGGCGCTGGTGGATGTCGATGGCGACCTCGACCTCGACCTCCTGGTGAATGGCATCGCGGTGGGCACCCGGCTCTTTCTCAACGACGGGCGCGGTGGATTCAGCGAGAAGAAGGACTCCGGACTTTCCCAGACGGCCTCCGCGACCTCGATGGCGCTGGCCGACATCGACGGCGATGGCGACCTCGACCTCTACTGCACGCATTTCATCGATGTGATGCGCCTGGCCGACCCCACGACCCGCTTCGCCCTGACCCGCAAGGGGGAAGGTTGGGAGGTCTCCAAGATCAACGGCGAATCCACCCGATCACCGAAGTGGCGGGGACGCTTCGAGGCCCTGCCCGACGGCAAGGTCCGGGAGTTGCCCGAGGTCCACGGATTCTATCTCAACGAGGGGCAGGGGCGTTTCCGGGCGATCGAGAACGAACCCGGGACCTATTCCGACGCCGACGGAAAGCCGATCCCCCCGTACCGCGACTGGGGATTGGCGGTGATGTTCCGCGACATCAATGGGGACGGGTTGCCCGACCTGTATGTCTGCAATGACAACACCTCGCCGGACCGCATCTGGATCAATCAGGGGCGCGGACGTTTCCGGGAACTCGAGCCGTTCAAGCTGCGCCACACGAGCCGTTCGGCCATGGGCGTCGATTTCGCGGATGTGGACCGCGACGGTTTCGACGACTTCTTCGTGGTGGACATGCTGGCGCGGGAGCATCGGTTCCGCATGACCCAGTTGGTCCGCGACCGTCCCGCCCCGGCCGAGCTCCAGGACGCCGGGGCCCGTCCGCAGTTCAACCGCAACACCCTCTTCCTGGGCCGGCCGGGGGGATACTTCACCGATGTGGCGTGGATGGCCGGCGTGGCCGCCTCCGACTGGACCTGGTCCACCCTGTTCCTCGACGTGGACCTGGACGGTCTCGAGGACCTCCTGGTGACCAACGGATTCGAGTTCGATGTGATGGACCAGGACAGTCACGCCGAGATCAAGGACTCGGGCCGTCGCCTCACCGAGAACCAGTTGAAGCGCTCCATGCAGATGCATCCCCGCTGGCGCACGCGCAACGCGGCCTTCCGGAATGTCGGCGGGGCCCGGTTCGAGCCCGCCGGTTCCGCCTGGGGTTTCGACCTGGAAGGGATCTCCTACGGCATGGCCGCCGGCGACCTCGACAACGACGGGGACCTCGACCTGGTGGTCAACAACCTCAACGCACCGGCCACCCTGTACGAAAACACCGGACCGGGCTCCCGCGTCGCCGTGCGCCTCCGGGGCCGTGCCCCGAACACCCAGGGCATCGGTGCCCGCCTCTCGCTGGTGTCGCCGGCCAGGACCCAATCGCAGGAGATGATCGCCGCCGGCCGCTACCTCTCGGCGGACGAGCCGCTCCGGGTCTTCGCCTTCGACGCGCGCGCCGATGTCGGGGCCCGCTTGAAGGTCCGCTGGCGCAGCGGCCGGGAGTCGGTGCTGGAAGGCATCGATGGCAATCGCATCTATGAGGTGATCGAACCTGCCGACGGGCCGATCGTGCCCGTGGGGCGTCCCGAGACCCGGCCTTCTCCGCCCACCCTCTTCGAGGACCTGACGGCGGTCCTCGATCACCGGCATGCGGATGAAGACGACGACGACTGGGCCCGTCAGCCGACCTTGCCCCGTCGCCTGAGCCGCCTGGGGCCGGGCGTGGCCTGGTACGATCTGGATGGCGATGGATGGGAGGACCTTCTGGTGGCCGGTGGACGAGGGGGCGGCCTGGGCGTCTTGCGCAACCTGCAGGGGAGATCATGGAGCCCGGCGACGAATCGGCCCGTGGCCTCCGCCGATCAAGGGGCGGTGCTCGGATGGCCCGATGGACGGGGCGGCCGTCGGGTGCTGGTCTCGGTATCCAACGGCGAACTGCCGGCGGGCTCGCCCTCGCGGATCGAGGTCCATTCTCCGGATCCCGTCGCTCCGGTCGAATCGCTGCCTGCGGGCATCCACGCCGTGGGAGCGATGGTCGGTGTCGATGGCGATGGCGATGGCGACCTGGATCTCTGGGTCGGCGGGCGCAGCCGGCCGGGGCGCTATCCCGAGGCGGTGCCCTCGCAGTGGTGGCTGAACGATCAAGGGAAGTGGGTGCCGGACCCGCGCCGCAGCGCCGCCTTCGCCAACCTCGGACTGGCCACCGGTGCCTGTGCGGTGGACCTGGACCGCGATGGCGACCCGGACCTGGTGGTGGCCACCGAGTGGGGGCCGATCCGGATCTTCATCAACGAGGCCGGGGCGTTCCGTGACGCCACCGATGCCTGGGGGTTGGCCGACCGGCCGGGATTGTGGGCCGGTGTGGCCACCGGGGATTTCAACGCCGACGGCCTCCCCGACCTCGTCTGCGGGAATTGGGGACGCAATTCACAGTACGAATTGCACCGACCGATCGACCTGCGTCTCTTCCATGGGGATTGGGCCGGAGACGGGGTGGTCCAGATCCTCGAGGCCTGGCGTTCAGGCACCGACTGGTGGCCCGTCCACGATCGGGCGTGGTTGTCGCAGGGCATCCCGAAGGTCGCCTCGGAGTTCCAATCCCACGCCGAGTTTTCGAAGGCGACGATCCCGGCCATCCTCCAGCGGTTGGGGGCGGCCAACGCCTCCTGGGTGGGTGCCTCGGAGTTGTCGTCGATGGTGTTCCTCAACCGGGGATCGCGCTTCGAGCCGGTGGCACTGCCGGCCGAGGCGCAGCGGGCCCCGGTCTTCTCGGTGGCCGTCGGAGACCTCGATGGCGATGGGCGGCAGGATCTGTTGTGCTCCCAGAACTTCTTCGGGACCGCCTCGGACCTGACCCGTGAGGACGGCGGCCATGGCCTCGTGCTGAAAGGACTCGGCGACGGCCGGTTCGAGGCCCTCGATCCCGAGTCGTCCGGAATCCGGGTCTTCGGTGAGCAGAGAGGAGCGGCCTTGTGCGACTTCGACCATGACGGCCGGCTCGATGCGGTGATCACCCAGAATCAGGGAGCCACGCGCCTGTTCCGCAACCGCACGGCGGCGCCGGGGGTGAGGGTGGTGCTGCGCGGAGGTGCGGGCAACCCCGAGGGCGTGGGTGCGGAACTCCGGCTCGAGGACGATCAGGGGCGCCTCGGTCCCCTGCAGACCGTGGGGGCGGGCAGCGGGTACTGGTCGCAGGACGCCGCCGTGCGCATCGTGGGCGCCACCAACAAAGCGGTTGCCCTGCGGGTCCGATGGCCGAATCGTCCCGAGCAACGCCTTCCATTGGCCCCGTCCCAGAGGACGGTGGAAGTCGCTCCGCCTCCCGCTCCATGAAGATCGACCTGAAACCGTGGATCCCGGCCGTCCTGCTCGCGCTGTCCGGTGCGTTGGCCGGCTGCGGCAACGATGCGACCCGGGCCTCCAGCCCCACCTCGGCGACCGAGCCGGTGCCCGTGACCAACATGGTCCGCATTCCCGCCGGCACCTTCCAGCGCATCCAGTTCCCCGTGACCCTGACCCGTGATTTCTGGATCGGGCGGTACGAGGTGACCCAGGGAGAGTTCCAGGGGGTGATGGGTCTCAACCCGAGCCACTTCGCCGGCATGAGCAATCATCCGGTCGAGAAGGTCTCGTTCGTCGCCGCCAGCAACTACTGCGTCCGTCTGACTTCCAGAGAGCGGGAACAGGGGCGTCTGCCGCAGGGTTTCGAGTACCGGTTGCCCACGGAGGCGGAATGGGAGTACGCCTGCAGGGCCGGGTCGACCAACCGGTTCTATTTCGGTCCCAAGGTCGAGGGAGGCGAGGAACACGCCTGGACCGCCGAGAATTGCGATGCCACCACCCATCCGGTCGGTCTCAAGAAACCCAATGCCTGGGGTCTTCATGACATGCACGGCAATGTCTGGGAGTGGTGCTCCGACTGGTTCGAGCCCTATCCGCCCCGCCCGCTGACCGACCCCACGGGCCCGGCCACGAACGGCACCAACAAGTACAAGGTCTTCAAGGGCGGGGGCTGGAATCAGGACCTCCAATACGGCGGGGCCTCGAGCCGGTTCATGATGTCCCCCTCCAACGGCATCCACTTCGTCGGGTTCCGGGTCGTCCTCGCGCCCCGATGACCCGGTTCGACCCGGGCGATCACCGGTCACGCCAGACGGCAGGAGCGCTCTCGATGCCCGTGCTGGACACCGTGAACACCCGGATCTCCTTCGGCGGAGTGCCCCGGTAGGTGCGCGGTACCGACAAGCGACGGGTGGCCCCGGGGTGGATCTCGGTCTTCCAAGCCCATTCCCCTCGGCTCTGGACGACCACGGACGACAGCCGTTCTTTGCCGGCGTTCAGGTCAACGATGATCGGTCCGCGACCGCCGTGGGCGACTTCGAGGGCAGGCGGTTGGGGCGGCTGGGATCCCAGCCAGGGCGAGGCGGGCACCAGGGCTCGGTGGGCGAACGGACCCTGGATCAACCGCGTGCCGAGGCCGTCCCGGTTCTCGCGGAGTGCGCTGGCGTTCCAATGGATCACGCCCGAGGAGCGGGTCTCCGGTCCCACCCGATCGGCCTGCCAGACGACATCGGCGGCCGTCCGGTTCTTTCCGATGTCGGCCGCATTGACGCCCGGCCACAGGTGGCGCCTCGCGACATTCTCCGAGGCCCACCAGGCCAGCAGCCGGGTGAAGCGTTGCTCGGTCTGGCGTTCGGTCCAGTACAGCTGCGGGGCGAAGTAGTCGGCCAGCCCCTCACGGATCCATTTTCGAGCGTCGGCGTAGAGCACCTCGTGCTGGTCCATGCCCTTGATTCCCTCGGGGAAGCCCGGTCTCCAGATGCCGAAGGGACTGATGCCGAACTTCACCCAGGGCTTCTCGCGGTGCACGGCGGTGTTCATGGCTCGCACCAGCGTGTTCACGTTCTCACGGCGCCAGTCCGGACGACTGAGTCGGCCGCCCGAGCGTTGGTAGGCGCTCCAGCTGCGGTCGTCGGGGAAGGGGACGAGGGTCCCCAGGTCGGTCTTGTCGGGATAGGGGTAGAAGTAGTCGTCGATATGGAGGCCGTCGATGTCGTAGCGACGCACCACGTCGCTCACCACCTTGAGCGTCAGGTCACGAGCCTCGGCCAGTCCCGGGTCGAGCCAGAGGAATCTGCCATAGGGGACCACCAGATCGGGCCGGGTGCGGCTTACGTGCTGCGCGGCGACGGGTGAAATGGCCTGGCTGTAGCGGGCGCGGAAGGGGTTGAGCCAGGCGTGCAGTTCCAAGCCGCGTGCATGGGCCTCGGCCACGGCGAAGGCCAGGGGATCCCATGCGGGGACCGGGCCTACCCCCATGCGCCCGGTGAGGTATTCGCTCCAGGGCTCGAGCGGCGACGGGTAGAGGGCGTCGCAGCCGGTCCGGATCTGGAGGATGACGGCGTTGAGATGCCAGCGCTGGGCCGTGTCGAGGAG
>JBEGWF010000104.1:0-17453 GCA_041177965.1 Verrucomicrobiota bacterium | reverse complement strand
ACATCCCCGGTTCCACCGTCGTCGTCGACCAACAATCCCTTCCCAGAGGCAATAGCACCGAATGTCATGCCGATGAGTCAGGAACTCATGAAGCGCTACGGGCTCCTGCCAAAGGGGGCGTCCAAAACCTCCGCGACGATGCCACCGAAGGCTTCCACCAACCCGCCGGCCAACCCCGCACCGGGCCAGTGACCCGGGCGGATCAGCGGGACGATTCGTTGAAGTACACCTTCAGATTGTGGGTGGACCGGCCCGACGCGACGATGTCCAAGCGGCCATCGCCGTCGAGGTCGGCGAGCGCGAGGTCTTCGCAGGCCATGCCATCGTCATCGACCCATACCTTCATCCAGCGGCCGGCCACCGGCACATAGAGGGCCACGCCCACCTTGACCGAACGCGGACGCCCCATCGCGCGCCATCCGGCCACGATCTGCGGCTGGCCGATGCCCAGCAGGTCGCCACAGGCCAGGGCGTGGCCGTCGATCAACCCGTCGTCGACGACCTCGCGGCGGCCCATCGCTTTCGAGCCGGGAGCGGGCGGATGAAAGACCACCAATTGATTCCCGTGCATCGGGGAGATGCCGACCACCGAACCCGACGCATCACCCAGCGAGCGGATCTCACCCACGCCGCCATTGTCCGGCCCGCCGACCTGCGTCCACGACACGGGTCCCCCCGCTGCGCCTGCGGCCCCAGCCCCCACCAGCACACCGCGGAACGCCCCCTCGGCCGATCCCACCAGCATCTCGTTCACCGACGACGCACCGGCTCGGATCACCGGATCGAAATTGTGGGTCTTGTGCCACTGGTCGCTGACGGTCTCAACGGTCCAGGGCTGCCGACGATCGGCGGCCGGCCGGAGGCGTTGGATCCGCACACCGGCCCCCTGCCCGTCCTTGTTGCCGCGCCCGTGCAACGGCACCGACCAGAGCGCCCAGCCCGACGGATCCTTCACCCAACGGATGCGGTGCATCGTCGGTTCATGGGGCAGGCGGATCGGCGTCCAGCGCGCGGCGCGATCGGCGGGCGGTTCCAGATGGAAGAGCGCGCCGCTATTCACCGTGTCGCCCGGATTCCATCCGGCCCCCACCGCGATCTCGGCCTTGCCATCGCCGTCGATGTCGGCGGCGGCCACGCACACGTGATCCTGCGGCGTGAGGTTCTCGGCGATGACGTGCTTCTCCCACTTCGGGTGCCGGTACCAGGCGATCTGCTTGGCATCGCACAAAACGATGTCCGGCCCGCCATCCCCATCCACATCGGCCACGGTCACCCCATAACCGACGGTCACGTTGGTATCCACGGTGACCGCCCGGAACCGGGGCACCAGCGGCTCGGACCACACGTTCGACACGAGGAGGAAACCGGGAATCCAACTTAGGGAGCCGCGCGCCATTCTCAGGAGGGACATGGGCGAGACTCTCTCCGGTTCACCTCGGCCTTTTCAGCAAGAAATTCTTTGGGCCAGCCCGGCCCGGGCCGGCAGGGATCCGGGGAGTCCTGACGCTGCGCGGCGGCCCCATGGACCAGGAGGGGTGTCCCGCCAACACCGACCCGACCACTGCAACCGCGCGGACCGACGGTTCAAGAGACCGAAAGACCCGCCAAACGCTGGATCCGGCGCAGGATCGTTCCGTGTCGTTTCGGGATCACCGACTGTTGCCCCGGCAGAACGACCCCGGCAGCCACCAGAAAGGGATCCCGCGCGAACTCATCCCAATCATCGAGGATCACCCGGATCTGCCCACCGGTGCGACTGGTCCGAATGACGCCGTCGACGGCACGGACGGTTCGCCCCAAGGGGATCAGGTGACGACCGGTGGTCGCGTAGTGGATCGCACAGGCCGCCACGAGATCCTCGATCGAAGGAAGACGGACACGGCGCATCGACAGGAAGCGGTCCATCGCCACTTTTCCCAACCCCGCGGAGCCCAGCACAAGACCGCAGACGCGGATGTCGGTGGCGGAGAGCACGGGGTCCCGAAACCGTTTGTCCTCCATCAACCGGCAGAGGGTGTCCTGACTGAGCGGCGGCAACAGTCCCCGGTTCGAGCGGACCTGGTTGCATTCGATCAACAGGTCTCCGCGACTGTGGCGTTCAGGGATGGTCAACAGGGCCACCTGTTCCCGGCGAACGTCGATGAAGAGGTACTTGTTTCGGAGTTCGTCCGGGGTCGTCGCTTCAGGCCTGACCGGATCGATGGTCGCCCCGGACGCGGCATCGGCGAGGCGCGAGGATTGTGAGGAAACGCCCCACTCGGGCCGACCATCGAACACGAGAATGCCTCCGTCATAGACCGGGCCCTTCGGGTCCGGATCCAGCGGAGTAGCGATTCTGAGGAGTTGGTAGGCTCCCGTCGGGATGCCAGCAAGTTTCTGCATCAATGCCCTTCGGATCACGATGGTCAACCACACGGATAATCACCATAAAATATATTCAATATATTATTTGACCATCCAATCAGGGACAGGCTTCACAAGGGACAGGCTTCACAAGGGACAGGCTTCGATTCCTGAAAGAAATCAAACTCGGGGATCGAATTCTGGATGAGGAAAGCTCATGGTCCCGATAGATGCTCAACGGAATCTGGCTCGGTCTGCTGACGGTGGCGGCACTGATGGCCGGAGCGACCGGCCGCTTGGCGGGCATGACCGACGGGGCCATTCAGGGGGCCAACACGGCCGTGACGGTGTCGCTCGGGCTGATCGGGGTGATGGCGATGTGGTTGGGCATCCTGAGACTGGCCGAACAGGCCGGTCTTGTGACCACTCTGGCACGGCTCCTACAGCCCGCCCTAAGGCGCCTGTTTCCCGAGATTCCATCAGGACACCCGGCGCTGGGTTCCATGGTCCTCAACATCGCAGCCAACGCCCTTGGACTGACCAATGCAGCGACGCCCATGGGACTTCGGGCCATGCGCGATCTGCAACGGCTGAACCCCCGATCCGACACCGCCACCAACGCCATGTGCACCTTCCTGGCGATCAACACCGGATCTGTTCAACTGATCCCTGTGACGGCCATCGCGGTGTTGGCCGCCAACGGCAGCCGCAATCCGACCGCCATCGTGGGCACCACGCTGGTGGCGACCGTGTGCTCATCACTGACAGGCCTGCTGGTGGTCAAGATCGCCGAGAGGTTCACCGGGTTCCGCCCGTCGGTCGCCCCGAACCTCACCATGGAACCCGTCGGTACCCCGGAATCCCCGGAGCCTCCCGAGGCCAAACAACCGCCCCGTCCCCTGGGTTGGATCGGCCGATGCGGGTTGACCCTTCTGGTCCTGTGCTTCGCCGGATTCACCCTTCAGGCCACCCTCCACCCCCCGACCGGAACCGAGGCAGGCCTCGCATCGTCATCACTCGGTCTTCGGGCCCTGAACGCCTTGTCGCTGGTGGCCCTGCCGTTCCTGCTCGTGACGATCCCGGCCTATGCGGCATTCCGCGGGTTGGCGGTGCATGAACACTTCGTGGCCGGCGCCAAGGAGGGTTTCGATACGGCCATCCGTATCATCCCCTATCTGGTGGCCATGCTGGTGGCCATCGGATGCCTGCGGGGAGCCGGCGGCATCGAAGTCCTGACCCGCTGGCTGGAGCCCGTGCTGAACTCGGTGGGCTACCCGCCGGAGTTGGTCCCCATGACGCTGCTGCGCCCATTGACCGGCAGCGGCACCCTCGCCGCCTTCACCGACCTGGTGAAGGCCCACGGTGCGGACAGCCTTCTGGCTCGCATGGGAGGCACCCTGTTCGGCAGCACCGAGACCACCTTCTATGTGATCGCCGTGTATTTTGGATCCATCGGCATCCGCCGAACCCGCCACGCCGTCCTGGCGGGATTGGCGGCCGATGCGGCCGGAGCCATCGCCGCCGTGGCCGTTTGCAGGGCCCTCGCGTGAGTCCGGCCCGTTGCCGATTCATTCCATAGGATCCCCCGGATTCCCAGCCGACATTCGAAGCCGCCCCCTCCCATGGCCACCGGCTCCGGCTGAAACAGAGCCTGTCCCCGGATCCTTGTCCCCGGATCCTCCCAGGGATCTCCCTCAAATCCTCTTCCCGGATTCTCGTCCAGCCCCGGTCCGTGGTGCTCGCAGCCTGTCCCTCATACGTCCCGCACCTCTCCAAGAGCCTGTCCCCGGTTCGTCTCCGGTTCGTCCGGACCTCGGTTCGCAATGTTGCAGCCTGTCCCCAATGCCATGCCCAAATCCTCGTCCCGGATTCTCGTCCAGCCCCGGTCCATGGTGCTCGCAGCCTGTCCCTCCTACGTCCCGCACCTCTCCAAGAGCCTGTCCCCGGTTCGTCTCCGGTTCGTCCGGACCTCGGTTCGCAATGTTGCAGCCTGTCCCCAATGCCATGCCTGTCCCCCAAGACGGGGAATACCTGTGCCGGGTCGACGGCACGCGCCGTCCTTCCATCCCGTCCCTCCGTCCATCCCTCCGTCCTTGTTTCTGAAGCCTGCGTGGACTGATGCTTCCGTCAGCATGACCCGATTCCTGCGGAGCATCTCCCTCACCCATTGGATCTTCATCGCCATGCTCGGCGGATTGCTGCTGGGGAAGTACCTGCCCGCGGAGTCGCAGCACCTCAAGGTCGTCTCCAACATGTTCCTGAAGATGATCAAGTGCATCCTGGTGCCACTGGTCTTCGGGACGCTGGTGGTGGGCATCGCCGGCCATAGCGAGGACCTCAAGTCCGTGGGCCGACTGGCTTGGAAATCGATCCTCTACTTCGAGGTGGTGACCACCCTGGCCCTGGCGATCGGCCTCGTGGCGGTCAACGTCTTCCAACCCGGGGTGGGAGTCGCCCTGCCAGGAGAGGATGCCGGAAACGGCGGAGTCACCGCCACCAAGGTCACCTTCAGCGGCATCCTCGAGCACATCGTGCCCAAGAGCTTCTTCGAGGCGGCCGCCGCCAACGACGTCCTCCAGGTGGTCTTCTTCGCCGTCTTCTTCGGGATCGCCCTGGCCCAGACTCCGGAGCCCCAGCGCACGCCGATGCTCCGCTTCTGCGAGTCGCTCACCGAGGTGATGTTCAAGTTCACCGGGGTGGTGATGCGGTTCGCCCCCGTCGGCATCGGTGCGGCGATGGCCTACACGGTCGGGCACAGCGGCTTGGCGGTCCTGGCCAATCTGGCCAAACTGATCGGCACTCTCTACCTCGCCCTGGCCGTCTTCGCCGTCACGGTGCTGCTGCCGATGGCCCTCTGGGCCCGGGTCCCCGTGCGACGGTTCCTCACCGAACTGCGCGAACCCATCCTGCTGGCCTTCACCACGACCTCGTCCGACGCGGCGATGCCCGATGCGATGAAACGCCTCACCACCCTGGGGGTGCCCAAGCGCATCGTCAGCTTCGTGATGCCGCTCGGCTATTCCTTCAATCTCGACGGCTCCACGCTGTACCTCGCGGTGGCCTCGGTCTTCGTGGCCCAGGCGGCGGGAGTCCACCTCACGATCTCCCAGCAACTGGTGATCATGCTCACGCTCATGCTGACCAGCAAAGGCATGGCGGGCATTCCCCGGGCCTCGCAGGTCATCCTGGCCGGCACCCTGGTGAGTTTCGATCTGCCGCTGGAGGGGGTGCTGCTCATCGTCGGCGTCGACGAACTCATGGACATGGCACGAACCACGGTGAACCTGATCGGCAATTGCCTGGCCACCGCGGTGGTCGCCCGCTGGGAAGGACTGTTTCCACCGGCTTCGGGGCATGATTCGTCCCCGATGCCGGCCACCGATCGATGATCGACCGCCGGCGGGTGACGGAACCCCGCACACCGGACTTCAAAACCATCACGGCGCACCGGCCTGGATCCACCGGAACACGGTCAGGATCTCCGCATCGGTGAGGGGTTCCTTGCCCACGGGCGGCATGACCTCGTCATGAGCGCGGGGCAGCAGGATCAGGCGAAACAGCCCCGATCTGGCGGGATCTCCGGGAACGACGGCGGCCGCCCCGCTGATGCCCCCACGGAGCAACGACTCGCGTTGGTCGACCCGGAATCTCCCCTTCTGCTTCTCAGGACCGTGGCAGGACAGGCATCGGGCTTCGAAGATGCGGGCCACCTCCGGATTCGGATCCCCGACGCCGCGGGATGCACCGGGCGGTGTCGTCGTCGGATCCCACCGGGCGATCCACCCTCGGACGAACGAGGGTGCATTCTGTGTCAGGAACCCCTGCCCGTGGGTCAGGCTGCCACCATGGTGACTGGCCACGAGGAGGAGAGCCATGGTCGACCCGAGCGATCCGCGGTACCCACCCAGCCACCGGTTCCCCTGACGACACACCGCCGAATGGAGGACCCATGTCAGCGCCGCCACCACCGTGAGGGCGATGCCCGTGTTGCGATGCTCCCGAAGGATCTCCGCGGCGTAGTCGCCGCCCACGGACCGGTAGAGACCGAGGATGGAGGTGACGATAGCGGTCAGGACCCCCAGCGCCAGAGTGGTTCCCTGCGCACGGCGCAGCCCATCGAAGGGCCGAAACCAGGCCACCAATTCCAACAGAGCGGCGAAGCTGAAGAGGCCGATCGGAAAATGGAGCATGACCATGTGGAACGGACCGAGGAAGGCGGCACCCGGCGAGGAAGGACCACCCGGGTTGGACGCAGGAGCTCCGGAATCCTGACCGGATGCCCACGCAAACGCGTCCAGGAACAGAATCGACATCAGCGCCAGCGGCCGAAGGCGGAAGTTTCTGGGGAGTTTCATGGACACGGCATCCGACGCCGCACCGTCGCCCCGTACTCACCGGGATTTGCCGATGACACGACCGGTCTTGATCGACCATGGGCAGGACCGGCACGGGATCGTTCCAACGACGGCCGGGAAACACCGGGCCGAACCGACCTTGTTCGGGCCTTCGTTGTTCCTTCGAGGGAGGAAGGATCGGTGTCTTCCGTCAACCCGCGAGCCGCTCCAGGACCGCCGCCTTCATGACGCCATGGACATCGGTGGATCGGAGGACCGCCGCCGGCAGCGGTCGCTCGGAGAGGATGATCGGCCAGTCCAGCATCGATGACGGACGTGCCCCGTGGGACCCCTTCACCAGCGTGGCATCCAGCGGGATGACATCCATCAGCATCCGGAATCCGAGCCGCTTCTGGAGCAGTCGCCACAGGATCCTCAGCTTCACCGCCGGGATCTTCGGATCCAGGAACAGTTCCACCGGGTCGTAACCGGGCTTGCGGTGGATGTCCACGCAGCGGGCGAAATCGGGCGCCTTGGCGTCGTCGAGCCAGTGGTAATAGGTGAACCAGGCGTCCTCCTCGGACACCGCGACCAGGTCTCCGGACCGCTCGTGATCCAACCCCAGGGCCCGCTTCTCATCGGCGGCATGCACCGCGGCGACCCCCGGGGTCTCCTGGACCACCCGTCGAACCTCGTCCCGCATCGACGGATCGCGGACGACGATGTGCGCCACCTGATGATCGGCCACGGCGAAGGCCTTCGATTGGCCGATGTCGGGCAATTCGAGCCCCAGCTCCTCCTTCACGGTGATCCAGCCACGGCTGCGGAAGATCCGATTGAGGTGGATCGGCCGGGACACCGGGGTGATGCCATATTCACTCAACAGGATGGGTCGGACTCCCCGACCCGCGAAGAAGTCCAGGAGGTCTCCCACGAGGGCATCGATGCGGCGCAGATCGTCGGCGACGGCGGGGTGCTGCGGCCCCAGACGCTGGAGGTTGTAATCGAGATGCGGCAGGTAGATCAGATTCAGCGTCGGGGAATGCTTCCGCTCGATCCACTTCGCCGACTCGGCGATCCATCGGGTCGCCGCATCCGGCGCGCCCTGCGGAGACTGCACGCCGGCCGCCGGACCCCAGAAGGTCGGGAACGGGAAGTCCCCCAGATCCTTCTTGAGGGCCGGACGCAGCTCGTAGGGCCAGCTGTAGACATCGAAGAACTTGCGCCCATCGGCCGGGTACATCGGGCGCGGGGTGACCGACCAATCCGCACCCGAGTACATGTTGTACCACCAGAACATCTTCGCGCAGGTGAAGCGCGGATCCCGGGCCTTCAACTCGTCCCAGATCTTCGGGGCCTGGACCAGATGGTTGGACTGCTTCCAGAAATGGACCTCCGACAGCGAGCGGTCATACCAACCGTTGGCGACGATGCCGTGCTCGGAGGGTCGGCGACCCGTGAGGTAGTCGGACTGGGCGGTGCAGGTCACCGCCGGCAGGGCCGGATCGATGGAAGCGTGGTGCCACTGTTGGCGCAACGCCGACAATCTCGGGGTGTGGGGACCGATGTGTCGGTCGCTCAGACCGACCACGTTGAGGACGGCAATGCGGTTCACGGCGGAAAAGGAGCACGAAACAGCGGCTAGGCCACCCGCTTCTGGATCCGGGTGACGATGGCCCTGGGCACCTGCGGATCGGGTCGGGTGTCCACGGTGGCGCCATCCCCGAGTTCCTTCCGGCACGAATGCCGGGCCCGACGATTCCAGAGGACCATGTCACCATCCGAGGCATCGAGGTTCCATTGATGCAGTCCGGCGTAACCCTCCTCCTCGGCCTCGTTGCGGTAATGCCAAAGGAACACCCAGCCCCCGGGCCGGGTGACCGCGAACATCTGGCGCACGCATTGCAACGGGTCCCGGCTGTGATCCAACGCATTGGAGCAGACGACGATGTCGAAGCTGTCGGCGGGAAACACCGACAGGAGGTCCTCGCCCGCCGCCTTGCGGGTGCGGGTGGGCGGGGTCAATCGGAGGTCGTCGAGGATGTTATCGAAGACGTCTGCCAAGGGGTCCACCGCGGTCAACTCCACTTCGCGACCCGGCCAATGGAATCCCACGGCCGTCAGCGGGCCGGCGCCCACGTCGAGCACCCGGATCGGATCCCGGGTCGCCGCCGGTGAGGACGCCACCAGTTCCTGCAAATGGCCCGGAAAGGCGAACCGCGGATCCATCCGCTGGCGGAAGGCCTCGGGGCTCCAGCGCTTGCCCCCGTCGGCCAGCGCCTGCCGCCAGAACACGGCCTCGTTCTCCAGCCCGGCATCGTAGCTGGTGTCCCCGCCGAACAGGCGGTGGCGCAGTCGCTGAAGGAATCTGGGCAGCATAGGCGAGGCGTGCCCCAGACTGCGGGCTGCCCCGCCCGGCAACAAGTCCGGAAGGATCGCCCTCGAAGGGGTGCCCGGAGTGCGATGACCGCCATTTCGGGGGTTTCATCCCGGGGATCAAACGGGTTCACTCGGCCGCGTGCAGCCGCCTCGCCAGTACCGGAACATCGCCCTCGTGGGTTTCATGGGCGTGGGGAAGTCCACCGTCGGACAGATCCTGGCAGGGATGCTCGATTTCGAATTCATCGACACCGACCGGGTGATCGAAACCCGGGAAGGCCGGCGCATCTCGGACATCTTCTCCAAGGAAGGGGAAGGCCATTTCCGCGATCTGGAGACGAACCTCATCCGGGAATACGAGACCCGACAGGGCTTGATCCTGTCGACCGGCGGGGGCCTGATCGTCCGCCCCGAGAACCTGACCTCGCTCCGAAGGCACGCCCTGATCGTCTGCCTCTGGGCCTCGCCCGGCGTGATCTACGAGAGGGTGCGTCATCAAGGGCACCGCCCCCTGCTGCTGACCGCGGACCCGAAGGCACGAATCACCGAACTGCTCAACGAGCGGAAGCCCGCCTACCAGCAGGCCGATCTCCTGGTGGGGGTGGACTTCCGCAGTCCGCAGGAGACCGCCCTGCACATCAGCGCCAGCTTCCGCCGGGCGAACCAGGGGGGCCCGTTCACCGGCGCTCCGACGCTACAGGACCCCGGCCCGGTCGGGGAGGCGTAGGACCGGGAACCGATCACGCCTCAAGGTCCGGCCGGATCCGCCGATACCTCGGAACGGTTTTTCAAGGTCCGCCCGAGTGGGCGGATCGAAGGGGCCGGACGGGCGTATCCCCGCCGGTCCGGCCCCGGATACCATTTCATCGAGTCTTCAGCGGGAACCCCTCCCGCCACCGCCCGTGAGCCGCACGGGGTGCGATCCGGCCGGTCACCCGCCCGCCGGGGTGCATGAGTTTTCTTTGTCAGCGCACCCCGGTCTGACCATAAGATGTCCGTCGCGAACCATGCCGTCCCGAAATCACACCGACACGACCCCGCAGACCGTGCGCCCCTTCCGGAAGCTCATGGCGGCCAACCGCTCCGAGATCGCCGTCCGGATCTTCCGCGCGGCCAACGAGCTGAACCTGCGGACCGTCGCCATCTACGCGCAGGAGGACCGCTTCTGCCTGCACCGCTTCAAGGCCGATGAATCGTACCTGATCGGCCAGGGCAAGGGACCGGTCGCCGCCTACCTCGACATCGAGAGCATCGTGGCCACGGCCAAGGCCAAGGGGGTCGACGCCATCCACCCGGGCTACGGATTCCTGAGCGAGAACCCGGCCTTCGCGCGCGCCTGCGCCAAGGCGGGCATCACCTTCGTGGGCCCCAGCCCCGAGCTGCTCGACATGATGGGCGACAAGACGGCCGCCCGGGCCGTGGCCCAGCGCATCGGCGTGCCCACCCTGCCCGGCACCGACGACCCCATCTCCGACCGCGACGAGGCCATGAAGGCCGCCCGCAAGATCGGGTTCCCGCTCATCATCAAGGCGGCCTTCGGTGGCGGCGGCCGCGGCATGCGGGTGGTCAAGAAGGAGTCCGAATTGTCCGGCCTGCTCGACGAGGCCCAGGGCGAGGCCGAGCGCGCCTTCGGCAACCCGGCGGTCTTCCTCGAGAAGTACATCCCGCGCGCCAAGCACATCGAGGTGCAGGTGCTGGGCGACAGCCACGGCAACGTCATCCACCTCTTCGAACGCGACTGCTCGGTGCAGCGACGCCACCAGAAGGTGGTCGAGGTGGCACCGTCGTTCGGGCTGCCCGAGAACGTCATCCAGGAGCTTTGCGACGCGGCGGCCCGCCTGGCCCGTGAGATCCGCTACAACAACGCCGGAACGGTGGAGTTCCTGTACGACCTGGACCGGCACGAGTGGTTCTTCATCGAGATGAACCCGCGCATCCAGGTGGAGCACACGGTCACCGAGGTCATCACCGGCCTCGACCTGGTGCGGGCGCAGATCCTCATCGCCCAGGGCCATGCGCTGCACTCCAAGGAGGTGGGCATGCCGGTGCAGAACCAGGTACCCCGCAACGGCTACGCCATCCAGTGCCGGGTGACCACCGAGGATCCGGAGAACAAGTTCACCCCCGACTATGGCAAGATCCTCGCCTACCGCTCGCCCGGCGGCTTCGGCATCCGGCTCGACGGCGGCATGGGCTATTCGGGCTCGGTGATCACACCCTTCTACGACTCGATGCTCGTGAAGGTGATCGCCTCGGGGCAGTCGTACGAGATCGCCATGAACCGGATGGACCGGGCGCTGTCCGAGTTCCGGATCCGCGGGGTCAAGACCAACATCCCGTTCCTCGAGAACGTGATCCTCCACCCGCAGTTCCGCAGCGGCCAAGCCACGACCACGCTCATCGACACCACGCCGGAGCTCTTCGCCTTCCGCAGCCGCAAGGACCGGGCCACCAAGCTCCTCAATTTCCTCGGCAACGTCGTCGTCAACGGCAACCCGCATTCCAAGGGGTACAAGCCCACCAAGGTCTTCGACCCGGCCCCTCTGCCCAAGGCCGACCTGGCCGAACCGCTGCCCCAGGGCACCCGCGACCTGCTGCTGGAACTGGGACCGAAGAAGTTCGCCGAGTGGACGCTCAAGCAGAAGCGCCTGCTCATCACCGACACCACCTTCCGCGACGCCCACCAGTCGCTGATGGCCACGCGGGTGCGCAGCTTCGACATGCTCGCCTGCTCCGACGCCCTGGCCCGCAGCCTGGGTGACGCCAAGACCGGCCTGTTCTCGCTGGAGATGTGGGGCGGTGCCACCTTCGACACGGCGATGCGCTTCCTCAGCGAGGATCCCTGGGAGCGCCTGCGCCAGTTGCGCGAGAAGATCCCGAACATCTGCTTCCAGATGCTTTTCCGCGGATCGAACGCCGTCGGCTACTCCAACTACCCCGACCACGTGGTCGCCGGCTTCGTGAAGCATGCGGCCGCCTCGGGCATGGACATCTTCCGCATCTTCGACTCGCTCAACTACCTGCCCAACCTGCGCGTGGCCATGGACGCCGTGCAGGACACGCACGCCCTGTGCGAGGGCGCCCTGTGCTACACCGGCGACATCCTCGACGAGCGTCGCGACACCTTCTCGCTCAAGTACTACATCAAGCTGGCCAAGGAACTGGAGCGCATGGGGGCGCACATCCTGGCCATCAAGGACATGGCGGGCCTCTGCCGCCCCTACGCCGCCCAGAAACTGGTGAAGGCGCTGAAGGACGAGGTGGGCATCCCGATCCACTTCCACACCCACGACACCAGCGGCATCAATGCGGCGAGCATCCTGCGGGCGAGCGACGCCGGGGTCGACGTGGTGGACCTGGCGCTGGCCTCGATGAGCGGCAGCACCTCGCAGCCCAACCTCAACTCGGTGGTGGCCGCGCTGCAGAACACGCCGCGCGACACCCGCATGGACCTCGAGGCGCTCAACGGGTTCTCCGACTACTGGGAGAAGGTCCGTGAATACTACGCCCCCTTCGACACCGCGCCGAAGACCGGCTCGGCCGAGGTGTACATCCACGAGATGCCGGGCGGGCAGTACACCAATCTCAAGGAGCAGGCCGCCAGCATGGGCGTCTCGCACCGGTGGCCCGAGATCGCCCGGACCTATGCCGAGGTGAACGAACTCTTCGGCGACATCGTGAAGGTGACGCCTTCCAGCAAGGTCGTCGGCGACATGGCCCTCTTCTGCTTCAGCAAGGGCATCCGTCCGGCGGACGTGGTGAACCTGGAACCCGGGTCCACCCCCTTCCCCGAGAGCGTCATCGACATGCTCGGCGGCGGGCTCGGCTGGCCGCAGAACGGCTTTCCCGAAGCGGTCCAGAAGGTGGTGCTCGGCGAGAAGCGCTTCAAGGAGGCCCAGGCGGCGTTCAAGGCCGGGCGGACCGGCAACCGCGCCGAACCGGTGCACCTCGACAAGCTCCGCCGCGAACTGTCCGACAAGCTCCGTCGCGAGGCGACCGAAGACGACCTGTATTCGCACCTGATGTACCCGGCCGTCTTCGCCGAGTTCGCCAAACACCTCACGCAGTACAGCGACGTGAGCGTGCTGCCCACGCCGGCCTTCTTCTACGGACTGCGACGGGGCGAGGAGATCAGCGTGGAGATCGAGCCGGGCAAGGCCCTGGTCATCCGTCTGGTCAACGTCAGCGAACCGGACAAGGACGGGCGCCGCACGGTGACCTTCGAACTCAACGGCATGACCCGCGAGGCGTTCATCGCCGACAAGAAGGTCACCCCCCAGACGAAGACCCGGCCCAAGGCCGATCTGGCCGATGCCCTGCAGGTGGGCGCTCCGATCCCGGGATTGGTGGCCAGCATCGCCGTCACCGTCGGTCAGAAGGTGGCCAAGGGAGACCGCCTGATGATGATGGAGGCCATGAAGATGCAGACCACGGTGACCGCGCCGGTGGACGGCGTGGTGGCCGAACTGCTCTGCGCGGTCGGTGAGACCGTCGAGAGCAAGGACCTGCTGGTCCGACTGCGCGCCTGAATTGGCCTCATCGGCCCCGGCCTCCCCAAACGCCCCGCAGGACCCAAACGAGGTCGAGTTCAGCCTGCGCTCTTCAACGGACCGTCGCCCACGGTCCCGAAGACGCAGGCTTCGTTCTTGTTGGCACAGAGGTGCTGCAACTGGAACGACTCGACCCAGCGGGGCATCTCGCGCTTGAGGATGTCGAGCTGAGCGTAGTCGGAGTGCCCCTTGAACTTGATCGTCACCACGAAGTGGCGGCAGCGGCGTTCGCGCACCCAATCCAGCACCAGCCCGATGCTCCGTTCGGGCGCGGCGATCACATCGCACAGCAACCAGTCCACCGGCGTCTCCGGCACGAAACGGAAGGCGTCGCCCTGATGGAAGGTCACCCTCGAGTTCCGCATCAGGTCATCCCGCAACGGGGAGCGGTCCACGGCGATCACCCTGGCCCCGCGCTGCACCGGTTGGTAGGTCCAGCTTCCCGGGGCCGCGCCGAGATCCACGCAGGTGTCGCCGGGGGCGATGAAGCGGTCCATCCGGAGTTCCGATTCGGCGAGCTTGGCGAAGGCCCGGCTCGGTGCGGCCTTGTCGACGGCCACCGGCACCTCGCCCGAGGGGAACGGACTGATCCACCCCCTCGATCCGGCCGGTCCCGGAGCCACCAGCACCGAAAGGAACGCCATGTCCGGCGACACGAGCAGCAGTTGCACCAGCGACTCGTCCGGGCCGAACCGGGGACAGGCTCCGGGAATCGGGGGACAGGCTCGGTTCGGGTCGGCGTGGGCGGCCTTGGGGATGGCGTCCAAGCCCTTGAGCAGCGACCTCCGACGTTTGCGGAGTTGTTCGACCACCGCCTCGCCGATCAGCTCGCAACGGTGCCTTCCCGCTGCGACCCCACCCCATCGGGGCTCGATGTGGAGGCGCCACGGCGCCCCATCGGGAAGGATTCCGATCAATTCGGTGACCAACCCCTCGGCCGCCACCCGGATCGAGGGCACGGGAAACGCACGGGCCTCGGGCATCCATTGGCGGGCGAAGGCCGTCGGACCCAGGGCCGCGCACATACCGGGCCAGTCCCCCGCCACCTTGAGCGCCAGCAGGGACTCCCCCAGGGGCTCCAAGGTCGATCCGGACAGGGCGCGAACCACCTCCTCCTCGAGGAAACGGAGGGTCTCGGAGGTGGTCAGCGCGAGATGCATCGGGGGGAGTCTGGAGGCAAACACAACCGCCGTCGCCAGGGGATTCCAGGCGACGGCGGAACGATCGGGACCAGCGGAGGCGCGGATCCCCGGAGGCGTCAACGGGTCTTCAGGAACGCGTGGATGTCGGCCAGATCCTGGGCCTTCAGCCCCAACTGATCGGCGCTCATCATGAGCGATCGGCCCAAACCCTTGCGTTCGGCGATCCGGTTCTTGGGCACCGACTGCACCAGGCCGGCCGCGCTCTGGATGACGATCGGATCCCCCTCGCTGACCACCACGCCGTGGATCTCGGTGCCATCCTTGGCCTTCAGCACGGTGCCACTGAACCCGCTGGCGATGTCGGCGCTGGGGTTGATGACCGAGTTGAAGAACACCTCGGCGGTCTGGCGCTTGGCCCAACCGGTGAGGTTCGGCGCGTATTCCACGCCGTCGTTGCCCACCCGGTGGCAACTCGAGCAGAAGGCGTTGAACCGCTCCTGTCCGCGCGTGGCCGAACCGTTGAGCACGGCGACATCGGCCACCGAGAAGGTGGGCTTGTCGGCCTCGGGAATGGTGGCCGAGATCAACTCCACCGACTCCGGATCATAGATACCGCGGGCCTTGAGCGGCGCGGCCAGTCCGTGGTCCTTCCAGACGTTGTCCTTGCGGTTCATGAGCCACCAGATGGCCTCGGCCTTGATCACACCCTCCGCCTTGGCGGCGACATCGAGCATGGCGGACGAGGCGGCCGGCACCGTGTTGAAGCCGATGGCCGTGACGGCCGCCTTGCGGGCCGCGAGGTCCAGGTTCGTGGAGAGGGCCCGCGTGCGGAAATCGCCGATGGACTGCGGTGGGTGCAAGCGCCAGGCGATGGAGGCGAACGCGGGCGACCACCGGAGCGGGTCGGGATCGTTGAGCACCGGCTTGACCTGATCGTACAAGGCCGACTCCTGGCCGGCCGCTCCGGCGCCCCAGGCCTCCAGCAGGGTGCGGTCGGAACCATCGATGCCCTTGGCGAGGGTGAGGAAGTGTCCGCGGGTCTGCTCCAGAGGCAGGTCGCGCAGGGCCAGGGCCACCTCGCGGCGGACCGCCGGCGAGGCGTCCTTGGCCAGTGCGGCGGTCTGCGCAGGCAGCGCCTTGCGGGTGCGATTCAGGGCGCGGAACGCCACGATGCGCATCTGCGGATCCGAATCCTTCAGGAGCGCCTCGACCGGCTTCTGGCCGGCCTTGCCGAGCCGGGCCAGCAGCCAGACGGCGCGGGCTCGCACATAAGGATTCTCGTCCTTGAGCAGGCGCACCAGCGGCTTCACGGCCTTGTCGCCATGCTTGAGGATCGCCTCCTGGGCCGTACCACGGAGGTTGACCGCCGGGCTCTTGAGCGCGGCCAGGGCGCCGTCGAGCGTGTCGAAGCGGGCGGCCGGCACCTTCGGGCGGAAGCCCTTCGGCGCGATGCGGTAGATGGTGCCCGAGGTGGTCTCGTCCCAGTCGGCATGACCGCCGACGCGGGCGTCGAACCAGTCGGTCACGTACACCGCACCGTCGGGGCCGACCGCCACATCGCTGGGGCGGAACATGACCTTGAGACCCTGATTGCCGCGGGCTCCCCCCTTGAAGTCGGTGCCGGAATAGTCGCCCTCGGCATTGCTCGTCAGGAAATTGAAGCGCTCCAGCCTGAAATTGGCTCCATCGGGCTTGGGCAGGTAGCCGAAGACGACGTTGCGGCCCGGCTCGCAGCTCAACAGCAGGCCGCGGTACTTCCGGCCCAGCGCTCCGTCTTCGTAGAAGGCGATGCCCGTCGGCGAACCGCCCCCGTACACGTCGCCCGGCGGCATCGAGCCCGGGTCTTCCTGACGCCACTCGGCCACCGGGGTGCTCTGGCCCGGACGCCGATCGGCACCCCAGGAACGTTGGCCGTCGAGCGAGCAGAACCCGGCATTGCCGTACTCCATCAGGAAGGCCGTGCGGCAGGCCGGAGGATCGTCGTTGTCGTTCTGGAAGACATCGCCATACGACGTGACGGTCTGCTCGTAGCTGTTGCGGAAATTGTGGCCGATGATGTGCACGCCCGAGCCGTCGGGATTCATGCGGGCGGCGAAGCCCCCGATCCACACGTGGCCGTCGTCGCTCTTTTGGCCGGCGATCTGCGTCGGGTGCCAGCCCAGCTCGGGACCGCCCGGATTGTAGGCGCTACCGATGCGGAAGGTCTTGCCCGAACGGTCGGTGAACATCGCCCCGCAATTGCCCGCGTTCCAGTACCACTGGCCGTCCGGACCCACGGTCACGCTGTGGATGGTGTGGTCATGGCTCTTGCCGTGGAATCCGGTCAGGAGGACCTCGCGCTTGTCCACCGCGGGATCGAACTTCCGGTCGCCATTGACGTCGGTGTAGACGATCACGTCGGGCGCCATCGATACGACCACCTTGTTGCCGATCACCGCCACGCCCATCGGGGCGCGCAGGGCGGGCTCCTGCACGAACACGCTCTGCTTGTCGGCTGCGCCGTCCCCATCCGAATCCTCCAGGATCACGATCCGATCGCCCGCGGGTTGGCGGTTGTAGTGACCGCGATAATTGACCCCTTCGGCCACCCAGATCCGGCCCTGCGGGTCGAAGTCGAGGTTGGTCGGATTCTTGAGCATCGGGGTCGAAGCCCAGACGGTGACCTCCAGGTCGGGGTCGGACAACCGGAGCAGATTCGTGGGCAC
>JBEGWF010000103.1:0-24306 GCA_041177965.1 Verrucomicrobiota bacterium | reverse complement strand
GCCGATACCGAAAAACACCTGTTGCGCGACGGTGAGCTCGGCCCAGGAGGCGGAAATCGAGGAGACCATGGTCGGGAAGGTGGCGGGTTTAACCGCGCATGTCCACGATGACGGAGCCGGCCATAGAAACGATTGGAATCCCACCCTCCCTTTCCAACCGTCCCCGGATCCCGCGAAGTCCTCCGACCCCTCTGGCCCAGGTCCGGCAATGCTGCTTCCATGGGCCCGTGAGCCTGAACTCCAACGGGTGGATGCCCATCGTGATGCTCTTCGTGAGCAACGTGTTCATGACCGTGGCCTGGTATGGCCACCTCAAGCATCGGGATGCCCCGTTGGCGAGGGTGATCCTGATCAGCTGGGGCATCGCCTTCCTCGAGTACCTGATCATGGTTCCGGCCAATCGATGGGGCAGCGCCTTCTACTCGCCCTACCAGCTGAAGATCCTGCAGGAGGTGATCACCCTGGTGGTCTTCAGCGGATTCGCACTCCTGTATTTCGGCACCCGGCCGCAGTGGAACCACCTCGCCGCCTTCGGATGCATCGTGGCGGCCGTGGTGTTCACCTTCCTGCCCGCGACACCCGCACGCTGAAGGGTCGCCCCCGCCGGGCGCCTCGCCGGACGACGTCTCACTCGGGCCGTGGCAGGGAGAACGGAACCTTCATCCGGTAGAGCCGCAACGGACCCTGGCCCTCCGGATCGCGCACCGTCGCCGCCGCGGCCCGGCCGGTGAAATTGCTCAAGGTGAGCCAGGGGCCCTGGAGGGCGGAGGCGGCCTCGACCGAATGCGGAAGAGCCAGGGAACCCGTGAGACGGACCCCCGGCAACCCGGGATCGGGCACCGGCGCCTCCGGGGGCGTCAACTCGGCGATGTCGACGAAGAGCAGGCCGGCGTAGAGCTGGGCGAGGCTGAGCGGCTCGAAGTATTCGAGCAGCGGCAGCTCGTTGAAGGCGCCTCCGGCGGGGTAGACCACGTTGGTCGCGCGACGGATGGGCTGGAAGGTGTTCAGGCGATTGAACACGTTGGTGTCGCCCACCACCCGACCGAACACCGTGAATCCGCCGTTCTGCTGGTCGAGGTTCGCGGAATTGTCGCCGAAGCCCAGGAACCACTGGCTGGAGGCCGAGTGCGGCCCGCCCGAGTAGACCACCCCTTCGGTGGCCACGACCCAGATCCGGGTGGGCCCGGTGCCGTTGGTGGCCACGATCCGGTCGGTGTACACCTCGAAGGTGGCCACGTCGGGAAAGGCGTTGGTGTAGGTGACGGCATTGGTCTTGAGGCCGGCGAACCGGGTGAACGCCACCGCCGCATTGGTCACCCGCGTCGTCGGCAAGAGGTTGGTGCTGGCGCCCTTCTTGGCCATGGACAGCGTGCCGTAGAGGTTGCGGTAGCGGGGGCCGACATCGAACTCGTTGGAGACGCAGGGGAATTCGACGACGGATTCCACGGTGTTGCTGGCGGTCCCCCGATGGGCCACCCGGAACCCGCCCCCCTGGATCACAAACCCCGGCACGATCCGGTGGGCGAACATGTTCGTGTACCGCCCGGCCCGGATGTATCGCAGGAAATTGGAGGTGGTCAGGGGCTTCTCGCGGTCGTACAGCTCGACCACCACGTCGCCCAGCGTCGTACGGAACCGCACGAGCGTGCCCGCCCTGAGCACCGCGCTCGCCGCGACCATCATCAGCGCGCCGATCAGGACCATGAACCGGCGTCGTCTTCCCAAGGTGTTCATCGTGGAGGTGCCGTGCGAGTCGTCGTCACAGACCGCGGATCCGTACCGACCGGACGCCCGCGCCAGATCGGGGTTCAAGCGCGCGCCAGTTCGGGCCTCTCCATGAAGGCGTAGCACAGGATGTGCAGGATGTGCATCTGGACGTCCTCGACCCTGCCATAGTGGGTGTCCTCGATGACCACCACCTGGTCGGCCAATTCTGCCAGTCTTCCCCGCTTGGCCCCCACCAGCGCGATGGTCCGGACCCCGTGCTCCTTGGCCCATTCGTAGGCCTTCACCAGATTCGGCGAGTTGCCGCTGACGCTCGCGGCGATCAGCACGTCGCCCTTGCGGGCATAATTCATCAATTGGCGGGAGAAGATCTCATCGTACGAGTAGTCGTTCCCGAGGGCCGTCATCCAGGCGACGTTGTCGGTGAGGGAGAGCACCCGGAATCGGCGCGGCATCTTGTCGCTGGACCCCTTGCCCAGGTCCACCGCGAAGTGGCTGGCGTTGGCCGCGCTGCCCCCGTTGCCGACGGCGAAGATCTGCTGGTCGGCCGACCAGGCCACACGAAGCGTCTCCACCAGGGCGGCGATCTCGGCGGGCCTCACGGAATCGACGGCCCGCTTCTGGGCCTCCAGGTACTCGGCAATCCACTGCGTGATCATTGGCCGTGAGGGTGGACGGAATCCCGCATCACGTCGAGGTTGTCGTCGGGGAGGATCCCCCCGAGACTTGCCGGAGCCATGTCGCGGATCCTCATCACCGGCTCGACCGGATTCATCGGCTCGGCCGTCACGCGTCGAGCGCTGGCGGCAGGCCATGAGGTGGGCATCCTGCGCCGATCCGGACATCCCGCCCCGCCCCGATCGCCGGCGATCACCTTGTTGAGCGGTTCGATGGCCGAGCCCCCGTGGGAGGCCCTGCGCGGGTTCGCGCCGGACACGCTGATCCACTGCGCCTGGATCGCCACCCCGGGATCCTACCTGGAGTCCCCGGAGAACTGGGACCACGCCGACTGGTCCGAGTCCCTGGCGATCGGCCTGATCGAGCAGGGACTGCGGCAACTGGTCGTGCTCGGAACCTGCATCGAATACCGCATGGGACCGGATCCCCTGAGCGAGGAGCGCACCCCGGTGGAACCCGGCACCCCGTACGCTCGGGCCAAGGACCGGTTGCACCGCCGACTGGTCGAGCGACTGGTGGACCATCCCGGGGCCCGATTGGCCTGGGGGCGCGTGTTCTACCCCTACGGCGAGGGCGAGCATCCGGCCCGGCTGTGTTCATCGCTCATCTCGTCCCTGCGACGGGGTGACGAGGTCGTGCTCCGGACGCCCGAAAGCACCAAGGACTACATCCACATCGACGATCTGGCCGAGGCCATCCTGCGGATCGCCGAGGCCCGGGTGGACGGAACGATGAACCTCGGCACCGGAACCGGGGTGACCGTGCGAGAGATCGCCGGCCGGTTGGCCACGATGCTCGGGCGCCCCGACCGGGTCCGGTCGGCGACCCCGACGGTCCCCGATCCCTTCGGCTCGGTCGTGGCCGACGCCACACGGCTCCGAAAACTCGGCTGGCAACCCAAGGTGACGCTTGAGTCGGGTCTCCGCCGACTGCTAGACACAGCCACCTCATGAAACTCCGGCACGATTGCCCAGGATGTGCCGGTGGTCGGTTGGGTCCCGCCTTCGTGTTGCCACGGCAGCCCGTGGTGTTGAACTACCGCTTCCCGGACGCCCGGGCGGCCTCCCGCGTGCCGAGGCGCGACGTCTCTCTCGTCCAGTGCGCCGATTGCCAATTGGTGTTCAACGCCACCTTCGATCCGGGGGTCATCCCCTACGACGACGCCTACGAGAATCGCCAGTGCTTCTCGGAGGCGTTCACCCGCCACCTGGACGGTCTGGCGTCACGGCTCGCCCGATCCCTGCCTCCCTCCGGGGGACGGATCCTCGAGGTCGGCTGCGGCAAGGGCGATTTCCTGCGCCTGCTCCAAAGGGTCTCCGGGGCCACCGCCGAGGGGTACGACACCAGTTACGAGGGCGCCGAACACGAACCGGGCCTCCGGTTCCACCGACGCTACGTCTCCGCGGCCGACATCCGGGAACCGTTCCACCTGGTGGTCTGCCGCCACGTGGTGGAACACGTCCCCGAGATCGGGGCCTTCCTCCATGGATTGGCGGACATCGCCCGGGCCGCAGGCGACCCGCGGGTGGTGATCGAGACGCCCCGGTTGGAGTGGATCATCCGGAACCGCTGCCTTTGGGACGTGTTCTACGAGCATTGCAACTATTTCACGATGGGTGCGCTGGCTCACCTGTGTCGGCGGGCCGGATTCCGCGTGGTCCGACAGACCGGGGTGTTCCACGGGCAATACCAGTGCCTCGAGTTGCGCCTCGCCAGGACGGCCCGGAAACCCGCCGCGCCGCCGAGGCGACCGCACGACCGGCTCGCCCCGTTCGCGCGGGCCGCCCGCCAACGCCTCGACGCCGTGGAACGGCAGGTCGCCGGTGGCAGCCCCTCGGGGCGTTGGGCCATCTGGGGCGCGGGCGCCAAGGGCGTGGCGCTTGTCAACCAGCTCCAGTCGGTGCATCCGACCTGCGTGATCGACTCCAACGCCGCCAAGCAGGGATGCGTCATTCCTGGCAGCCGCGTTCCGGTGGTCGCCCCGTCCGACCCGCGTGTCCCGGGCCTCGAGCTCATCCTGATTGCCAACCCGAACTACGCCGGGGAGATTGCCTCGGTCCTGAAAACCCTCGGCTACCGCGGCCGACTCCAGATTCTCCGATGAAACTGACCCTCGACACCGAACGGAAGACCCTGTGCCTCGAAGACCAAGGTCAGACGGAAACCGTACCGCTCTACTCCGACCGCGCCTTCGACCTGATCTCCGAACAATGGCTCAAGGTGGGCTGGAACCAGCGATACTCCTACACGTTCTCCTGGATGGGTCGGCCGGTCATCCAACTGCCCGAAGACATCGTCCGCATCCAGGAGGTGCTGTACCGGGTCCGGCCCGATGTGGTGATCGAGACGGGCGTGGCCCATGGCGGCTCCCTCATCCTCTACGCGTCGTTGTTCAAGGCGATGGGGCGGGGACGTGTGATCGGCGTCGACATCGAGATCCGCCCGCACAACCGGAAGGCCATCGAGACCCACGAACTCGGCGGCCTGATCACCCTCATCGAGGGCAGTTCCACCGCGACATCCACCCTGGAACAGGTGCGTTCACACCTCAAGCCCGGCGAGACCGTGCTGGTCATCCTCGACTCCGATCACAGCAAGGGTCATGTGGCCGCCGAGCTCGAGGCCTATCAAACCCTGGTGACACCCGGTTCCTACATCGTGGCCACCGACGGGATCATGAAGGACCTGCACGATGTCCCGCGCGGGCGCCCCGAATGGACCTGGGATCACCCCACCGCCGCCGCCGCCGAGTTCGCCCGGTCCCACCCCGGGTTCGTCCTCGAGCAGCCGGCCTGGCTCTTCAATGAGAGCGGCCTGAGCCGGAATCTGACCCATTGGCCCGGAGCCTACCTGCGGCGGCTCTGATCCGGGCGGGTCTGTCGGCCTCCTAAGCCTTGCATGGAACTCACCACCGTCATCCCGGTCTTCAACGGCGAACGCTTCCTCCGGACGACGCTGGAGTGCCTGGCGATGCAGTCGCGTCGCCCCGACCGGGTGGTGGTCGTCGACAACGGATCCACCGACGGCACGCCGGAACTGGTTCGGGCGTTCAGGGCCATCCCTTGCGAATTCCAACGCAACCCTTCGAACCTGGGGATCATCGGCAACCTGAACCGCTGCCTCGACTTCGCCTCCGAGACCCGCTTCCTGCACCTGCTGATGGCCGACGATCTCGTGACCCCGGACTTCTTCGCCAAGGTGCTCGCCCCCTTGTCCGAGGTCCCCGGGCGGGGGCTGGCCTACAGCCTCAACGATTACATCGACCAGCATGGAAGGGTCGTGGGCCCACCCGTGCGCAGGCCTGTCGGCCCGGCTCGCCGCCTGGGCCGGAACGAATTCCTGACACCCCACTCCGACCTGCGGACCGTCCTGTTGCCGGGCGTGGTCTTCAAGACCGACTTCCAACCACCGCTCTGTCGCTTCGAGAACCTGCCGCAGATGGCCGACGTGCTCTTCTTCGCCCGGTGGGCCACCCTTTCCTCCGACATCATCGAGGTCCCGGAATACCTCTGCCACCACCGGCTGCACCCGTTCAACGCGTCCAGCCGACAGTTGTACGACGCCGACCACACGATCCGCGACGAATGGCATGTCATGCGGTGCATCCTGCCCTGGTTCGACGAGGGACCGCTCAGGAACGCCCTCCGACGGGCCCGTGGCGCCTGTGTCATGGCGGCCAGGATCCAGGTGAAGATGGACATGATGGCCCGTCTCCAACCGGAGAAGGCGACCGAGTTCTCCCGGATCCGGCGCGAACTGCTGGGACCTTGGACATGCCTGGCGGGCACGGCGGCGGTCAGGACGAGGGACCTTCTGCGTCGACTGCGGGGACAACCCAGCCGTGCGGATGAACTGATCCAACCCATCGCCACCGGAGGAACCCCGCCCTCCCAGACCGATCGACCCTCCTGATGCCCATGAACGAATCCAAACGGCGACCCTTCTGGCTGCTCACGCTCCTGGCCGTAGGCGTCCCCATCGCCCTGCTCTTCTCCGCGGTCTTCCGCCCGGAGCAGGTGCTGTTCTCCAACGACGGGAGCCTCGGCACCCTCCTCTCGCAGGCCGACCGGGCGCACGAGGCGTTCAGCGGTCGCTGGATGCCGCTCAACTGGGTGGGAGAGGTGGCACCCAGCGCCCAGGTCAACCTGACGTTGGCGCTCTTCATGGCGCTCAGGGACGCGGTCGCCTTCGCCAAGCTGCAGGTGCCGATCTCGTTGTTCTTCCTCGGGATCTCGGCGGCATGGTTCTGCAGGCAGGCGGGCCTCGATCGGCGTACGGGGATCCTCGTCGGGATCGCCGCCGCGCTGAACAGCAACCCGGTCTCCTACGCCTGCTGGGGGTTGCCTCCCAAGGCCCTGACGCAGGGTTTCGCCCTGCTGGCCATGGGACTGCTGGCTCGATCCATGAAGGAGCGGGGGTGGCGCTCATGGGGGCGCGTGCTGCTCGCCGGACTGTCTGTCGGCCTCTGCGTCACCGAAGGGGCCGATGTGGGCGCCATCTTCAGCCTGCTGGTCGCCGCCTTCACGCTCATGGCGACCGTCGCCGGTTCCTCCGGCAAACCCACGGGGTGGCCGGCCGGATTCCTGCGTCTGGGGATGGTCTCCTGCTGTGCGGCATGGCTGGCCGCCCACTCCCTTTCCACCCTCGTGGGCACCCAGATCGTCGGCGTCTCGGGCATGGCGCAGACGCGGGAGAGCGAGGCGCAACGGTGGCAGTTCGCATCCGCGGTCAGCCTGCCTCCGGTGGAATCGCTGCGGATCGTGGTGCCGGGACTCTTCGGCTACCGCATGGACAGCCCGGACGGCGGAGCCTACTGGGGCGCCGTGGGCTTCGACGGGACGGCCAAGGGACGCTTCAGCGGTGCCGGTGAGTACGCGGGGATCCTGGTGGTGCTGGTGGCCAGTTACGCCGCCGCCTCGTCGATCCGGAAACGGCAGTCGCCCTTCTCGGAAACGGAACGCCGCATGGTCTGGTTCTGGTGCGCCGTGGCGGCCGGATCCCTCGCCCTGTCCTGGGGACACTTCGCCCCGTTCTACCGGATCTTCTTCTCCATCCCCTACCTCTCGACCATCCGCATCCCGTCGAAGTTCCTGCATGTGATGCACCTCGCGCTCTGGGTGCTCTTCGCCTACGGCCTGGAGGCCATCGCACGGGGCATGCCGGCCTCCGGGCCGGACCGGTCGGGATCCTCGTGGAAGGAACGATGGACCGCTTGGCGCAAGGTCGCGGCCCCGGGCGAGGTGAAATGGGTGTTCGGCGCGATCTCCTGCTTCGCCCTGGCGCTGATCGCCGGCCTGAACTACGCGGGGAGCGCCTCCGAACTGAGGACCCACCTGCGGGGCATCGAATTCCACATGGGCCCGCCGGCAACCGCGGAGTTCTCCATCGGCGAGGTGTGGAAGGCCCTCGGCTTTTTCGCCGTGTCGCTGGTCCTCGTGACCGGGATGATCACCGGGGTCTTCCAAGGCACGCGGGCGCGGGTCGGTTGGGTCCTGCTGGGTCTGGTGTTGGCGGTCGATCTCCACAGGGCCAACACGCCGTGGGTGAAGTCCTACGACTGGGTCACGCGTTTCCAATCGAATCCGGTGCTCGATTCGCTGAAGGAGAGACCTTGGGAGCAGCGGGTGACGGCGTTCCTCGACCCGCACCGGCAGGGTCCGCTGGTCGGCGGGGATGCCGCCCTCTCGTGGACCTTCCTCCAGAAGGAATGGCTGGAGAACCAGTTCCAACACCTCGACATCCAATCGCTGGACATCTCCCAGATGCCCCGCGTGCCCGAGTTGGAGGCGGCCTATTTCCGGGCGCTGGGCCTGCTGGACAACCAGAACAATCTCCCGCTCGTGGGTCGCCTGTGGCAACTGACCAACACCCGGTACATCCTCGGATCCAAGGATGTGGTCGATCAACTGAACGGCATGGTCGATCCCGCCCGGAAGCGCATCCGAGTGAAGATGCCCTTCGGTCTGGCGCTCAAGCCGGGAGTCGCGCCGCCCGGCGCCTCGACCGCCACGCCCGACCTGGTGCAACTGCTGACCGCCACCCCGTCGGAATCCGGCCCGTTCGCGTTGCTGGAATTCACCGGGGCCCTGCCCCGCGCGAGGTTCTACTCCGACTGGCAGTCGGGACTGGACGACGAACAGACCCTCCAGAGACTCCGCGCACCGGACTGGGATCCGACCCTGCAGGTCGTCGTCGCGGAGAAGGTCGCCGGCGAACCGTCCCGGGCGCCCGACACCGGGGCCGAAACCTCCATCGTGCAGTACGACGCCAAGCGCATCACCGTGAAGACCCGGTCCTCCACGGCGGGCATCCTGCTGCTCAACGACCGCTGGCATCCCGACTGGAAGGTGACGGTGGATGGCCAACCCACGCCGTTGCTCCGTGCCAACTTCCTGATGCGCGGAGTCTCCGTTGCGGCCGGTGAACACACGGTCGAGTACCGTTTCGAACCGCCCCATCGGGCCCTGTGGGTCAGCCTGTCGGCCGTGGCCGCGGGCCTCCTGCTGACGGGCCTCCTGGCCCTTTCACCCGGATCGGCATCCGCAGACTGACCATGGCCTCCACACCCAGCCACCTCGACCACGTCCGCGACGACACGGCCTACGCCGACATCCTGGCCAACTGGGATGCCGCCTTCTACGCCAAGTTCACCGGGGCGCTGAGGCCCGCCGTCCCGGGGGCGAGGGTGCTGGATATCGGGTGCGGCGTAGGCCAGGTGGTGGCCCAACTGACCCGGGAGGGCTTCGAGGCTCACGGGGTGGACGTCTCGGCGCCCAACATCGAGCGCACCCACGCCTTCACCGACCGATGCCTTCTGTACGACGGAGGCCGCCTCCCCTACCCCGACGGCCATTTCCAGCGGGTGGGCGCGCTGAACGTGGTCGAGCACGTGCAGGATCCCGAGGGCTTCATCGCCGAGGCGGTCCGGGTCTGCGCGCCGGGCGGGCGGATCCTCCTGAGCAGTCCCAACTTCCTGCGCTTCCTCGGTTGGCGCGACTACCACCCCCGGATGCGGGGTGTCGCCCACAAGTGGCGCAACCTGCAGGGCCTGCTGGCTCGGCGCCGGGCGATGCGCGACACCCCGGATCGGGTCCGCTTCGAGCGGATGACCCCGATCATCAAGGAACCGTTCACCCCCGACGATGACGCCATCGTCTGCACCAACGCCCTCGACCTGGGGTTCTTTCTGGAGCGCAACGGCTGCCGGTTGTTGGAAGTCGCCTGCACCGATCGCACCGTGCCCGGATGGATCGACTTCCTCCTCAACTGCTCCCCGCTGAAATACGGCCTCTTCAACGCGTGGGTGGTCGCCGAGAAACGCGGTTGAACCGGGCAACCCGCAGGGACGCCCCGAAACCGGGGAAACCGGAGGCCTGACGGAGTGGCATCGGATCCGCCCCGGGCTCGGGATCACCGCACCCCGGGTGCCGTCGCCTCGCAAGGCCCGGCCACCGACCCGCCATCACCACACCTCGACCGGCCCCTTCGGCACCGGAATGGCCTCCCGACGCACGCTGGCCGGCTCGTCACCCTCCCCGGCCGGGCGCATGAAGCTGGCGACCATCGGTGCCAGTTGGTAGCGGGGCAGCAGGTGACCGGCCTCGTCGCAGAACTGCCGGCGCCAGCGCAGGTATCCGTCCACGATCTCCAGGTATTGCGCCCGCGACTCCAGTCGCACGACCTTCTTGCAGAACTCGTTGGCCGGGCCGAAACGCTTGGCATACCATGGCGCGATCTTTCGGAACATCACGCACCCGTGGCGCTCCCCGAACACCTCGACCATCAGGTCCAGATGTCGTGACATGACCCGGACGCGGTGGTCGATGCCCGGTTCCGGCGGCAACTCCCCCGTCTGCATCAGCGCGCGCGTCCGAACGAAGATCCAAGGATCGTAGAAGGCTCCACGACCCACGCTCACGCCGGCGCACCCGGTCTCGGACTTCATGCGTACCGCCGCCTCGGGTGTCGTCACATCACCATTGCCGATCACCGGGATCGCCCGAGCCGCCTCCACCACCTTGCGGATGCCCGCCAGATTCACCGTGCCGGAGAACCCCTGCTCGCGGGTGCGTCCATGGACGAAAACCCCGGCGATGCCAGCGTCCTCCAGGGCACGAACCAGATCGGGCGCGGTCAGATTGTCGTCATCCCAACCCAGGCGCATCTTGGCCGTCACCGGGATGCGCAACGCCTCCACCATCGTCCGCACCAGGTGCTGCGTCCGTTCGTGCTCCACCATCATGGCCGAGCCACCGCCCACCCGGCACACCTTGCGCACCGGGCAACCCATGTTGATGTCGATGGCACTCACCCCGCGTTCCTGCAGCATCAGCGCCGCATCGCGCATCTCCTCGGGCACCGAACCGAACAACTGCACCGCCAGCGGCCGGTCCTGCGCATTCGTTTCGATGAGCTTGAAGGCCTTGGGATTCTTTTCGATGAGGGAACGGGCGTTGACCAGGTCGGTGGTCGCCAGATCCAACCCGCCGATCTCGCGCGCGACCAAGCGGAACGGCAGGTTCGTGTAGCCCGCCAGTGGCGACAGGAACAGGTTGGACTTCAGCTCCAACGAGCCGAAACGGATCATCGGAGAACCCTATCCCGCCATGGACCAAAAGCCCAGCAGCACCCTTGGCATCGCACCCGAAACCTGAAAACCGTTCGAGCCCACCCAAACACGAGCGGAGCAGGATCGGACCACAGCCCGCTCTGGAAGCGATCATCCCCTCCCCCTCGCGCAACGCGCGAAAACCTCATCCTCCCCAGAGCTTTCCTGCGGGCGAAGGTCGGGTCCTGCGGAGCCCACCCAACACGAGCGGAGCAGGATCGGACCGCAGCCCGCTCTGGAAGCGATCATCCCCTCCCCCTTCGCGCAACGCGCGAAAGCCTCATCCTCCCCAGAGCTTCCCTGCGGGCGAAGGTCTGATCCTGCGGAGCCCACCCAACACGAGCGGAGCAGGATCGGACCACAGCCCGCTCTGGAAGCGATCATCCCCTGCCCCTCGCGCAACGCGCGAAAGCCCCAGCCTCCCCAGAGCTTCCCTGCGGGCGAAGGTCGGGTCCTGCGGAGCCCCTGCGACCCACACACCACCTCCAAGATCACACACCAACGAGTATGGAGTGACCCCTTTTTGTAAATAGTTGGGACCGACCCCATACCGAGCTTCCTTGCGAACACAGGCCCGGTCCCGCGAAGCTCCCTCCATGATTCTCCATGCCCGCGCATTGGCGACCCTCGCGGTGCTGGCGACCTTCCTTCAGGCCGCGGACCGCCCCCAGTTCGGCGAAGCCTGGTCCCGCAACATGACCTCCACCGAGGTCGACCTCCCGGCCACCTTCGATCCGAGCACCGGTGCCCATGTCCGCTGGAGCGTCCCCCTCGGTGCCCCGGGCACCGAATCGCATTCCACCCCCGTCATCGCCCGCGGCAGAGTCTTCATCGGCACCAACAACGAACTCCCCCGCGATCCCCGACGCACCGGCGATCGCGGCGTCATGCTCTGCCTCTCCGAAGCCAGCGGAGCCCTCGAATGGCAACTGGCCGTACCCAAGCGCGAAGAGGACATCTACCACGACTGGCCCAAGACCGGCATGGCCTCGCCCGTCACCGTCGAAGGCGACCGCGTGTACCTGGTCGACAACCGCGGCGTCGTGCAATGCCTCGACATCCGGGGCCAGGCCAACGGCAACCAGGGTCCCTTCGTCACCGAAGCCGCCTACCTCAACCTCCGGGGCACCAACGCCCTGCCCGTCCCGGTGCCCGCGGCGGTCCCCGATGCCGACATCCTCTGGTCCTTCGACCTGACCCGGCAGGCCGGCATCTGGTCCCATGACGGAGCCCACAGCTCCATCCTCATCCACGGCGACCACCTCTACATCAACACCGGCACCGGCGTGGACAACACCCATCGCGTGATCCGCACCCCGAAGGCCCCTAGCCTCGTCGTGCTCGACAAACGCACCGGCCGCTGGGTGGCCCACGATGGCCTGGGCATCGCGCCGAGGATCTTCCACTGCACCTGGTCCTCCCCTTCCCTCGCCACCGTCGAGGGTCGCCCCCGGATCCTCTTCGCCGGCGGCGATGGCGTGGTCTATGGCTTCGATCCCCACCGCCCCGGGGCTCCCTCCACCGAACCGGCGATCCTCAAGAACCCCTGGCGCTTCGACTTCGACCCCAGCGGTCCCAAGACCAACGTGGGCAGCTTCCTGAACAACCGACGCGAAGGCCCGAGCAACATCTACGGCATGCCCGTGGCGCTGGGAGACCGGATGTACGTCGCCGGCGGCGGCGATTGGTTCTGGGGCAAGAACGAGGCCTGGGTCCGTTGCGTCCGGCTTTCCGGCCGGGGCGACGTCAGCGCCTCCAACACCGTCTGGTCCCATGCCCTGGGCCGCCACACCATGAGCACCCCGGCCGTCGCCAACGGACTGGTCTTCTGCGCCGACTCGATGCGCACCCTCCACTGCATCGACGCCGCCACCGGCGAAGGCCTGTGGACCCATGAACTCGACGGCGAAGTCTGGGCCTCGCCGATGATCGCCGACGGGAAGGTCTACCTCGGGACGCGCCGGGGTGGCTTCTGGACCTTCGCCCTGAGCCGCGAGAAACTGCTCCTGGGCAAGGTGTCCCTCGGGTCTCCCATCAGCGCCACCGCGGTGGCCGCCAACGGCACACTGTATGTCGCCACCGGCACCCGGCTGTTCGCGGCCGGGCTGAAGACGACCCCGACGGTCAGATGATGTCCTGGATGACCCGGCCTGCGATGCCGGTCAACCGCACATCCAGACCCTGGAACTTCACCGACAACCGGGTGTGGTCGATGCCGAGCTGACGCAGGAGCGTCGCATGGATGTCATGCACATCCACCGGCGAGTCGACGGCGGAGTAACCCAGTTCGTCGGTGGCACCGTAGACCATTCCCGGCCGGATCCCACCACCGCACATCCAGATCGTGAATCCGGCGTTGTGGTGGTCGCGGCCGCTGCCGCCCTGGCTCATCGGTGTACGGCCGAACTCGCCGGCCCAGACGATCAGGGTGTCCTTGAGCATGTCGCGCTGCTTCAGGTCGGTGATGAGCGCCATGCAGGCCCGATCGATCTCGGCCGCCTTGAACTCCACCCCCTGCTTCACCTCGCCGTGGTGGTCCCAGTCCTTGTGGTAGAGCTGGATGAAGCGCACCCCGCGCTCGGCCAGACGCCGGGCGAGCAGGCAGTTCGATGCGAAGGATCCGTCCCCGGGCTTGCACCCGTAGAGCGTCTGGATGGACTCGGGCTCGCTGGCCGTGTCCATGAGCTCCGGCACGCTGGCTTGCATCTGGAAGGCCATCTCGTACTGGGCGATCCGCGTGGCGATCTCGGGATCGTCCACCACGGCGTCGTGCTGACGATTGAGCTCGTTGATGGTCCGCACCACCTCGTGCTGCCGCTCGCGGGTGACCCCCGCAGGAGCGCCTAGATACATCACCGGCTCGCCCTTGCCGCGCAGGTGCACGCCCTGGAAGCGGCTCGGGAGCATTCCCGGCGCCCATTGCCGCGCGGCGATCGGCTGGTTCTGACCACCCCGCCCCAGGGACGTGAGCACCACGAACCCCGGCAGGTTCTCCGCCTCCGATCCGAGGCCGTAGGTGACCCACGAACCCATGCTCGGACGACCGGCGATCTGCGAGCCCGTGTTCATGAACATGTGGGCCGGGTCGTGGTTGATGGCCTCGCTGGTCATCGACCGGACCCAGCAGATCTCGTCGGCCACCGACCCGAGGTGGGTGAAGAGTTCGCACAGTTCGATCCCGGCCTTGCCGAAGCGCTTGAAGGGCAACTGCGGTCCGTAGCACACCAGTTTCTGGCCCTGGAGCTGGGCGATCTGCTTGCCCTTGGTGAACGACTCCGGCATGGGCTTGCCGTGCATCTCGACCAGCTTGGGCTTGGGATCGAAGGTCTCCAGGTGCGACGGCCCGCCGGCCATGCTGAGCCAGATCACCCGGCGGGCTTTGGCGGGAAAATGCAACGGGTGCACCGCGCCTTGGACGGCACGGACGACGGCCGCCTGCAACGACCGGGGTTGCAGGATCGAACCCAGGGCCAGGGCGCCCAGGCCCTGCGACGCCCGACCCAGGAACACGCGCCGGGTCTGCTGCTGCTGGAGGAACTGACGGATCTCCGTGGAAGGGTTCATGGTCAGGAACGGGTGATGGTCTCGTGGAGGTTGAGGAGGGCGCGGGCCACGTCGGTCCAGGCCGCCCATTGGATCGGGTCGATGCCGGCCGGGATCGGAGCCTTGCCGGTCCGGGTGAATCGGGAGGCCGCCTCCGGATCCTTGGCGAAGGCGGCCCGCTGGGCCTCCAGCAGGCGGCGCAGGGTGGCGACCTCGGATTCCCGTGGCGAACGGGCCAGCGCCTGACGCCAGGCCCATTCGAGGCGGGCGGTGTCGTCGCCGGAGCACTCGCGGAGGACGCGCGCGGCGAGGCTGCGTGCGGCCTCCACGTAGCTGGGATCGTTCAGCAGGACCAGGGCCTGCTGGGGTATGTTGGACCGGTTGCGCTCGGCGGCACATTCCTCGCGGGTGGCCGCGTCGAAGGCCAGCATGCTCGGATGCACGTAGGAGCGCTGCCACCAGGTGTAGAGGCCCCGGCGGTATTGGTCGGCGCCGGCGCTGGCGTCGTAGCCCCGCTGCGGGAAGTTCAGGTTCTCCCAATAACCGTCGGGTTGGTAGGGGCGCACGCTCGGGCCGCCGATCCGGTTCACCAACAGGCCGGAGAGCTGCAGGGCCGAGTCCCGGACCAGTTCGGCCTCGATGCGCCAACGTCCCTGGCGGGCCAGTTCCCGATTGTCGGGATCACGGGCGAGGAGATCCCGGGGAGCGCTCGAGGACTGACGATAGGTCCGGCTGGTGACGATCTGGCGGACCAGACGCTTCACGTCCCAACCGCTGTCGCGGAAGTCGGCCGCCAACCAATCGAGCAACTCGGGATGCCGCGGGGGCTCGCCCTGCGCCCCGAAGTCGTCGAGCACCTTCGAGAGCCCCGTGCCGAAGAACTGGCGCCAGAAGCGGTTGACGACCACTCGGGCGGTCAGGGGGTTCTCGGGCGACACCAGCCAGTCCGCCAGATCCAGCCGGTTCAACCGCCGATCGGCGACCTTTCCGGCGGCGGGGCGGAACCGGGCCGGAATGGCCGGCTCCATGATCTCGCCCGTCTCGATCAACCAGTTGCCCCGGGGCAGCACTCGGACCGTCCGGGGTTTGTCGGCGCGCTCGGTGATCAGGGTGCGCGGAAGGGTCGCCTCGAAATCGGCACGGGCCTTGTCGGCGGCGGCCCGCTGGGCCCGAAGATCCGCCAATTCGGGCGCCGCGTTCCGGAACTCGGCCCACAGCCTCGACGATTGTTCCGGCGTCCGTCGGGCCGGATCGATCCGGATCGCCTCGGCCAATTCACCGGCGGGCAGGGGCACGGACGGCGGCACCAGCGCGGCCGGGTCGGTCGCCACGCCCAGACGGAAGCATCCGAGGGTGTGGTTGCCATGGCCATGCTTCTGCTGCAGTTCGACCTCGAGGCGCTCGCCGGCGCCCAGGGTGATCGGTTCCCGCAGCCTCAATCTCAGCTGCGAGGGCTTGCCGGCCTCGGGCAGGATCGCCCATCCGGCGAAGGAGCCGCGGGCATCCCGGTCGATGACCGAGGCCGCCGACCACTTCCCATGGGGATTCTTCTCGGCCGAGACGGTCTGCTCGTGGCTGGCCCAGGCCGATTCGAAGGACAACTCCCGGGCGGGCGCTCCCTCCCGGACCACGCGGGCCACCACCTCGGTCAGCACGAAGTTGCCGTTGCCCGCACGGCCCGGACCCTGCGACGGCAGCGACTTGTCGGGCAGGACCTCGAGACGCAGGCCGACCACCCGTTCAGGCAGACCGGCGAACCGGACCACCGTGGTGTCGGTGTCGGGATTCTTGCCTCCGACGAGGATCGATCGGTCGTCACGGACCGTCACGGTGGCGCCCGCGGCCGACTCCGCGGAGGCCGGTGGGGCAACCGTCCACAGCGCATCGGAACGCAGGGCCTCGGCGCGCGCGCGATGCCAGCGGGAGAACGCCTCCTCCAACTGCGGATGGGGCCCCTCGAAGCGCTCCTTGAGCCGCTGCGCCTCGGCGGTCAGGCGGGCGAGTTCTCCGGACTGCGATTCGGTGGGCACGAGCATTCCGTCCTCGCGTCGACCGATGATGGTCTCCTTCACATCGGCGAAGAAGGCGCCCAGGGCGTAGAAATCGCGGGTGGAGATGGGGTCGAACTTGTGGTCGTGGCACTGGGCGCACCCCACGGTCTGCCCCATCCATACACTCCCGACGGCACGGACGCGGTCGGTCAGGTAGCGGGACTCGTAATCCTTCTCCTGGGCCCCGCCCTCCTCGGTGGTGAGCAGGAGGCGATTGAACCCCGAGGCCACGCGTGACTCGACCGTGGGGTTGGGCAACAGGTCCCCGGCCAACTGCTCCCGCGTGAACCGATCGAAGGGCTTGTTCTGGTTGAACGATCGGATCACGTAGTCGCGATAGGGCCAGATGTTCCGCGGATTGTCGGAGTGGTAGCCGATGGTGTCGGCGAAGCGCACCACGTCGAGCCAACCGATGGCCATGCGCTCGCCGTACTGGGGCGTGGCCATCAGGCGATCGACAAACCGTTCATAAGCGCCCGGGGCGGTGTCGGACTCGAAGGCGGCCACCATCTCCGGTGTCGCGGGCAGACCGGTGAGATCGAGGCTGAGCCGGCGGGCCAGGGTGCGCCGATCGGCCTCGGCCGCGGGTGTCAGACCGATGGACTCCAAGCGGGTCCGAACCAGGCGATCGATGCCACCCTCCCCCTCCACGCCCGAGGGCAGGACGGGGCGCACCAACGGTTGATAGGCCCAGTGCCCCTGGTATTCGGCACCCTCGGCGATCCATCGCCGAAGCATCGACTTCTGCTCGGGGCTCAATGGCTTGTGGGCCTCCGGCGGCGGCATCAACTCGTCGACATCGTCGGTCAGCAGACGTCGGACCAGTTCACTCCCTCCGGCGTCGCCGGGCAGGATCGCCTTCTTACCGGACTTGGCCGGTTGGAGGGCGGCCTCGCGGAGGTCCAGGCGCAGGCCTCCCTTCATCTTCTGCACATCGGGCCCGTGGCAGGAGAAGCAGTGATCGGAAAGGATCGGCCGGATGTCCCGGTTGAACTGGACCGGACCCGCTCCGAACACCGTCGGACCGCAACCCAACGCGGCGATCAGGGCCCACCGGGGCATCATTCTGGAAACGCGAGCCTTCATGGAATGGCAGGATTCTGGACCCGCATTCCGCGATGCCAACCCTGAAAAGCAATCCCTACCGATAAACCCTTGCCCACCTCCGCCTTCCCCATCCCTCCCTTGCTGGACACGAGTCCTCGCACCTTCGTCTCGGATGCTTGACCCACCTCATTCCATCCCCGTCCGGCAGCGATCCGGGTACCCAACCCCAAGAACGTCAGCGGGATCGGGCCGGAGCGAGCTCTGGAAGCGATCACCCCATCCCCCCCGCGCAACGCGCGAAAACCACTCCTCCCCCGAGCTTCCCTGCGAGCGCAGGCCCGATCCCGCGCCCCAACCCAACCACCCCCGAACCCCCTCGCCTCGGCGGAACACCCGAGGCAGACTCCGGCCCATGTTCTCCCACCCGTGGTGCTCCCGCCGGCTGGCTCCTTGGCTTGGCCGGATCCTGCCGATCCTGCTCGCTTCCCTCCTCCGGATTCACGCCGAGGAGTACCCCTTGGGACCCGACTCGCAGTTCAACCCCTCGGTACCCCAGGGCACGGTCACCCGGCACGTCTTCACGGCATCCGACCGGAGCCTCTTCCCCGGCACGCGTCGTGATTACTGGGTCTACGTGCCCCGCCAATACTCCGCCCAAAAACCCGCTTGCCTGATGGTCTTCCAGGACGGTGGTGGCTACGTGTCCACCAACGGCTCGTTCCGCGCCCCCATCGTCTTCGACAACCTCATCGCCCGCGGCGACATGCCGGTGACCATCGGCGTCTTCATCAACCCCGGCGTCGTGCCGTCGACCGGCGGAACCAACGCCCTCCCCCGCTACAACCGCAGCTACGAATACGACGGCCTCGGCGACCGCTACGCCCGGTTCCTCGCCGAAGAACTGCTCCCGGAAGTCCGCAAGACCGTCGCCTTCACCGATGATCCCGACGGCCGCGCCATCGCCGGCGCCTCCAGCGGGGCCATCGCCGCATTCACCGCCGCCTGGGAACGCCCCGACCTCTTCCGGCGGGTCTTCAGCACCATCGGCACCTACGTCGGACTCCGGGGCGGCAACGCCTATCCGATCCTCATCCGAAAGACCGAACCGAAACCGTTGCGCGTCTTCCTCCAGGACGGATCGAACGACCAGAACATCTACGGCGGCAACTGGTGGATCGCCAACCTCGACATGCACAGCGCCCTGGAATTCTCCGGCTATGAACTGGAGAAGGCCTGGGGCACCGGCGGCCACGACAGCAAGCAGGCCGGAAGCGTCTTCCCGGAGGCGCTCCGCTGGCTGTGGAAGGACCACCCCCAGCCCGTGAAGGCCGGCCAGGGATCACGACAACCGCTCACCCGGGAAGTGCTGGCCTCCGGCGAGCTCTGGACCCCCGTGACGACGCCCCCCGCCCGTCAACTCTGGGCCGACGACCACGGCACCGTCTTCGCGGAAACCGCACAGGGCTTCCAGCGATTGGAAGGCTCCCGAAGCATCGCCCTCGACCGCACGGAAGCCCGCCGACTCAAACCCCGGTTCTCCGCCTTCGCGGCCGCCTCGACGATCCGATCCGATGGCCATGCCTACCGCGTCGACAGCGCAGCCCGCAGATTGTCGCACCAACCACCCTCAGGCCGTCTCCGGCACCATCCCCTGACCGGACTCGATACACCGACCGCGCTGTGCCTGTCCCCCGACCAGACCCTGCTGTACGTCGGAGACCGACGCCGACAACTCATCACCAGCTTCCAGATCTCCCGCGACGGAGTCCCGACCCTGGAACAGCCGTATTTCCACCTGCACCTGCCCGACGATGCCGTCGGCTCCGGCGTCGGCGGCCTGTGCGTCGACACCGCCGGCCGACTCTACGCGGCGACCCCCATGGGCATCCAGGTCTTCGACCAAGCCGGAAGGGTCAACGGCATCATCGCTCCGCCGCAGCGTCTCACGAACATCCAAGGCCTCACCTTCGGCGGACCCACCCGGAACGAGTTGCACCTGCTGGCCGATGGACGTGTCTGGCGACGAACGCTGCAGACACGAGGCGTGTTCCCGGGCGCCGCCCCCATCCTGCCCGCTCCGCCCCGCCTGTGATCCCCGCCGGGCTTGCCGGTCGGGCTTGCCGGTCGGAAACGCACCCGTCCCTGCAACCACGGGGGCCTTGAAACGGAACACCTCGGAAAGCGGGCGAATCCCAGATCTGGCAAGAGCACCTGACCGAACCGGGGACCCGACCGCCGAGCGCGACCGGGACGGCCGTCATCCACGGGAGCGTTCGGATTCCGGTCGAGGAAACCGGACCCGGGACGGTCCACGATGGCGTCGGGTCACGCCCACGGATCCCTCGGATCCCACGGGTCCCTCGGATCCATCAGGAACCCCTTCCGGGTCATTGAGTGAGCCTCGGCTCGTTGTCGGCATTCCAGCGGGCCCGCATGGCGGGATCCCTCGAAACGGCTCGGTCCTGCCGGATGAACTCCGCATGACCGTCGCAGAACATGAAATTGGCACCGCCGCCCTGGCTGGACTTGATCTTGCCGCTGCCGGGCTTGGGTGCGCCGGACCCCCCATGGCGGCTGCTGGGCCATTCGGACTGTTCGGGACCCTTGGGATCACCGTCGGCCGGATCGATGGCCGTGTCCCAGACGGCGTCGGAGCGACTGTCGGCCAGGCAGATCATGTCGGAGGGGGATTTGACGAACGATTCCACCGGCTCGATGTGCCAAGGTTCGGACCCCCCGCCGATGTCGCCCCCCAGACCTTGATAAGGCTTGCTGAACTCGGACACGCCACCCCAGTCGTTGTAGCCGTAGGTGAAGCCCGTGCTCGGCGTCAGCACCAAGGGCTGCCCCGTCTTGACGTCGTTGGTCCAGAAGTACTTCGGGCTCTCGGTCGGGCAGTTCCAGACCATCAGGTTGGAGGCGCAGTAGGGCAGGAGTCGCTGCGGGTAGATGATCCGCCCCTGGGTCACGAGGTAATGCCCCGGGTATCGATGGTGATCCTGGACGTACTGCACCAGCGCCAGACCCACCTGACGCAGGTTGTTCATGCAACGGGTCTGATTGGCCCTCGACTTGGCCTTGGCCAGCGCGGGCAACAGCATCCCGGCGAGGATGGCGATGATGGCGATCACCACCAGGAGTTCGATCAGGGTGAATGCGGCACGGACGCGATTCGGGCGATTCATTGGACCAAGGGGGAGCTGGTCTCCATGGAAGCAATCCATCCGCCGGTGTCAATGGCCCGCATCCTCCCCCGAGCTTCCCGCGAGCACAGGCCTGATCCCGCGGAGCCAAACCGCAGCGGAGCGGGATCGGGCCTGAGCGAGCTTCGGAAGCGATCACCCCATCCCCCTCGCGCATCGCGCGAAGACCCCATCCTCCCCCGAGCTTCCCGCGAGCACAGGCCTGGTCCCGCGGAGCCCAGCCGAGCGAAAAGCTTCGCGGTGAGGCGGCGAGGTCTGCTAGACTCCGTCCCTGCGAATGAGCACGAAGCTGTTTTCCGAACTCGGTCTGTCCGAAGAAATCCTCAAGGCCGTCCAACGCCTGGGATTCGAACAGGCCTCCCCCATCCAGGCCGAGGCCATCCCGGTCCTGATGACGGGTCAGGACATCGTCGGACAATCCCAGACCGGCTCGGGCAAGACCGCCGCCTTCGCCATCCCCGCCATCGAACGGATGGACCCCACGGCGGCAGGCCCCCAGGTCCTCATCCTCTGCCCCACCCGCGAACTGGCCATCCAGGTCAGCGAGGAGGTCCACAAACTGGCGTTCTTCAAACGGGGAGTGAAACCGCTGCCCATCTACGGCGGGCAGAGCTACGAGCGCCAGTTCTCGGGACTGCGCGCCGGGGCCAACGTCATCATCGGCACCCCGGGCCGCATCATCGACCACATCGACCGCAAGACCCTGCAACTGGGCGGCATCAAGACCGTCATCCTCGACGAGGCCGACGAGATGCTGAACATGGGCTTCCGCGACGACATCGAGAAGATCCTCTCCTCCACCCCGGCGGAGCGGCAGACCGTGATGTTCTCGGCCACCGTGCCGCGACCCATCGAGGAGCTCATCGCCCGATACACCCGCCAACCGGTGCGGGTCCGCATCGAGGCCAAGGCCCTGACCGTCCCCACCATCGAACAGGTGTATTTCGAGGTGGATCGCCGCTGGAAGTTCGAGGCCCTCACCCGGCTCATCGACCTGCACGACGTGACCCTGGGCATCATCTTCGCCAACACCCAGCGGGTGGTGAACGAACTGACCGAGGAACTCATCGGCGCGGGCTACACGGCCGACTGCATCCACGGCGGCATGCCCCAGGCCTCCCGCGACCGCGTGATGGGCAAGTTCCGCTCCGGTGGGCTCCGCTTCCTGGTGGCCACCGACGTGGCGGCCCGCGGCATCGATGTCGACGACATCCAGGTGGTGTTCAATTTCGACCTCCCCTACGACGCCGAGGACTACGTCCACCGCATCGGACGCACCGGCCGGGCCGGACGCAACGGCATGGGCATCTCCTTCGCCAGCGGTCGGGAGGTGTTCCTCATCCGCGACATCGAGCGCTTCACCCGCCAGCGCATGCGCCGTGGCGAGATCCCCAGCCTCGGCGAGATCGAGGACGCCCGCCGCGACCAGTTCCTCAAGGGCCTCCGCGAAACCCTCCAGGCGGGGGATTTCCGCCATTACGACCACGTGATCGAGGCGCTGCTCGAGGAGGGATTCGATTCGCTCGACGTCGCCAGCGCCGCCATCCACCGATTGGTGGCGAAACCCGGGGACGAGCCCTCCCGACCGGCCAAGGCGGCGAAGGCTCCTCGCTCCGCCGCAGCCGCGGGCGTCGCCCCGTCGAGCCCCACCCCTTCAGCGCCGGTGGCACCGACATCCCAGCCACCCCCGCCAGCCCGGAAAACACCCGCCCGGGTGGAACCACCGGTGTCCGCCCCGACCCCGCCAGCGGTATCCGCCCCAACGGCACCGGCACCGCAGCCCCGACGATTCGAACCCCCGGCAGCGGAGGTCTCACGCACCGACCGGGCCAAGCACCAATTGCCGCGCGCGGTCAAACCCTCGGTTCCGGCCGCGGTCCCCTTCGTCCCGCCCACCGTGCCGAGGACCTCATCCGTGATCCCGGCCGAACCCCCCAGCCCGCCGTCGGGTGCCGCCCCCGCTCCGGCGCAGCCCCCGCGCTCCCCCAAGGCGCCGAAACCTTCCAAACCGCCCGCGCCGGTCACCACCCCGGCTCCGAACGCGCCCCGTCCGAACGATGCGGAGGCGGTCGACTCCCGATCCCCGGCAAACCCACCGACGGTGGGGATCACCCGTCTGTGGATCAGCGCCGGCGAGGAACAGGGAGCCACGGCGGAATCGCTCCGCACCTTCATCCTGGGCACCACCGGCGAGCCGGCCGCCTCGGTCGGCCGCATCGACATCCGCGAGCGACACACGTTCGTGGAGGTGCCCGGCGACCGCGCGGCCTCGTTCGTCTCGCGATTGAAGCGCGCCGAATTCGGCGGCAAACGCATCAAGGCCAAGGTGGCCTGACGGGGCCTCCGCGATGCGGTCCGCCCCCGCCTCCGGGCTTGGGTGCGCCCGCTCCCTGGCCTAGCGTCGGCCCATGAATGTCACGCTCCGGGGCCGGCGCCAGCACCATCGCACCGTCACCTTCGATCCCATGGCCAACGCCGTGGAGTTGATCGAGCAGCGCCTGCTGCCCCATGAGTTCCGACTCGTCCGGACGAGGGACTACCGGGAGACGGCCGAGGCGATCACCACCATGGTCGTCCGGGGTGCCGGAGCCATCGGGGCAACCGCCGCCTACGGTCTCGCCCAGGGCGCGCGCACCTTCCGCGGCACCCGATTGGACCGCTTCGAGGCCCACCTGGAGCGGGTGTACCAGACCCTGAAGCATGCGCGACCCACCGCGGTCGACCCGGTCAACGCCATGAATGCGGTCCGAGAGGCGATGGGCCTCGGTACGACCGTTTCCGAGCGACAGGACATCGCCTTCGCGGCCGCTGCACGATTCGCCGAGGAGGATGTCGAGCATTGCCGGGCGATAGGCGAACACGGGGCGCCCCTGATCCGGGAGGGCATGCGGGTGCTCACGCACTGCAACGCCGGATGGCTGGCCTTCGTCGACATCGGCACCGCCACGGCACCGATCTACGCGGCCCAGGCGGCCGGCCGGAAGTTCCACGTGTACTGCGACGAGACGCGGCCGCGATGCCAAGGCGCCTCGCTGACCGCCTGGGAACTGGCCCAACAGGGCGTCTCGCACCAGGTCATCGCCGACTCGGCGGCCGGATTCCTGATGAGCCGGGGCGAGATCGACCTGGTGATCGTGGGCAGCGACCGGGTGCTCGGTAAGACCGGCGAGGTGGCCAACAAGATCGGCACCTACACCAAGGCGGTGCTGGCCCATCGGCATGGCATCCCCTTCTACGTGGCCATCCCGCTCTCGACCATCGATTGGGAACTCGCCTCGGGCCTGGAGATCCCCATCGAGGACCGCTCCGGCGACGAGGTGCTAGGAGCCTGGGGAACGCTCCCGGGCAAGGGCGGCAGCCCCGGCCGGCGGGCTTACGTGCGGATCGCCAATCCCGGCAGCACCGCCCGCAACCCGGGGTTCGATGTCACCCCGCCCGAACTCATCACGGG
>JBEGWF010000102.1:0-74772 GCA_041177965.1 Verrucomicrobiota bacterium | reverse complement strand
CCGGTCACGCGATCGAGCATCAGGTTGACATTGGTGACCACACCGGCCGCCGAAAAGTGATCCTGGAGGTCACGTTCCTGCGTCTGGTAGGACAGGTTTCCCACAAACAAACGGGAATTGTTATCCATACGACTTTTGGCCGCTCTTCAACCGAGTGAGGGAAACTGCACCAGCAGACTTCAATTGCGGGGACATAACTGAGCGACCTCCACAAACCGTCAACGTGACGCCGACACTACATGTTCCAAACGGACGGAGGAGGTATAGCAATCCGATGTAGTTGGTCAAATGTATATTAGTAGCCGTTGGGAAGTGGAAGAATCCTCTGTTGGAATCCCATAGGCCGGATCCTCATTCGCCCCCGGCAGGAATACTGATTTATCAGTGGGGGTTCGGGGACGGGTTCTACCCCATGCACCTCGGAGGTCGGCCCCCCCCATGCGCTCGCCCGATCGTCCGGCGAACCGCTTCGGGGATTCCCAGATGGCACGATCTGGGTTCCACTGGGGACCCACCCCGAACCCGAAGAGGATTCTCGGTCCCCGAGGGAGCGGGAGTCCCATCTCGTCCTGAAACGCCACCGCCCAAGCACCCTCCTCATGATCCCCCTGCACCCGCTCCGCGCCGGCATCATCGGCACCGGCTTCATCGGTCCCGTCCATATCGAGGCCCTCAAACGCCTGGGTGTGCAGGTCAACGCCGTCTGCGGTTCGACCGCCTCCGCGCGGGAATGCGCCGCCCGATGGGGCATCCCCGAGGTGCATGGGGATTACGATGTCGATGCACTGGTGCGATCCCCGAACGTGGACGTGATCCACATCACCTCCCCGAACAAGGCCCATGTGGAGCAGTCGCTGAAGGCGCTGCGGGCGGGCAAGCACGTCGTCTGCGAGAAGCCCTTGGGCATGAACTCCCGGGAGACGGCCCGGGTGGTCGCCGCCGTCCGAAAACCCGGCGCGCCGGTCTTCGCGGTGAACTACATGTGCCGGTTCTTTCCGGCCATCCTCCAGATGCGGGCGATGGTGACCCGGGGCGATCTCGGCCGGATCATCCACGTGCAGGGCCATTTCTTCCAGGACTGGCTCCTCCACGACACCGACTTCAACTGGCGCCTGCTGGCCTCAGAAGGCGGCAAACTACGCGCCGTGGGCGACATCGGCACCCACTGGATCGACGCGGTTTCGTTCATCCTGGGAAGCCGGGCCGAGCGGGTCTTTGCGCATCTCGAGACCTTTCACAAGACCCGCTTCCGGCCGAAGGGGGCCATCCAGACCTTCGCCAAGGCGGGCAAGGGTTCCGCAACCCCCTACGCGGTGGACACGGAGGACTTCGGCAGCGTGCTGCTCCGCTTCGGACGATCGGACCACGGATTCGCCGAGAACGTGCATGCCAACGCCTCGATCTCGCAGGTGGCCGCCGGTTGGAAATGCAGCCTTTCCCTCGGCATCTACGGCACCCGCGGCAGCGCCCGCTGGGATTTCCAGCAACCCAACGAGATCCTCGTCGGCCGGCGTGACGGACCCAACGAGGTGCTCCAGCGCGGCACCCCCGGATTCCTGGAGGACGTGGCCGGATTCACCGACACCCCGGGCGGACATCCCGAGGGGTTCCCGGACAGCCACAAGATGCAGTATCGGGCGGTGTACGAGCACATCGCCAGCGGTCGCAAGACACCGGTGCTGTTCGCGACGGCCGACGACGGTCATCACGAGGTGCGCCTGTGCGAGGCGGTGCTGCGGTCCAGCCGGTCAGGCCGGTGGGTGGCGATCTGAACCGGAGGGGTCGCCGGTGACCGGCACGACCTTCTTCCAGATGGGGACCACCCGCTTCATCTCGTCGATGAGCCACTGGCAGGCGTCGAAGGCCTCGGCGCGATGGGCGGAGATCACCTCGACCCAGAGCGAGGCCTCGCCCACGGCCACCCGCCCGATGCGGTGCACCAACCGCACCGATTCCACCGTGCCCCGCTCGGCCAAGCGGTCGAACAACCTCTGGAACTGGTGTTCGGCCATGGGGACGAAGCAACTGTAGTCGAGCGCCAGGATCGGCTCCTCGCCCTCCCGGCCCCGGACGACCCCGGAGAACGACACCGCCGCGCCCATCCCCGGAGAAAGGCTTCTCTGAACCGTCAGGCGCGCCTCGTCGATGGGGTCGGTGGTGATGGAAAGGAAGCGTTTCATCCGCCTTGGACGGGTGGAAAGAGCGAAACTTGATCGCCCCCGTTCAGGACATGGGACGCGTCCTGGTACTCGACCCCCACGGCGATGAGGGTCGAACGTCGCAGGTCCGCCAGGACCGGGTGGTCCCGGTACACGGCCTCGAGCAGTTGCCCGACGGTGGCCCCGTCGGGCAGCTCCACCTTCATCTCTGCGCGACCGGCCAGGTCCGCGAAATACGACCAGAATGTGACCGGGATCGTCATGCGGAGGCCTTGCGGGCCGGCGACTCGGCCGGGGCGTACACCTCGGGTTTCAGAACCCCGACGAACGGCAGGTTGCGGTAGCGTTCCGCGAAATCGAGGCCGTAGCCCACGACGAAGAGGTTCGGGATCCGGAAGCCCACGTAGTCTGCATCGAAACTGCCCACCCGGCGCTCCTTCTTGTCGAGGAGCACGCAGGTGCGGATCGAGGCGGGCTTCATGGCGGCGATCTTCCCGGTCACCGCGCGCAGGGTCTTGCCGGTGTCGAGGATGTCGTCGACGACCAGGACATGGGCGCCGCGCACGTCGAGCTTGAGTTCCTTGTTGAAGACCAGGTTGCCCGACTCGGTTCCCATGCCGTAGCTCGAGACACCCAGGAAATCGACGCGCAGCGGGAAGGGCAGTCGGCGCAGCAGGTCGGCCAGGAAGAGCACGGTGCCGCTGAGCAACGAGACGACCAGCACATCCTTGCCGGCGTAGTCGCGGGCGATGGCCCGACCCATGAGCGCGATGCGCTTCTGCAGGTCGGCCTCGGGGATGAGCACGCCGGCCAGATCGGGCCGTTGGCTGGGCGGGATCCTGCGGTGGAGCTTCTCGGCCAGGGGGGGCTTGGACAGGGGCATGGTGCGGTGGCGTTGGGGGGATGGATGGTTGATCCGGGCTTTCAGGAATGCGCACGACCCGGCGCTGGGTCGGGCGCCACGCATTGACTGCCACAGCATCGGCCCGCTGTCCAATCCGGCCTCGGAATCCGAGGGCCTCCAGCCTCAGATATGACGCGAATCGTCGGCATCCTTGGCCTGATAACCCGAATCCTGACGCTTGAGGTTCACTTCGTTCTTCTTCACATAGGCCGCGAAGACATCGTCGGCGCTCATGCCCAGGACCTGCGCCATGCTGATCAGGAAATGGAGGCAGTCCACGACCTCGACCCGGGCGTTCTGTTCGTCGAACTTCTGGTACTTGGCCCACCACTTCCAGGGCACGCTGTCGGTCAGTTCCGCCAGTTCCTGGGATATGGCCCGGCAGTAGTTGAGGATCCACTGGGTCTTCTCGGCCTCGGTCATGGCGTCGGTGTGGACGCCGATCCGGGCATTGAGGGCCTTCTGCATGCGGAAGAGTTCACGCAACTGGTCGGGTGTCTCCATGGGTCCGGAGAATCGCGGCGGGGCAGCCCCGGCGGAAGCGCAAAAGAGCCGCGGGTCCACTCCGGAGGCGACAACCCCGCCCGACTCGGATTCCATCCGGGTCGCCCGGGCATGAACCCCAGCGCCACCCCACTGCAGCAGGAGACGGCCGTACTGCTGGCCCGCCACGAGCGCGAGCCCGAACACGCACGGCAGGTCACCCGTCTGGCCCTGGAGCTCTTCGACGGCCTGCGCCCGATCCATCGGTACGGACCGGCCGAGCGGCGGTTGTTGGAATGCGCCGCGTTGCTGCACGACACCGGTTGGTCGGCCACCGGACCCGGGGGGCGCGGACACCACAAGGCCTCGGCCCGGCTCATCCGAGAGTTCCCGTGGACGGCGCTGACGCCCGACGAGGTGCGTTGCGTGGCCGCCACGGCCCGCTACCACCGCAAAGCCCTGCCCGATCCGGGCCACGAGGATCTCCTCGGCCTTTCGCAGACCGACCAGGACCGGGTGCGCTGGATGGCCGCCTGCCTGCGCACCGCCGACGGATGGGACCGCCGTCACCTCGGGGCGGTCCGCGGCATCACGGTGGTCCGCTCTGGCAACAGGGTGGAACTGAGGGCGGAGGCCCCCGGCCAGATCGACGAGGAATGGTCCGCGGCCGAACGGAAATCCGACCTTCTCCGGAGCCTGATCCCGGGACCGTTGACCCTGTCGGTGGTCCGTTCCGCGAGGAAGACACCGGAACCCTAGCCCGCGACCGCACCCATGTCCGGTATCGAACCCATTCCCGCAACGGCGCTGTGTGCCCACTGCCAGGGCCCCCTGCCCCGCGCCGAACGCTCCGCGGGCCCCGGCCACGACCAGTACTGCTGCTATGGGTGTCGCCTGCTGGGGGAACGCCCCGCGGACTCCGGCGAACGGGACCCCGCACGAGGCCGCGCCATCTTCCGCATCGTCGTGGGGGCGGTGATCGCCAGCCAGACGATGCTCGTCGGTTTCGCCCTGAATCTCTCGGAACCCGAGGGGGCGGTACGCCACGGCCTGCACGGTCTGCTGATCGTCTCGACCCTCGCCGTCCTCGGTTTGCTGGGCGCCCCACTGGTCCGGGCCGCCTGGGACTGCGCCTGCCGACGGAGCCTGGGCCTCGAACTGCTCTTCGTCTCGGGCGTGCTGGGCGCGTTCGGGGCGTCGCTGCTGTCGAGCTTCCGGGGTTCCGGACCGGTGTACTACGAGGTGGTGGCCGTGCTCCTGACGGTCTATAGCGCGGGCAAGGCCCTGACGGCGGGCGCCCGGGAACGGGCCCTGCGCGAGACCCGCCGACTCGACGAGACCTTCGCCCAGGCCCGCAGGATGGGCACCCCCGAGGCGATGGTCCCCGTGCGGGACATCGTCGTGGGCGACCGGATCCGGGTGCTTCCGGGGGAACCCGTCCCCATCGATGGCGTGGTGATCCGGGGCGAGGGCTTCGTGCGGGAGACTCCGTTGACCGGTGAACCCGAACCGGTGGTGCGACGGGTCGGGGACCTCGTGAAGGCGGGCGCCTTCAGCGAAGACGCCGAACTGATCATCGAGAGCCGCTACCAGGGCCTCCAGCGGGGCCTCGACGCGCTGATCCGACGGGTCGAGGCCTCGCGAGCCACCCTGTCGTCGAGCCGGGCCCAGGAGCAGGCCGACCGGCTGGCCCGCATCTTCCTCCCGGTGGTGATCCTGACGGCCCTCGGTGCGTTTCTATGGTCGGGATCGCAGGGCGATTGGGCCGCAGGGCTCTTTCGCGGACTCTCGGTGCTGCTGGTGGCCTGCCCCTGCGCCCTGGGCCTCGCCACGCCGCTGGGACTCTGGCAGGGCATGGCCACCCTGGCCGCCCGGGGGCTCGTGGTGAGGGATGCCCGTGCGCTGGAACGCCTCGCCTCGGTGACCCTCGCCGCCTTCGACAAGACCGGGACGCTCACCGAACCGCGGCTGAGCCTGATCGATGGAGTCACCGCGGGAGACGCGACCGAACGCGCACGCTGGATGGCGGTCATCGGCGCGGTGCAATCCCTCAGCCACCACCCGATCGCCCGCGCCTTCCACGGATGGCGACCGGATCCTTCGGCGGAGATCCGCGTCGAGGGATTCCAGGTCGTCCCGGCCCGTGGGGTCGAGGCCCGCGTCCGCGTGGGACAGGAAGCCACCATCACGGTGCGCATCGGCCAGCGGGACTGGGCCTGGGAATCCGGGGACGAGCCGGCCCTCGAGGCCCGCCTCGTGGGAACAGGGAGCCGGGTGTGGGTATCGGCCGCGGGCCGACCCGTGGCGGTGGCCCTGGTTCGCGAGCGTCCCAGATCCTCCGCCGCCGCCACCCTGGAAACCCTGGAAGGCATGGGCGTCACCCCACGGGTGTTGTCCGGTGACCGGCCCGAACGCATCCGGGAGGCCCTGCCGGATTTGGCCGCCTTGGAGGCGGACGGCCGGTTCGACGGCAGCCTGAGCCCGGTCGAGAAGGCCGAGAGGGTCCAGCGTTGGCAGGCCGAAGGGCACCGGGTCCTCTTCATCGGGGACGGGATCAACGACGCCCCGGCGCTGGCGGCCGCCGATGTCGGCATCGGATTGCTGGAGGGGGCGCCGCTGGCCACCGCCACCGCCGAGGTGATCCTGTGCGGCGGCGATCTCCGACAGATCCCCGAGGCCGTGGCGTTGGCCCGGGCGGTTCGCGATTCCATCCGCGGGAACCTCCGCTTCGCCGTGGCCTACAACGGGATCGGCATGGTGCTGGCCGCCACGGGAAACCTGCACCCGGTGGTGGCGGCCCTGCTGATGGGAGGCAGCAGCGCAGTGGTCGGGTGGCGGGCCTGGAGGGGAGCTTCCTGCCACCCCACGGAGCCGCCCGAGAGCGTTCGCCGCAACCGGTGGCACCCGTGGATGCTGCGGGCGGGCTTCCTTCTGCAACCGCCGCTGCTGATCTGGCTGGGCCACCTCACGCCCGGACCGGCATCGCTGGCGGTCGCGCTGGCGATCCTCGGCGCCTGGTTCTCCAGCGGTGCGCCCGCAACGGCGACGGAGAACCGCCCCCCGGGCCTGCGGCCCAGCGACTGGGGTCCGATGGTTTGGGGCATGCTCGGGCCGGCCAACCTCGCCATGCTCGTGGGTTGGTGGGTCGATGCCGGCTTCGACCGGGTGATGCGCGACGGGATCTGCCTGTGCTGCTCGGGACACCGCCATTTCGGCTTCGGATCGGGAGTCCCCTGGATGACCGTGGCCATGGTCGCGGGCGGACTCCCTTTCATGAAGACCGCGATCCTCGCCTGGCCTCGGGCCGGACTGCGATGGGCGGTCGCGGCGGCACTGGCCGTGTCGATGGCCGGCGGCATGGACTGGGGCGCGACGGTCGCGCTCCGTTGGGCAGGCCCGGGACACCCCCACCAATTCCTCATCGCCTACGCGGGCATGAGCCTGGGAATGCTGGCGGGCATGATCTTCGCGTGCGCGCTGGTCGAGACCCTCCGCCGCAACCTCCGTTGGCGTCCCTCTTGAACAGGGGTCCTCGCCGGAGTCCGCCATTCCCGGATCGGCCGCCCGGATCCCGGTTTGCCCTCCGGGCGTTTCAGCGCGACTCTGGTGGGCGATGGTGAAAGAGACCCCGGCCCGATTGAAGGAAGTCCGCGAGGCGTTGCTGGAACTCCACAAGACCCTCCTGGAATCCGAGCGGGTCGGCTACGAGGCGGCGGTCGGGCCGATCCCTTCGCCCAACCACTTCCTCCGCCTCCTGTCCGACGACCCCTGGTTCGCCTGGCTGCACCCGCTGTCGCGTCACATCGTCAGCATCGATGAAGCCCTCGACCGCCGCATCCCCGTCTCGGCCGCCGATGCCGAAGGATTGATGGCCCAAACCCGCCGCATGCTGGTCGCCTCGGAAGAAGGCCACGGGTTTCCGCGCAGCTACTTCGAGGCCCTGCAACGCGATCCGGACGTGGTCTTCGCCCACTCGCGGGTGGTCCTGCTGCTGCGCTGAGCGGGTGGTGCCCGTGGGTTCAGCGGGGCTGCTTCAAACGGGCCCTCACCAGTTCCGGCAGGTACTTGGTCGGCACCGATCCGTGGCTGATCACCGCCTCGTGGTAGCGCCCCAGTTCGAAGCGGTCTCCCATCTCCCGTTCGATCTCCTGCCGCAGACGGTGATGGGCCATCCGACCCACGAAGTAGGTGCTCAACTGGGTGCTGGTCTGCTTGGCGCGGATGAGCTTCAGGCGGGCCTCGCCCTCGGACTGGAACGCCCCCTTCACCATCAGGTCCATGGCCGCCTCGTCGGTCATGCGACTGCAATGCAACCGGTGGTCGAGGATCGCGTTCACCACGGCTCGCAGGTAGAACTTGAGCTGCATCAGTCGCACCCGCAGATCCCCGTCGGCGTAGCCCTGATCGAGCATCATCTGCTCGGTGTACACCGCCCACCCCTCGACAAACGCTCCCGATTGGAGCACGCGCCGGATCGGCGAGGTCGATCGATTGGCGTACTCGAGCTGCACGTAGTGGCCCGGATAGGCCTCGTGGATCGTGAGGATCTGGAGCATGTGCCGGTTGTACTCCTCCAGGAAGCTCCGGACCCGATCGGCTCCCCAGTCGGCCGGTGGCGGACTGACCGCATAGAAGCTCACCGCCGCCGGATCCAAGGGAGGGGCCGATTCCATGTAGGCCAGAGAGTTGCCCCGCTTGAACTCGGGCATCTCGATGACCTGACATCGGTCGGGCTCGGGCAGGCGGAGGATGTCCCGTTCGCGGATGAAGGCCTTGATTCGATCGACCGAAGCGCGCGCGTCGCCGACCAAGGCTTCGGCGGCACCGTGCTCCTGGCTCACCGCCTCGATCACGCGGGCCACCAGCAGGCGACGGCCTTCGGTATCATCCGGGGGGATGGGCTGCTTCGGAAAATACCGGCTCCATAGCTGACGGGAAATCACCCGCAACTCGCCATTCACCCGGACGAACTCCGACTCGGCATCGGCCAGCACCTGGTCGGCGCCCACGCCGGCATCCAGCACCCATTCGAGTTTCTGAGCGAACCGTTTCCGCCCCAACCGCCACTCTCCGGTCGCCCGGGCCATCAGGTCTTTCTCGAGGAACTCCTGAAACCGCTTCAGTCGGGCCACCACCGGTGCGGCGGCCGCCTGGAGTTCGGCGCGCTGCGGCGTTTGGCCGGCCAGCTCCAAGACCTCCGACTCGTAGAACGCGATGGCCCCCTTGTTCTGCCGGATGGCCGTTTCGAGGATGGACTTCGGCGGATGCCGCAGGGTCCGCTCGGCCTCGTCGAGGATCGCCGGGATCTTGCGCATACGGGCGATCGCATTCCGGAGGTTGGTCTCCTTCGGCAGCGTCGACTGGGCGAGCAGCGAATACACGCTGTCGCTGACATAGGCGCCGTACACCCGTGGATCGTCCTCGAAGGGTCGGGTGTTGTCGTTCAACCACAACGAAGCCTCGAGGTCGTGTTTGAAGATCTCGAAATCGATCTGCCCATCGCGGCTGAGGGACCGGTAATCCACCTCCTTGGGCAGGGCCTTGAGGCAGGCGCGGGTCTCGGCCACCCATCGCGCCCGGGAGGCCTTGGAGACGTCCTCCAATTGATCATCGAACCGGTGATCGCCCAGGAGGGTGGCCGTGGTGGGTTCCAGGCGAAACGCGGTGTCCAGACGCCGCTGGTAGAAGGCCCGCAGCGCCGCATCGGCATCGGCCGCCCAGCCAGCGGCCGGAACCAGCACCCACGATACCGCCAACGCCAGACTCAATGATCGCAACATCGTTGTTCGATGAAAGCCCATCCCCCGCCCGCACGCCAAGCAGATCCCCTCGTTCTCCCTCCGACTCCCGGTTCCTCCGATTCCACGACATCTGCTTCCTGTGCGCCGGATCCCCGGCCCTCCGTGCCGGGTTCCTATGTGTTCCGGGGATCGGTAAACCGTTGACAACCCGTTACATGGGGATCGACTCCTCCGGCGAATTCCATCGAGATGAAATCCACCCTGCATTCGATTCTCCTGCTTCTGATCGGCCTGACCGTCTCGGCGATCGGACAAGCAATATCGCCTCCCACGAAGGTCTGGATGAGGAACCTCGTCCAGACGGGCAGGTCTCCCGTGGCCGTGGGACCCGATGGCACCATCTACTCGAGCTCGACCGACGGCACGAACGTGGTGGTGGCTCTCGACGGGACCGGCCGGGTGGTCTGGGGATACAGCGACCGCAGCGCCGCATACTCCGCCCCGGTGATCGGCAATCGGGGCGAACTCTACTGCATCACGAGCGACCGCCGACTGGTCTGCCTGGAACCGCAGGGGACCCGACGGTGGGAGATCAAACTCACGCACGAGGTCATCCACATCCCGGCCGTGGGCGCGGAGGGCGCGGTGTACTTCGGGGATCGCGACGGATCCCTGCACGCGGTCCGCCCGGATGGCACCCGGGTCTGGTCGGTGAAGCAGGCGTCCCCCTTCTCCAACAGCTCCCCGGTGGTCCGGTCCGACGGGTCCATCCTCATCGCCGACTTCGATGGAGGTTTCCAGTGCTTCGCGCCCGACGGAACCCGACGATGGCGGGTGGCCTATCCGGGCTTCGTCATCGGGACGCCCGCAATCGGCGATGATGGACGCATCCGGGTGCTCCACTATCCCGGATTCCTCCGGTGCTTCAACGAAGACGGCTCGCTGGCCTGGCAGTACCAGTTCCAGGGCCAGCTCGAGAACGCATCACCGGTGGTGGACGGCAACGGCACCACCTACTTCGGCACTTTCGACACGGGACTCTTCGCCGTGAGCGTGACCGGGCAGAAACTGTGGAACCGTCCGGTTTCCGTGGGCATTTCCAGCACCCCGATCCTCAGCGCCTCCGGATCCCTGGTGGTTCCGGGATATGAACGCCAGGTGCTCTTCTATGGCACGAACGGAGTGCTGTCCGGCCGAGTCTCCGTCGACCTCCGGCTCTCGGGCGGCCTGACGATCACCCCATCGGGCCTGGTTCTGGCCTTGTCGGGTTCCGGGGAACTGTACGCCATCCAGACCGATCTCCGGATCCAAGGCGGCGGTTGGCCCATGGTGAACGGCAATACCCGGCTCAACGGCCGGGCCCGCTCCCGACCGACCGTCACGCTGGTGGACCCCGACCCGACGAAGATCCATCGCACCGATGAAGGGGTCCCCCTGTCGGTGAAGATCGGCACCGAGGGTGGCACCATCGTTCGGGTCGAGTACCGATCGGGCACGAATCTCGTGGCCGTCGCCACCGACGCCCCCTTCGGCTCGCGATGGGCGACCCCGCCGCCGGGAGTTTCCCCGTTGACGGCTCGGGTCATCGACGAGAGCGGTGGCAGCGCCGAATCTGCGACGGTCTTGGTGAAGGCCGCGTCGCCCGGGGCTGCGCCGCTGTGGATCAGCCATCCCACCTCGGTCACCACCAACGCGGGAACGGCCTTTTCCAGTGTCGTGGAATCCCTCAGCACGACTCCGACCACCTACACCTGGTTTCTCGATGGTCGACCCGTGAGCGGGGCCGATGGCCCGGTCCTCACCCTCTCGGCCACCACCCCCAACTTCTCGGGTCGGTATACGGTCGTCGCGAGCAACGCCTTCGGGGCCACGACCTCCGCGCCTGCGGCGATGACATTCCTGCTGGAGCCCGAGGTGTTCTGGAGCCGGGAAATCGCGACCCGTTCGGCCCGGCCCTCCATCGGACCCGACGGCATTCTCTATGTGCAGAGCGGCAACGGCCTGCTCGGACTAGACAGGGCCGGCACGGTGCAATGGGTCTTTCCCGGTTGGATGAACGACGGGATCCCGATCGCCGACGATGGATCGCTGATGCTCAACCAGGCGGGTCGCAGACTGACCGCATTGGACGGACACGGGCGCGTGCTCTGGAGCAGCGAGACCGCCCAGGCGGCGACCGGCCTGGCCCGTGACCGTCGGGGCGACTCCTACCTCACCACGTCCGACGGCTTCCTGGAGCGCCGGACCGCCGATGGAACCCTGCGTTGGCGTTCCGCGATCGGTGCCCAGGACCCTACCACCCCGATGATCTCCACTCTCTCCCAGGTGATCCTCGGAGCGGTGGACGGACGGGTGCGTGCCTTCTCAAGCAGCGGCGAGAAACTCTGGGAATCCGACAGCCTCGGAGCCCCGATCAGCGGCGGAGCGATCGCACCGTCCGGAACGCTGGTGTTCGCGGGCAACAACCGCCTGATTGCCCTGGGACCCGATGGCACCCTCCAATGGCGGATCAACCTCCCCGGCCGGGCGGGCATACCGGTCATCGCCCCGGACGGCGCCATCCACCTCGGCATGGCGGATCAACCCGACCCCGATCTGCCGGTCGTCGGACGGGTGACCGTGTACGAGTCCGATGGCCGACCGCGCTGGACCCAACTGGTGGATTCCCCCGCCCTCCAAGCCGGAGCGATCGCCGGCGATGGGACCTTCTTCATCCCGGTGGGTCACCGACTGGTCGCCTGGAACCGCAATGGCACGCTGAGATTCCGCCTCTCCACCGAGGGAGACAACCTAGGAGCACCGTTGATCGGGTTCGATGGCACCGTCTATCTGGCCGACGGCAGGTCCCGGTTCTTCGCCTTGCGGGGCACCCAGCCGATGCCGAGCAACGGATGGCCATGCACCGGGCGTGATGTGCGCGGACGCTCCGACGCCTCCAGCGACGCTGATCCGGACAACTTCTTCTTTCCGACCGCGTCCAATGGCTTCGACGACGAGGTGTCCACCATCCTCGCGCCGGGAGACGGTTCGCTGGTCGTCGGTGGACAGTTCCAGATCGCCGGCGGGCGGCCGGCCGCACGCATCGCCGGCTGGAACGGCACGAACTGGTTCCCCATCGGCAACGGATTCACCGGCAAGGTCGTCCACGTCGTGCGTTGGGGCACGAATCTTGTGGCCTTGGCCAGCTCCGACCGACGGGGCGGCGTGGTGCCTTTCCCCTACCTGTGGAACGGCACCATCTGGAAGGCCATCCACCAAGGGCTTGCCGACGGCATGGCAGCAAGCCTGGTGGTGCACGAGGGCCAACTGCTCGGAAGCGCGAGATTCTCAGGACCCGATGGCATCCAGCGCCCCTACCTGGCCCGTTGGAACGGGACCGAATGGGGCCCGGTGGGCGAACCCATGGAGGGCCAGGGCCTGACCCGGTTCGCCTCCGGCCCGAACGGGCTCCACGCGTTCATGGACCAAATCGTCCTCCGATTCGACGGAACCCGCTGGGAACAGTTGGGAGGGATCTTCAACGAACCGATCGCGAGCCTTCTCGATTCGCCTTCCGGATTGTTCGTCTCGGGAGCCTTCACTTTCGGCGGGACCGATCGGGGCCGGGTGGCCCGGTGGAATGGCACGAGCTGGGTTCCCGTCGGCGATGGTCTCGGGGGCATCCCTCCCTATGTGAGCTATGCACAGACCCTCGCCAGCGACGGCCAGAACCTTTACGCCGGCGGCTTCTTCACCCTCCCGGGCAGCACCAACGTGGTGGGCATCGCCCGCTGGGACGGCACCCGCTGGACCTCCCTCCGCAACCAGGAAGCGTATCAGGGGCTCGAGGACAACCATGTACGCACCCTCGCCTGGGCCGACGGCCGCCTCTATGCCGGTGGCTATTTCCTCAGGACGGGCGACCGGCGGGATCTTCGCCATTTCACCGTCTTCGATGGCGCTTGGAGATCGCTGGGAAATCCGGTGCTAACCGTGGACCCGCAGTTGGGTGTGTACCTCTTCAACGTCCTCGGCCGGCCCTATATCGTCGAATCGAGTGAAGACCTCATCGGGTGGAGGGAACGCTTCCGATACCGGCAGACCGACGAACCGATGCTGGTCCCGACCCCGGCTGGCAACCCCTCCGATCGCCTGTTCTACCGCATCGTCGTCCCCTGATCGGGAACACGACCCGACTCGGCGCCGGATCCTCTGCTGGATTTTCGATCCTGGCGGCGACAGGTTTCAGCACCACTCGATGTCCGCCAGCGAATCACCAACCCCTGTCCCGGCCTCACAGCCCGCAACGCCCGCCAAGGAGAACCTTCTCCTCAATCTGGCCTGCAACGTTTTCCTGCCGGGGCTCGTGTTGTCCAAACTGAGTCAACCCCAGCGGCTCGGTCCTTTGTGGGCCTTGGTCGCGGCCCTCGCCCTGCCCCTCGGCTACGGCATCTGGGACTGGATGAAGCGCCGGCATTGGAACCTGTTCTCGACCTTGGGCATCGCGGGCACGCTGGCCACCGGCGGCATGGCCCTCGGTGGACACTTCGGGTGGTGGAAGCCGACGGCGATGTGGTTCGCCATCAAGGAGGCGGCCATCCCCTTGATCATCGGCCTGAGCATCCCACTGACCCTGCGATCGGACACTCCGCTGGTGAAGACCCTGCTGTACAACGATCAACTCATGGACACGGCCCGGGTCGCCGAGGAGCTGCGCCAACGGAACGCCGAGGCGTCGTTCGAACGATTGCTGCGCGAGGCCTCGTGGCTGCTCTCGGTGTCGTTCCTGCTCAGTTCGGCCCTCAATTTCTTTCTGGCGATCTGGCTCCTCAAGGCGGTGCCGAACTCCCCGGAGTGGAATGAGCAGCTCGGTCGCATGAACTGGCTGAGTTGGCCGGTCATCGTCATCCCCAGCATGGGCATGATGATGTGGGCGCTGTTCCGCCTGATGAACGGCATCCAGCGCCTGACGGGGTTGCCCCCGGAACACCTGTTCCGAGGGCAGCACGCTCCGAAATCCTGACCTCTCAACCCTGTCCCGTTTCGGCGGCGGAGAATTCCAGATCACCGGCGGCATCGGCCGAGACCACCACGGTATCGCGCGGTTTGAAGTCTCCCGCCAACAGGCGTTGGGCCAGCGGATTGAGCAGCAGATCCTGGATCGCCCGCTTGAGCGGACGGGCTCCGAACTGCGGATCGTAGCCCTCCTCGGCCAACCGCTTGCGGGCCGAGTCGGTCACCCGCAGGTGGATCTGCTGACCCGCCACCCGCCGGATCACCTGGTCCAACTGGATGTCCACGATGCGTCCCAGGTGGGACTCGTCGAGGCTGTGGAAGAGGATGGTGTCGTCCACCCGGTTCAGGAACTCCGGCCGGAAATGACGTCGCAACTCGCCCAGCACCTTGTCCTCCATGGTCTGGCGGGCCGCGGGCGTGTTCTTCGCGTCCAGGAAGTACTCCTGGATGATCGCCGAACCGATGTTGGAGGTCAGGATCACCACGGTGTTCTTGAAGTCCACGGTCCGACCCTGGCCGTCGGTGAGCCGCCCGTCGTCCAGGACCTGCAGCAGCAGGTTGAACACATCGTGGTGCGCCTTCTCGATCTCATCGAAGAGCACCACCGAATAGGGCCGGCGACGCACCGCCTCACTCAACTGGCCGCCCTCCTCGTAGCCGACGTATCCGGGAGGTGCGCCCACCAGGCGGGCCACGGCGTGCTTCTCCATGTACTCGGACATGTCGATGCGCACCATCGCCTGGTCGTCGTCGAAGAGGAACTCGGCCAAGGCCCGCGCCAGCTCGGTCTTTCCGACACCGGTCGGTCCCAGGAAGATGAACGATCCGATCGGGCGGCCCGGGTCGCCCAGACCTGAACGAGCCCGGCGGACGGCGTCGGCCACGGCCTTCACCGCCTCGGATTGACCGACCACGCGGGCGGCCAGGCGCTCCTCCATGCGCACCAGCTTGGCTCGCTCGCCCTCGAGCATCCGCTGCACGGGGATGCCCGTCCACGCGGCCACCACCTTCGCGATGTCCTCCTCGGTCACCTCCTGGCGCAGCAAGGCCGCCGGGGCTCCTTCTTTCGGGGCCTGCTTCTCGACCGCCGACAACTTCTGCTCCAGGCCGGGAATGCGTCCGTACTGGATCTCGGCGGCCTTGTTCAGATCGCCCTTCCGGCGGGCCTGGTCGAGTTCCTGGCGGGCCTGCTCCAATTGGCTCTGGATGAGGCTCACTGCATGGATGGCGGCCTTCTCGTTCTGCCACTGGGCCGACAGGGCCCCGGACTTCTCTTTCAGGTTGGCCAGCTCGGCGTCGAGTTTCTGCAGGCGTTCCCGGCTGGCCTCGTCCTTCTCCTTGGCCAGCGACGTCCGCTCGATCTGGTACTGGAGGATCTGGCGGTCCAGCCGGTCCAACTCGATGGGCTTGGAATCGAGCTCCATCTTGAGGCGCGAGGCCGACTCGTCGACCAGATCCACCGCCTTGTCGGGCAGGAACCGGTCGCTGATGTATCGGTGCGACAGCGTGGCGGCCGCCACCAGCGCGCTGTCCTGGATGCGCACCCCGTGGTGGGTCTCGTAGCGCTCCTTGAGCCCGCGCAGGATCGCGATGGTGCTCTCCACCGAGGGCTCGGGCACCTGCACCGGCTGGAAGCGACGCTCCAGGGCCGGATCTTTTTCGATGTGCTTGCGGTACTCGTCGAGGGTGGTGGCGCCGATGCAGCGCAGTTCGCCACGGGCCAACTGCGGCTTGAGCATGTTGGCCGCGTCGGCCGCGCCCTCCGAGGCCCCCGCGCCCACGATGGTGTGCAACTCGTCGATGAAGAGGATGATCCGACCCTCGGCCGCGGTGACCTCCTTGAGGAAGGCCTTGAGGCGATCCTCGAACTCGCCGCGGTACTTGGCGCCCGCGATCATCGCGCCGATGTCCATGGCGATGACCCGGCGGTTCTTGAGCGACTCGGGCACATCGCCATCGACGATGCGCTTGGCAAGCCCCTCGACGATGGCCGTCTTGCCCACGCCGGGCTCACCGATGAGCACCGGATTGTTCTTGGTGCGCCGCGTCAGCACCTGCATCACGCGCCGGATCTCGTCGTCGCGGCCGATCACCGGGTCGATCTTGCCCTTGCGGGCCAGCGCCGTGAGGTCCTTGCCGTACTTCTCCAGCGCCTGGAACTTGTCCTCCGGGTTGGCGTCGGAAACCCGCTGGTTGCCGCGCACCGCCGTCAGCGCCTTCAGGACCGCCTCGCGCTTGAGACCCAGTCGATCGGCGATGCGTCGGAAACTGTCGCCCCCCTTCTCGAGCAACCCCAGAAGCAGGTGCTCGGTGGACACGTAGTCGTCCTTGAGCGACTTGGCCTCGGCCACTGCCGCCTTCAGGGCCGCCTGCAGGTCGTTCGAAGGATAGGCATCGGCCCCGCCCTGCACGGTCGGTCGGCGGGTCAATTCGGCCTCGAGGTCCCGGACCCACCGAGCCGGATCGACCCCGGCCCTCTCCAACAGCGGAGGCACGATGCCATCGGCCTGCGTCGCCAGAGCCAGCGCCAGGTGCTCGCTGTCGAAGGCCGCATGGGAGCGCTCCTGGGCCGTGGCCTGGGCGGTTTGAATGGCCTGCTGCGCCTTCTGGGTCAGTTTGTCGAGTGTCATGCCCGGCAACCTGCATCGACCGTGCCAGCCGAAAACCACCGAAGCCGCCAACGAAACAGGCCGGACCGGGATCTTCACCCCGAATCCGGCCCGTGACGCGCGACATGGCGGGACATCCCGACCCAATGGACCGGGCAGGCTGTCCCAGCCTTCAGATCACGGCTGCGGACCGTAGCCCGCGGCCGGGCTGCCATCGTCCTGCAGCTTGCCCGTGGCCCACAGCGTGCCGCGGGTGATCAGGTCGAGATAGACCGGATCGGACATGGTGTGGTTGTAGTGGCCCATCGTGGTGCCGAACACCCGGGCCTTGCCGTACTGGTGCACCCAGACATTGGCCTCGCCCTTCTTGGTCTCATGGCTGTAGCCCACGGCCAGCGGCGTCGCCTCCTTCTCCACCTTCTCGATGATGTAGAGTTCCTCCTTCGGCGTCTGCCAGACCGCCGGGAAGCCCTTCATCACCGGATGCTCCGGCTTCACGTTGGTCATCGGATAGGCGAAGTGGGAACCGTGCGAACGGCTCGTCACGCCCACGAAGCGGAACCACTCGTTGGTCGGCGCGCGGTAGCAGTGCATCGCACAATGGATCACCACCGCCGGGGTGCCGGCGCGGTGCGGGGCCACGATGCCCTCCAGCCAGGCCGGATCCTTCTCGTCGGCGTAGCACTCGTTGTGCAGCACCACATCATAGCCAGCGGCCCAGTCCGCCTTCTGGTAGGCGCTGACCTTGTGCTGGGTACCGTCGGCACCCTTATCGCGCACCAGCGTGAACTCCACGTTGGCCCGCTTGGAGATCCCCTGCATCAACGTCACCGCCTGCGCGTCGTACTCGTGGCAGCAACCGCCGGTGATCAGCAGCGCCCGCAACGGACGCGGACGGGCCCCGCCCTTGCGCTCATAGCGGGCCAGCAGGATGCCCCCGCCATCGCCCACCTTGAACGCCTTCGGCAGGTCGGACGAATCCAGCGAATAACAGGCCCGGAACCCGGTCGCCGTCTTCTCCACGATCGCCCGCACCCCGCGACCCACGTTCTGTCCCTCCTCCTCGACCACGGTCATCACCGGAGGCGTCGAGTTCCAATCCATGGAAAACTTGCCCTTGGCCACCATCTGGCCGGCGGCCTCCAGCGTGTACTTGCCCCCGGAGATCCCGAATACCAGCGACTTGCGCGTCTCCTCCGCCAAGGGCCCCTGCTCCGTCTCCAACTCGGCCACGGTCCAAGAACCGTCGAAGTCGATGGCGGGGGCTGCGGCGCGAAGCCACAGGGCGGAAAACAACAGGAACAATCGAGACAGCGTCTTCATGGGAATCGCGCGAGAGGCTGAACCGGGAAACGCCCCCGGCCAAGCCGCATTTGCCGGGTTGAAAGGCCACCCACCTCACCCACCCTGACAACCCTACCTGTGTCACCGTTTTGGCCCCAACCTCATCGGCGGGATCGCGCTCTTCGGCTTCGCGAATGGCATCCGCCTCCTCCAAGCGGCCGCGGGATCGGTCCGGAGCGAGCTCTGGAAGCGAACACCAAAAAAATCGGCGCGAAGCGCCAAGGTTCATCCTTCAGAGCTTCCCTGCGAGCGCAGGATTGATCCCGCGAAGTCCCCCACGAGTGCCTCGAAAGACTTCGGCGAAACCTCCAAAAACCCGGTCCGTGTCAACATGTAGGCAAGCCGCATAGCCGGTTTGTGTAAAAGTGTGGGACCCCTTGGGCTTCACTTTCGGCTTCGCGAATGGCATCCGCCTCCTCCAAGCGGCCGCGGGATCGGTCCGGAGCGAGCTCTGGAAGCGAACACCAAAAAAAAATCGGCGCGAAGCGCCAAGGTTCATCCTTCAGAGCTTCCCTGCGAGCGCAGGATCGATCCCGCGAAGCCCCTCACGAGTGCCATGGAAGACCTCGACCACACCGCCAGACACCAGGTTCGTGTAAACATGTAGGCGATCCGCATAGCCGGTTTGTGTAAAAGTGCGGGACCCCTTGGGCTTCACTTTCGGCTTCGCGAATGGCATCCGCCTCCTCCAGGCGGCAGCGGGATCGGTCCGGAGCGAGCTCTGGAAGCGAACACCAAAAAAAATCGGCGCGAAGCGCCAAGGTTCATCCTTCAGAGCTTCCCTGCGAGCGCAGGATCGATCCCGCTAAGCCCCCCACGAGTGCCACGGAAGACCTCGACCACACCGCCAGATACCAGGTTCGTGTAAACATGTAGGCGATCCGCATCGCCGGTTTGTGTAAAAGTGCGACCCCTTCGGCTTCAGCCAGCCACTTGCAACGACGCACCACCGTTGACCAAGTACAGCGCCGCCATGCGCACCGCCAACCCATGGGTCACCTGCTCCAGAATCACCGACTGCGGACCATCCGCGATGCTGCTCGCGATCTCCACGCCCCGATTGATCGGCCCCGGATGCATGATCAACGCATCGGGCTTCACCCGCGCCATCCGGGCCGGATTCAGACCGAACAACGCCGCATACTCGCCCGTGCTCGGGAACATCGACGCCTTCTGACGCTCATGCTGGATCCGCAGCAGATTGATCACATCGGCATCGCGCAGCGCCTCCTCCACGTTCCAGGTCACCCGCACATTCGGAGCGAACGACTCGAAGGTCTTGGGCACGAGCGTCGGCGGACCACACAACGTCACCTTGGCTCCCAGCTTGGTCAGCGCCCAGAGGTTCGAACGCGCCACCCGGCTGTAGAGGATGTCGCCCAGGATCGTCACGTTCAGACCCTCCACCCGACCCTTCTTCTCCCGAATGGTGAAGACATCCAGCAACCCCTGGGTCGGGTGCTCATGCGCACCGTCGCCGGCGTTCAGCACATGGGCCCCCAGGAACCGCGCCAGGAAATGCGGCGCCCCACTGGCCCCATGCCGCAGGATGATGATGTCGGCATTGAGGGCCTCGAGGTTCCGGGCCGTGTCCTTCAGCGTCTCCCCCTTCTTGAGCGAACTGGCCTCGGCCGAGAAATTGATCACGTCGGCGCTCAGGCGCAGAGCGGCCAACTCGAAACTGATGCGCGTGCGGGTGCTCGGCTCCACGAACAGGTTCACCACCGTCTTGCCGCGCAGCGCCGGCACCTTCTTGATCGAACGCTCGCCCACGGCCTTGAACTCGCGGGCCGTGTCCAGCAGGTGGATGATCTCCTCGGCCGAAAGGCTCTGAAGGTCGAGCAGGTGCTTGCGATTCCAGGTCATGATCGGGTTCACATCGCCGGGACGGCCGGTTTTTCGCAGACGAAGACGCCGTCATCCTCCACCCGATCCGAGCAACGGACCAGCACCGACTGCACCAACGAGGTCACCACCTCCCGCCCCACCACATCCGGGCGGATGGGCAACTGGCGATGACCGCGATCGATCACCACGGCCAACTGCACCCGGCTCGGCCGACCGAACTCGTGGAGCGCGTCCATCGCCGCCCTGATCGTCCGCCCCGTGAAGAAGACATCGTCGACCAACACCACCGACTTGCCCTGGACGTCGAAGGGAATCTCCGTCGGATGCACGATCGGGGCGGCCCGCTGATTCAGGTCGTCCCGGTAGAAGGTCACATCGAGGGATCCGCAGGGTACCGGACGCCCCAGCAACCGGGACAACTCGGAGGCCAACCTCCGGGCGACCGCCACCCCGCCGCGCTGGATGCCCACCAGGACCAGTGCACCGGGATCGGCATTGGCCTCGGCGATCTGCTGGGCCATCCGGGCCAGAGTGAGTCGAAGGGCCGAGGAATCGAGGATCGGGGAGTTCATGCACATGCGCCAGAACCGGTGCCCGCCCGGACCCCGGCGAGGGAATCGTTCGGAGCGGACCGCGGAACCGCACCCATCAGCCGGGGGATCCGGCGGTGCGGGAGCGCCGCCAACTGGCACGATGCTTGGTGATCCAATCCACCAGCGCCGCCTCGAATCCGATATCGTGGCCCGCCTTCTCCGACTCGATCCACTTGTGCTTCAGGATCTCCTCCTTCTCGGCGAGGAACTCCCGATACAGGGAGGAGCGCTGGAGGAGGCCGGTTTCCGTTCCGGACGATGGTAGGGTCTGCGTCATGTTACGGATGGGTGACCTGCAGGAAAAAGTTATCGGGTTTTTCCTTCCGGGCAAAGCGGTTTTCCTCACACCGACCCTCTCTCTCGGATTACCCTAGGCCCGTTGAAACGCACCCTCCCACTGATCGGCCTTTTGACAAGCCTCTGGGCCGGCTGTTCCTCCCACCGCAATGAGGCCGGCTCGACGACTCGAACCCTTCCCCTCGCCGTGGCCGAGTCGTGGACCCTCACGCCGCCCGTCGCCCGCTTCGACGCCTCGGCCCTGGTCCGCCTGCCGGACGGCCGCCTGCTGACGGTCAACGACAAGGAGACCGGCCTCTTCGAGATCCGCTTCCCCGAGTCGGGCAACGAAGCCGGGTTGGTTCCCTACTCCGGCCTCCCCCCGGCCCTGTTCGAACCCCTGACCCCCGGCCGGGACCTGCCCTGGGACATCGAAGGCATCGGCATCGACAGCACCGGGGCCCTGTACCTCGGCGAAGAGCATCTCCGATGGATCCTCCGGCAACCCGCCCCGGGAAAACCCCTGGAGCGCCTGTCCATCGACTGGGCTCCGGTCTCGCGCTGGTTCAGCAAGACCGACCGGAACGCCTCCTTCGAGGGCGTCGCCGTGGGCGACCGATTCCTCTACGTGGCCAACGAGCGCGACACGGGCCGCATTCTCGAGATCGATCGCAAGACCCTGAAGGTCGTGGGCGATTTCCAGCCGCGCCCGCCCGGGGCTTCCGGCGACGACATCCACTACACCGACCTCTGCTGGTTCGACGGGGAATTGTGGGCCCTCTGCCGCGAACACCGGCGTGTCCTTTGCATCGACCCGAAGACCCGTGCGGTGCGCCTCTGTTTCAGCTATTTCCCCATCGAGATGGATCCGAAGTACGCCTACCAGCACCTGCTGCCCTACGGGTTCTTCGAGGGACTCAGCGTCGATGCCGAGAACGTCTGGTTGCTGATCGACAACAACGGGTACCCCCGCAAATCCAATCCCCAGGATGCCCGTCCATTGCTCCTCCGGTGCCCGAGGCCCGATCGGCCCCACCGAAAGCACTGAAATCCGGGGCGTCCAGCCCGATCAGACTCCGCCGAAACGGCGGTGCCGACGCGCGTATTCCTCCAGCGCCTCGCACAGGTGCGCCTTGCGGAACTCCGGCCACAAGGTCTGGGTGATCACGAACTCCGCATAGCTCAACTGCCACAGCAGGAAGTTGCTGATGCGCATCTCTCCGCTGGTGCGGATCATCAGGTCGGGATCGGGCCAGTGGCGGGTGTACAGGTGCTCGGACACCACCCGCTCGTTGATCTCGGCCGGATCGAGCGCCCCTGTCTTCACCTTCTCGGCGATGGCGCGCGTGGCCTCGATCAGTTCGGTCCGCCCTCCGTAGCTGAGGGCCAGGATCAGCGTCAGGCCGTTGTTCTTGGCCAACGCGGCCCGTGTCTTGGCCAACTGCTCCTGCACGGCCTCCGGGAGGCGCCAGATCTGGCCGATGGCCTCGAGGCGCACGTTGTTCCGGTTCAGCTCGCCGATCTCGTTCTTCAGGAACCGGGCGAGGTACTTCATCAGGGTGTCGACCTCGTCCTTCGGCCGGTTCCAGTTCTCCACCGAGAAGGCGTAGAGCGTGAGATACTTGATCCCCAGCTCGCCCGCGGCCCGGACGATGGTCCGGACCGACTCCACCCCGTTGCGGTGCCCCTCGACCCGCGGCAACCCGCGCTGCTTGGCCCACCGTCCATTGCCGTCCATGATGACGGCGACATGCGTCGGCAGGTTGGCCTGGGCCGCCGCGGACAACTTGGGCTCGGCGCTCACGGAGGATTCCTCAGACGAACAGGGTCTGCGCCCGGGCCGGCCCCACGCTGGCGATGGTCAGGCGGGCGCCGGTCATCTGCGAGATGGCCAGCAGATAATTGCGGCAATTGAGCGGCAGGTCTTCCCAGCGGGTGGCCTGCTCGGTGGAGACCTCCCACCCGGGGAAGGTCTCGTACACCGGCTCGCAGCGGGCGAGGATCTCGTGGTCGGCCGGGAAATGGCGCAGGGTCTGACCGTCGGCGCGGTAGGCCACGCAGACCTGCAGCGTCTTCAGGGAATCGAGGCCGTCGATGTTGGTGATGGCCAGTTCGTCGATGCCGTTGACCATGGTGGCATGGCGGGTGGCCACGGCGTCGAACCAACCACAGCGCCGGGCGCGGCCGGTGGTCGAACCGAACTCGCGACCCATGCCGTGCAGCAGGTCGCTCACCTCGGCGCTCTCGGTCGGCAGCGGACCGCCACCGACGCGGGTGGTGTAGGCCTTGAGCACGCCGATCACCTTGTCCATGCGGTTCGGCGGCACGCCAGAACCCGTGCAGGCGCCGCCAGACGTGGTGTTCGACGAGGTCACGAACGGATAGGTGCCATGGTCGATGTCCAGGAAGGTGCCCTGGGCTCCCTCGAACAGGATGTTGCCCCCCCGCTGGGTCACCTCGTGCAGGTACACCACCGTGTTGATGACGAACGGGCGCAGGCGATCGGCGGCGGCCGTGTACTCGGCCAGCACCTGATCGTAATCGAGCGGCGTGCCCCCGAGGGACTGGATCACCGCGTTGTTCTCGGCCAGGCGCGCGCGCAACTGCACCGGGAACCGCTCGCGGTGGATCAGGTCCAGCACGCGGAAGCCCACGCGGGCGACCTTGTCGCCGTAGGTGGGGCCGATGCCGCGCTTGGTGGTGCCGATCTTGTTGTCGCCCTTCTGCGCCTCGCGGGCGCCGTCGAGCTCGCGGTGCCACGGGAACACCACATGGGCCGTCTCGGAGATGCGGAAATTGTCGGGCGTGACCGAGACGCCCAGCTTGGCCAGGCCGTCGAGTTCCTTGACCAGGCCCACGGGGTCCATGACCACGCCGTTGCCGATCACGCACACCTTGTTGGGCCGCAGGATGCCGCTGGGAATCAGGTGCAGGACGTACTTGTCCTTGCCCACGAAGACCGTGTGGCCCGCGTTGTTGCCCCCCTGGGTGCGGACCACCACCTCCGATTGCTCGGTGAGGACGTCGATGATCTTGCCCTTGCCTTCGTCGCCCCACTGGGCGCCGACGAGAATCACGTTTGCCATGGATGAACGCCCACCGTGAACAGCAAAAGGCCCCGACTGAAGTCACGTCAGGGCCCCACGTTCCGATGACAGCGTGAACACCCTAGGGCGGCGCTTCTCCGGGGTCAACGTCGCAGGATCCCTCGCCGAGCCTGCCGTACGACCGGCGACCCCGCCTCCCGAAACCGGGTCCACCGCAGTCGAGGTTCAGGCGACCACGGCACCGGTCTCGTCCGGATCTCCCGGGTGGCGGATGTCCCGGGCCTCGTAGAGATACACGGCCTCCTCGGCGATGTTCTTCGCATGGTCGGCGATCCGTTCCAGCGCCTTGCTGATGGTCATCAGGTGAAGGCAGCGGCCGATCGCCGCCGGATCGCCGGTCATCCATGCGGTCAATTCGCGCCGCAGCGATCGGTTGAGCGCATCGACCTCCTTGTCGCGCGGAATCACCGCCCGAGCCCGGACGGTGTCTCCGTGGACGAAGGCGTCCAGGGCATCCCGGAGCATCTCGACCGCCATCTGCGACATCCCCGGAATGTCCTCGTAGGGTTTGAGCTGCGGCTCGCGCCCCAGTTCCAGGGCGCGCCGGGCGATGGTGGTGGACTCGTCCCCGATCCGCTCGAGGTCGCGGGTGACCTTGATCACCACGGTGATGAGCCTCAACTGCCCCGCCAGGGGCCCTTTGGTCAGCAGCGCTATGGCGGCGGCGTCGAGTTCCATCTCCAACTGGTCCAGGGCGTCGTCCCCCGCGGCCACGCTGCGCGCCAGTTCGTCGTCCCGCTCCACCAGCGCGCGAACCGAACGGACGACCAGGCTCTCGGCCATCGCCGCCATGCGAAGCAACAGGTCTTTCAGATGCGTGATCTCCGGCTCCAAGGGTGTCACCGGGGTGATTGGGCCGTGGCGGACCGCGTTTGGAAACGATGGAATCGACCCTGCAGTCGGAAGGGCCGTACGGGACTCCGGGATCCGGACACTTCAGTTGAAACCACCGGTCAGGTACCGCTCGGTGCGCCGATCCCGGGGCCTCGAGAACAGGCGGACGGTGTCGTCCATCTCCACCAGCACGCCCTCGTCCAGGAAGGCCGTCTGGTCGGACAACCGGGCCGCCATCCTCGGATCGCGGGTGGCCACGACCACGGTATGGACGGATCGGAGCCCGCGGATGAGTTCCTCGATCTGCGCCGAGGAGACGGGGTCGAGGGTTCCTGCAGGCTCGTCGACCAGCAGCACCACCGGATCGACGGCCAAGGACCGGGCGATGCACAACCGCCGCCTCCGTCCTTCCGGGAGACCCCGGGCATCGTCGCGCAACCGATCCCGGAGGTCCTTCCAGAGATCCGCCTTCTGGAGCGCGGCGGAGACCCGCTCCTCGAGTTCGGATCCGGAACACCCCCCCAGACGCAGGCCGAACGCGACGTTTTCGAAGACCGACAGCGGGAACGGGGTCGAATCCTGGAAGACCATGCCGACCCGTCGGCGCAACCACGGGAGATCGATCCCCGGATCGAGCACGTCGATGCCGCCGACGCGGCAGGTCCCGCCGACACGGGCCCCGGGAATCGGGTCGTTCATCCGGTTTAGGCACCGCAACAGGGAGGACTTGCCGGAACCACCGGGCCCGATCAGTGCGGTGATGCGGCCCTCGAGCGCGGTGAGAGACACGCATCGCACGGCGCGGGTCGACCCGTAACCCACGGACAGGTCCCGGATCTCGATGCGGGCCGGTGTCTGGAAAGCCTCGGGATTCACGGTGTCAGGTGCGCTCTCCGTGGGGGGTGCCCGGAAGACGACGGAGGTATGTGGCGGCAGCATTCACCATCAGGGACCAGAAGACGAGGGCCCAGAGGGCCACCCGGAGCAGCGGGCGACCGGCTTCGGCATCCGGCGCCGTGATGGACCGGGCGAAGACCTCGAAGGCCACGTCCGGGAAACGATCGTTCAGGGCCAGCGCCCCGCCGGGCGCGACCGCGGCCCCGGTGAAGAGCAGCGGTGCCACTTCTCCGGAGGCCTTCCCGATGGCGCGGAGAATGCCACCGGCCATCCCGGGAAGCGCGTTCGGCAGCAGGATCCGCAGGAGGACCTGGAACCGGGTGGCCCCGAGGGCAAGGGCCGTCGAACGGAGGCCGTCGGGCACCGACCGCAGCGCGTCCTCGGAGGCCTCGACCACCACCGGCAGGGACATCCAGGCCAAGGTCAGCGATGCCCACACCAGGCCGGGTCGACCCCAGACCGGAGAGGCGGGGTCTCCGGTGATCCGATCGATTCCGCCGCCCACGACGCCGACCAGGAACCCGAGTCCGACCATGCCGAAGACCACGCCGGGCACCCCGGCCAGCGCCCGGATCCCACCGCGCAGCACCCGTGGCCACCAGGCCCCCGGCGGCGCATATTCGGCCAGGTAGATGCCCGTGAGCAGGCCCGCGGGGACCAGCATCAGGGACATCAGCAGGGTTCGCGCTGCCGTACCGAGAAGGAGGGAGACGAGGGACGCACGCCGCGGATCGCTAGGATCGGAGAGGGCCCCGGTTCCTGGTTCACCCAAGGCCGCCGGAAGGTGGGGCCATGCCATCAGGCTGAGGACCGCGATCAGTCCGATCGCAAGAATGGCCAACCCCCAGGCCGCCACGCCGGTGGATACCTCAAGACACCGGTCCGCAGTACGACGGGTCATGTCCCCTCCTCCCGCCGCTGCGCGGCATTCCGACGGCGGATCCACCCGGCCAATCCCTGGAGGAACAGGCACAGGAGCACCAGCAGGAGTCCCGGGAGGAGCAGGCCACGGTGATGGGGGCCGCCCCGCTCGAACGCCCAGGCCACCGGCACGGTGAGCATCGGATCCTCGAGGCCGACCGCGGCCGCCACCCGGCCACCGACCATCATCACGATGATCGTCTCGCCCAGAGTCTGGACCATGCCGATCAACATCGCGGCACACAGACCCGGCGCCGCGGCCGGCAGCACGACGTGTCGCACGGCCTCCCAACGGGTGGCACCGAGGGCCCACGCCGATCGCACCCATGACGGCGGCACCTCACCGAGGGCGTCGGCGGCGATCGAAAATACCGTCGGCACGATGGCCAGGCCCACCGCCACCCCGACCGCGGACGCCTGGAGCGGGAATGAAGCGCCGGTGAACTTCCGCAAAAGCGGCGTCAGCACCGCGAGGGCGAAGCATCCCACCGCCACCGTGGGAACGCCGTGGAAGGCATCGAAGACCGCCCTCAGCCGGGCTTGATTGCGACGCGAAGCACCGTGGGACACATGGAGCGCCGCACCGATCGCCAACGGAACGGCCACGAGCATCGCGATTCCGGTCACTTTCACCGAACCCCACCAGAACGTCGGGGCGCCGGAATGGGCCGGAGCGGTTGACGGATCGCGGGAAGGCATCGGGCTGGCGGGGTCGCCGGCGGCACGCGCCGGAAGGAGCCAAAGCCCGTCGGTCGCGCGGGGCGAGGCCTGCTCTCCGGGCCACCATGGACCCGCCTCCAGGGCCAGGAACACGAACAGCAGGAACGTCGCCAAACCGACCGCGGCCGCGCCCACGGTGATCACCCGGGCGGCCCAGACGTCCTGCATTGCGGACCGACGGCGGAATGCCGCCGACTCCAGGAATCGAGCATCGGGCTTCTGGGGGACTGGATTCATCCAGGACTCGGCGAACCGTCGCATCGTCGGTCCTCGGGGCCGGATTGGAAAGCGTCGACCCGAAAAGAAATGTCACTCAGGACCCGATGGGCCCATCGCCCTCTTGGCACTCCGACCGATGCGGCCCAAAGTAGGGGGCGATGTTTCCGAACACACGAACCCTCGAGTCGATGACCTGGGTGCCCGGGCCCTATCCGGGGGTGGAACTGTCGATCCTCGAGAAGGATGCCGCCACCGGGGGGGTCACCGTCCTCCGCCGATTCCACTCCGGCATCACTGTTCCCGCCCACGTGCACCCGGAGGCCGACGAGTGGGTGTGCGTGATCTCCGGGGAATGGGTCGAAGACGGCCAGACTTTCGGTCCGGGTTCGATCCTGCAAGCGCCTCGGGGCATCCGACACGGTCCCCATCATGCCCGGACCGAGGTTCTCTCGCTGACCCGATTCAACGGGCCCCTGACCGTCTCCCCGTGAGCCGCAAAAGCCCACAGATCGCCGCCCTGCTGGCCGACCTCGATGCCGAGGGACTGCCTTTGCACTACGCGGGTTTCTTCCGTTGTTTCAACCAGGGGCTCTACTTCGAAGCCCACGACGTCCTCGAGGAGTTGTGGCTCTCCGAGGGCAGGACCGGATCCAACCACGCCTTCTACAAGGGACTGATCCAGTGGGCCGGGGCCTTCGTGCACCTCCAGAAGGGCCGACTCCGTCCCGCGGTGGCGCTCTTCGATCTCGCCGCCGCCAACCTCAGGCGCTACCCCTCCCTTCACCAGAGATTGGACCTTCAGGCATCGCTGACGGACATCGCGTCGTGGCGCCGCGACATCGAATCGTCCGGATTCCAAACCAACCCGTTGACGCTGCGTCCGCCCCCTCGGATCCACCTCGGACCCGCCTGATCCCTGGAGGTTCAGCCGGGGTTGCGGATGGATTTCCAGGGCTCTTCTCCGCTCACATCGACCATGAAGGGTCCCTGGGATTTCGCCGGCGAAAGGATGGCGAGGATCACGGCATCGGCGCCGGTCGGGTTGAAGGTGGCGTGCACCACTCCGGCGGGGATGTGCGCGACCTCCCCGGGTTGGAGCATGCGTTTCTCGGTCTCCACCCACTGCTCCACCCGCCCCTCGAGCACGTAGATGATCTCCTCCAACTCCGGATGGGTGTGGAACGGGTGACCTTCTCCGGACGGCAACACCGCCCGACACAGCTGCAGGTCCTTGGCATCGGCGATCTCCGGCCGACACAACCAATAGTTGGTCCGCCCCTTGAAATCCTCTTTCAAGGCCTCGGCGGTGGTGATGAAGCGGCGGGAAGGCGGGGCGGAATGGCTCATGGGAATCGTCCGGTTTCCCCGACCCTCGGGGAATGCCCCGAAGCTACCCGTCCTAGGCTCCCACCGGAAGCCCGAACCCACCCCCACCGATCGACATTGAACCTGTCACTCTATTTTCTACGGGGTTTTCGAGTCTTCAAGGTTCCTCGGTTGGGCACCGGGTCACCAGACATCCGTATCCGCGGTCGGTATTGAACCTGTCACTCCATTGGATCGGAGCGCCGATGGGTTGCTGAAGAGTCGGGGGCGAGGGGTTTTTGTTTGCGGTGGCGGCGTTGAACTGATTATTTGCAATCGATTTGCAAATCTTGGGCTCCCATGGGAATCGGCGGGCATTCACCTTGATCGAGCTGTTGGTGGTCATCGCCATCATCGCGATCCTGGCCGGGCTCCTGTTGCCCGCCCTGGCCAAGGCCCAGGCCAGGGCCCGCGCGGCCTCCTGCATGTCGGGGCTGCACCAATTGGGCCTGGGCATCCAGATGTATGCCGATGATCACGGGGGATACTTCCCGGAGACGACCCACGGCACCTCCGCCACCAACCGATCCTGGATCTTCACCCTGCGGCCGTACGTGGGAAACGTGGATGCCATCCGGGCCTGTCCCTCCGACCCCTTCCGCAAGGCCCGCCTCACCCATCAGGCCTCCAGTTACATCCCCAACGAATACGTGATGGTGGACCTGATCAGCCCGTTCGGTGGAGTCACCGAGTCCTACCGCCGGATGGACACATTGAAGAATCCCACCGACACGATCACCCTCTTCGAAGTGGCGACCGACAAGGAACCCGGTCTTTCCAATGATCACACCCATTCGCGCAATTGGGTCCAGGGTGGCTGGGATGCGGTGCTGGCGGACATCCAACCCGACCGCCATGGCGCCGGATCGGCCGCACCGAGGCACGACTCGGGGCGGGCCAACGAATTGATGGCCTGCGGTCACGTGTCCTCGGTCTCGGCTTCGCTGCTGAAGGCCCGGGTGGATCGGGGCGAGAACATCGCCCGCCCCCCCGATTGATCGTCGCCATTGGATTCCGAGAAACCACGACCTAACGTTTCCCCCCGATGGGCTCCGGAACCGCGCATCTTGCCTCCACCACGTTCTCGTCGTGGCTCCTCGCGACCGCCCTGTGGCCCGCAACGGCGACCCGCGCCTCGGATCCCGTCCCGCCTGCGGCCGAAAGGATCTCCCTCACCCGACAGCACGTCGACATCCGCACGGTCTTCCTGGGCGACCCGGAGAAGCCGATGACGGTCCGCGTCCGCGATGGCGACCGCAGGATCAATCATCCGGCCACCAACGTGGTCCTGACGGTCGCTGAACAGGCCAGATTGACCATCCCCGCCGGCTTCGAGACCTTCGGTCCCGAGGGGGCATCCCTCTGGGTGCTTCCGCAAAGCCAGGACCCGGCGCTCCTGTACCTCGGTTTCTCGGCCGAAGGCTTCCCGAGCGATCGATTCAGCGGTCGGATGCGGCTCGAATTGAAGGCGGTCCGTGGGCCGGGCGCCGTGTTCATCTGGCAGGCCGATGCGTCCGGCGGCATCGACCTCCGCATCGATTCGAAGGACGGCCTCGACGCCAGCGACGCCCTTGAACCTCTGGTCGATGGCCACGACCACTACAACGTCGGCTTCACCACCGCGGGTCTTTACGAACTGGTGTTCCAGCCCAGCGCGCGACCCCTGGGCTCCGAGACGTTTCTGGTGGGCGAATCCGTGCCGGTGCTCTTCGCGGTGGAACCGCTGCCCGTCACTCCCCCGACCCAACCCCTGTGGCGATCATGGATCGACACCCATTGGCCCGGAGGCTCTCCGGAGCCCGCCGACGTCCTCCCCGGGTCCGACCCCGACCGGGATGGCGAACCGAACGTCGCCGAATTCCTCTCCGGGACCGATCCCCGGGACGCCTCCAGCCGCCCCGTGCTGAAACACCGGGCCGGCAATGGCTTCGTCCCCGGCCGGGTCTTCGAACTGCCGGTCATGACCGAACGACTGGCGGAGGCGGAGATCCGCATCGAGGGGGCGACCACCCTGGTTGGCCCGTGGTCCCCGCTGAGCGTCCGGGAACCGAGCGGGAACCTCCTTCGCTGGGAGGATTCCTTCGCCGCCAACCCGGACACCCGATTCTACCGCAGAGTCACGACGAAGCGCTGAAACATCCGCGATTCCCCCTCCCGATGAAACCCAACCCGTTGCCTCCAGTTACCCGTCCGACCCTCGTCCTGGCCCTCGCTGCGATCCTCGCGGGATGCGGTGGTGATGCCCCGAGTGCCGGCTCCCATGCCGGACACGACCACGGCGACGGCCACAAGCACGAACACCGGGCGCCCCATGGCGGCACGGCGATCGTGCTGGGCGACGAGGCCTTCCACCTCGAACTGGTCCGCACCGCGGATTCGGGTCTGCTCACCTGCTACGTGCTCGACGGGCACATGGAATCGTTCATCCGCATCCCAGCGCCCGGCTTGAGCCTCGAGACCACCGTCTCGAACCGGACGCAGACCCTGGAACTGCTCCCGGTCGCCAATGCCGCCACCGGCGAAAAGAACGGCGACACCAGCCAATTCGAGGGCCGCGCCGAGTGGCTGAAGGCCACCCCCCGATTCTCCGGCAGATGGCCCTCCATCACCATCCGGGGAAACACCTTCACCAACGTCACGTTCCGATTCCCCGAAGGCAACGAGTAGGCCCAGGATCGGGCCATGCCCGGGACGAGGCACATCGGGCCCTCACTCCTGCGGACCGGCACCCGGCCGTTCCAACCATCGGCGCGTCTGTCGGTGCCGCCAGGCGAACATCACCCTCAGTTGGGGCCGAAAGAAACACCCGTCGAGCCAGCGACCCCATGCGCCCCAAGGAGGCAGGTATTCGACCCGGTCCACCAACCGCGACAGGCCGGGCCCGATCTCCGTGAATTCGTGGACATGACGCCAGGCCCGGTACGGCCCTTGCAGGGCGACGTCCACCAATCGAACCGGAGCAGACACCTCCTCCAGGCACACTTCCCAATCCTGACGGATCAGTCCCAGAAGGCTCACCGTCACGCCCAGTCGGGCCCCGGCCTTCCATTCCGACGGCAATCGAAGGCCGCTCACCCGCACCCCGGGCGGGTTGATCCGGCGCAGGTTGGCCGGATCCTGATGGAAGTCGAAGAGTGCCCGGACCGGAGCCCGGATCACGCTGCTCTTCTCGAAGACCAACGGCATATCCATGAGGGCAACCTGCCCCCGCCAACCCCCAAATGCAAAAAGGCCGGGAACCCGTGGGGATTCCCGGCCCTGGCTCGATCAGGGAATCACTTCCCCTCTTCGTGGGCGTGGACGCCGCCGGCCGCCGGGGCGATCGGGTGCTTGGCCAGGTAGTCGTCCACATCGGTGGTCACCACAAGGCGTCCCCACATCACCGGCCAATGGCCCGGGAAGGTGCAGACGTACTCGTAATCGCCGACCTGCGTGGGCGCGGTGAGCTTGAGGGTGGCACGACCACCGGACTCCACCAGGCGGGTGGCTCCCACCACACCGGGCAGCGACGGCACGTAGGCGCGACCCTCGCGATCCAGAGCGCCCGGAGCCATCGCATCGGCCGCGGCACCGACCGCCTCACGGCTGCCCGGCTTCACGATGACGAGGTTGTGGGGCATGAAGTCGTCGTTCTCGAGAACGACCTCGAAGGGCTTGCCCGCCTCGACGACCAACCGCGGCACGTCGTAGCGCATCTGCTCGCGCACCGTGCGGATCACGAACACCGAGACCCGCAGCTGCTTGAGCTGACCCCGCAACGCCGTCGCCGCCGATCCGGGCATCAGGCCCGCGAGATCCGAGGCCGTCTGCAGCGCGTCCACATAACCGATGTCGGTGCGCGATTCGGCCGGCACCGCCGAGGCCCAGCGGACCAGGGCCGTGGCCGCCGTGGCCGCCGACGAAGCGTTCCAGGCGGTGCGGGGCAACTGACGCAGTCCCTGGGCAGCCGCGGGCACACTGTCGCCCTTGGCGATCAACTGCGCGAACAGGTTGAACACCTCGTCGGGCTTCTCATTCATGCTGAGCAGGGCCCGCATGGCGGCGCGGCGCAACCCGCCCGAGGCGTCGACCGAGACGGGGATGCGCACATTGCGGGCCGGGGCAGGCACCCCCTTCTGCGAGGCGACCTCCTGACGGGCCGAATCCAGCAGCGTCAGGTTGAAGCCGTTGAGGCGCTGGCCGAGGTCACCCTCGGTGCGGTTCCAGACCGAGACGGCCTCGACCGGCTGCTCGGAGCCGAGATCGACCTCCCACCAGGGATTGCGGTCGTTCTCCGCCGAATGGGTCTGCGATCCGGAGCCAAACGAACCGTCGGTGTTGCCATCGATGGCGTGGGCGGCCTCGCCGGAGTTGGCCGTGGTGGACTGGCTGGCCTTGCCTCGGCGGGCCACGTTCTGACCGCCGGCCCAGACTTCGACCTCGGCCAGGGTCAGGGTGCCGCGGCGGGGCAACTCGATGCGCACGTACCGCGCCCCACCCTTTCTGGCGGCATCGGCCACGAGCCGGGATTCACCCGAAACCACCGGGCGCACCAGCGCATAGGCCTTGGCGCGGAAGTCGGGATCGCTCACCAGCGGGATGCCGGCCAACAGGTCGGCCAGGGCGGCCGGCTTGGCGGAGGCGGTCTGCCAGAGCCCGTCGAACGAACCTTCCATCAGGGCCAACGAGGCCCAGGCAGCGGCCCGGATGGTGGCGTTGGCGCTCTGCGCACCGAGCCGGGAGAGGCGGTCGCGCTGCGACTTCAATTCATCCTGGGGCTGGCCGGGCAGGAGCCGAGCCAGGCTGGTCAGCGCCTCTTCGGCCTTGGACTCGGGCTTCTCGAGCAGGCTCAGGAGCAGCGCCGAACGCGAGACCTTGCGAAGGGTGGCGAGGTCGTTGAGGGCCACGCCCCGGTCGGCGTCGGAGACACCGGCACGGCCGAGCAGATCGGCCAGCACGGGCTCCACCCGCGGCAGCTTCAGGATCTCCGCGGTGCTCAGCGACTTGAGCAGGTACTGCAGACCGGCCGGATTGTTCTGGGCCAGCGGACGGCCGTCAGCCACGGCCTTGCGCCACTGCGGCTCCAACTGCCGGAGGGTTTCCTTGAGGGTGTACTCGAGGTAGTAGTCGAGGGGTTGCTTGAGGATGGCCAGCGCCACCTCGGCCGCCTCGGCGGACCGGAAGAAGCTCGCGCCGCGGACGGCCTCCAGGCGGACCCGGGGACTCTCGTCGTTCGCCAGCTTGGCGAAGAGCGCCAGCGCGTTGGGCACGCGGTCGCGCCAGTAGCAGAGCACGCGGCCGGCGGCGGCGCGGGCATTGGCATCCGGCGAGTTCAGCATGCGGGTCAGGCGATCGGCATCCACCACATTGTGCCACTGATGGACCCACAAGGCCTCCATCAGGTGGTGCTCATGGTTCGGATCCTTGGCATCCAAGCCCACGGCCCACTGACGCACGGCGGCGATGACCTTGGCGGTGTCACGCTTGCCCAGCTCGATCTTGGCCCACTCGCGGGTCTGGTTCTCGGGCTCCTTGAGCAGGTCCAGCAGCGCGGCGATGGATTGACCCTCGATCTTGGCGGGCTTCAGCAGCGGACGCCCCTTGTAGGTGATGCGATACACGCGGCCGTACTGGTGGCCACGGTTCGGATCGCGCAGATGGTGCTGCATGTGGCCGATGATCGACTGGTGCCAGTCGGCGAAGTAGATCGCGCCATCCGGGCCCATGCTGACGCAGATGGGGCGGAAGTTCGGATCGGTCGAGGACACGAGGTTCTCGAGGGTCTCACCCTTCAGGCCCGAACCATCCGGGCTGACCTTCACGCGGAAGATGCCCTGGAAGGAGATCACGTTGAGGTTCAGGAAGTTGCCCTGGAACTCCTCGGGGAAATGACGGCTGCTGAGGATGCCGGTGCCCGGGCAAGGACGCGACGGGCGGTTCCAGAACTCCTTCATGCCGGAGTGCTTGTTGGGGTAATCGATGCGGCCGCTGAAGGCGGGGCCGAAGTAGTTCGCGTTGCCGGTGGCGTCGGTGATGATGTCGTTGCCCCAACCGTCGAACACGCGGCCATGGGGATTGGCGAAGCCGTAGGCCACATAGGTCTCGAACTGGTGGGTGCGGGGCTCGAAACGGTAGATCGCACCGTCGTTGTTGCGGAGCGCGCCGTCACCGGTCTCGACCTGGGTGCGGTGGAACACGCCATCGCTGAGGTAGATCGAACCACCCGGATCCAGACAGATGGCGTTGGCCGTGTGGTGCGAATCGGCCGAGTCGAGGCCCATGAGGATGCGCTCCTTGGTGTCGGCCTTGCTGTCGTTGTTGGTATCGCGGATCCACCAGAGGTCCGGAGCCTGCATGAGCAGGATGCCGTCCTTGTAGAACTGGAAGCCGGTGGGGCAGTTCAGGTCGTCCATGAACACCGTCTCCTTGTCGGCCTTGCCGTCCCCGTTGGTGTCCTCGTAGATGAGCAGCTTGTCGCCCACCTTGCTGGTCGGGGTGCGCTCCGGGTAGTTGGGCCAGACGGCGACCCAGAGGCGGCCGCGGGTGTCCCAGGCCATCTGCACCGGGTTCACCAGGTTCGGGAAGCGCTTCTCGTCGGCGAAGAGGTTCACCTCCATGCCCGAGTGGACGGTCATCCTGGCGATGGCCTCCTGACCATCGATGTAGACGGGACTCTTGTCGGCGTTGGGGCCGGGCTTGTTGGACTCCACCGGAGTCACGACCGGCAGGTTGGAGTCGTCCACCTTGAGATCGCCGTCACGCGCCACGGCCCAGACCCGGAGGTCGCGATTGGAGGTCAGCACATCGCGCTGCGACATCTCCTCCTGCATGACCTTGTAGTTGGAGACGTAGGGCGCCGGGGCGTTGCGGTCGCTGACGAACCCACCCTTGCCCGCCTGGTAGGCCAGCGCCGAGCGCCCGCCGTAGACGTTGTAGCCGTCGACCGTGCGGTAGCGCTGGTGCCACTGCCAGTTCTTCTCGTTCACCGCCCGGCGGAGCTTCTCCATGTCGCCGGTCGGAGCACGACCGCCGATGAGGCCGATGAAGATCGCGGGGGCCAGGGCCTTGTCGCCCTCTTCGCTGAGCAGGAACCCGTTGATGGTCAGGGCCTTGCCCTTGGAATTCGCCGCCGCCATCAGGCGCAGCGACGGCTCGAGGATGTCGGCGAAGGCGATGCCATTGTCCTTGGCCACCTCGGCCATGGCCGCGGTGTAGAGACGCAGGTTGGCATTGTTGACCGAGCGATCGGGGAAGTTGGCGTCCGGATGCCTCTCGTTGGCCGCCGGCGAAACCAACGCCACGCGCGGGGCTCCCTTGCCCGAGTAGTTGCCGGCCCGGACGTGCTTGATCCAGGCATCGAGGTCGGCCTTGAACTTCGGCAACCCCTCCTGGCCCTTGAAGGATTCATTGTAGCCGAAGAACCCGAGGATCACGTCGGCCTTCACCCGGGCCAACCAGTCGTCCGGCGAACCGAAATTCTCGGAACGGTGCCGATTGGCCACCTCGTCACCCGCGGCGGCCAGATTGCGGAACACCAGCCGATGATCGGGAAAACGGTCGTGGACCAGGGTCTCGAAATACCCGGTGTGCTGCATCCGATCCGCGATGCCGCCGCCGACGATCGCCACATGGTCGCCGGGTTGGAGTTGGAGCAGGGTTTGGGCGTGGACCGCCAGGGTCAGGACCACGGACAACAGGGCCAATCGTATGGATCTCATAAGGTAGATGGTGCAGCCACCGGAGGAACCGACCCGTCGGACCTCAAGGACTGCGCGCTCGGTGGATGGCGGAGCATAGGAACTCGAAGACCGCCGCCGCGAACAAAAATTCAACCCCTTCCCCGGTCGCTCCGCCGGAACCCGGGTCGCTGGACCGCGGAAAGGTGACTCCCGGGTGACTATTTGATGGCCGTCGACAAAACACTTCCTTGCCGTTTCCGACTCTGGAAAGTTCATGGGGTTCCTGATGAAAACTCTCAGATCCTCCCTGGGTTGGAGCCTCGCTGCCGCCTGCCTGGCAACCCTGCCCCCCTTCGCGTCGGCCTCCGACTACGCCCGCTCGGTGATCACCGACGGCCCCGCCACCTACCACCGCCTCGGCGACAGCCCGGTGCGCGGCACCAACAACCTGAGCTCCGGCCTGGCCGCCGGGGTTGTCGCCTCTCAGAACCTGGGGCGGGTCCACACCATGCCCGGGGCCATCGTCGGCGACTCCGGCCGGGCCGCCTTCTTCGACTTCACCTCACGCACCGAGATCCCTTGGAATGCCGCGCTGAATCCCAAGAACGACAAGCCGTTCACGGTCGAGGCCTGGTTCTACCCCACCAGCGACCAGACCGCGACCGGGCAGTGCCCCATCAACAACCGCTTCGCCTATTCCGGAGCCGACCGCCAGGGTTGGGTCTTCTTCCAACGCAAGCCCAGCGCCGATTACGCCGGAAGCGAGGGGGTCGGTTGGAACTTCCGCATGTTCCGTGGAGCCGGCAGCAGTTCCGGGCTGGATGTCCTCAGCGGCGTGCCCTACCTGCTGGGCAAGTGGACCCACGTCGTGGTGGTCTACGATCCGAAGAACGTGGTGGACGCCACGGTGACGATGTACATCGACGGAAAAGAGGCGGTCACCAAGGCCTGGACCGGCGGCAGCGACGGCACGCAACCGGGCTATGCGGCCAATACCAACGACCATGATCCGTCGGTGGCCGTGTTCGGCGAGGCGGCCCTGGCGATCGGGAACTACAACAACACCGCCGGCACCAGCCTGAATCCGTACTTCGGCGGTGTGGACGAGTTCGCCTTCTACCCCGCCAAGCTCAGCGCCGAGAAGATCCTGGCCCACTACCAGAACGCCACCAACGCCAGCCGCACCGTCTCCTACTCGAACCTGGTGATGGCCGACCAACCCTCGGTCTACCTGCACCTCGACGAGGAGGCCCCGGGGACCGACATCGCGGTGAACCACGGCGAGACCCGCTCCGCCGGCCACGGAACCCATTCGGCCGAGGTCCGCCACCCGGCACCGGGAGCGATCCCGGCCGGCGGCTCGGACGGGTCGGTCGCCTACCACAACCGCAACGGGAACTCCACGACGACCATCCCGTGGACCGCGGCCAACAATCCGGGGGCCGACAAGCCCATGTCCGTCGAGTTCTGGGTGCGGCCCATGAAGGACCAGCAGGGCGGGCAGTGCCCGGTCAACAACCGCTTCGTCGGGGGCACCGGACGCACCGGTTGGGTGATCTTCCAGCGCAATCCGAACACCAGCTACCCCGCCTCCGAGGGTCACGGCTGGAACTTCCGCATGTTCCGAGGCGCCGGCGGCTCCGGTTCGGACGTCAATACCGACACCGATTACCGCATCGGCGAGTGGCAGCACCTCGCCTTCACCTGGGAGCCCACGACCGACAACGGTGATCCGGGCGGCAACGGCAACAGCCAGTGGCAGGGCATCCTGACGGCCTACGTCAACGGTGTGCCGGTGAACACCAACAGCTCCGCCCTCTACGCCGCCAACCTCGAGGTTCCCGAGGACTCCAGCACTCCGGCCGACCTCGGCATCGGTGCCTACAACGCGAAGTCGGGCCTCGGCAACAATCCGTTCGAGGGCAATCTGGACGAATTCGCCATCTACAACGACTACCTGCTGAAGCCTGAGCAGGTCCTCGCCCACTATCAGGCGGGCACCAACGCCCACCCGGCCGTTCCCTACGAGAACCTCGTCCTCACCGCGCCCTTCACCGGACCGGAGCGCAAGGGTCCCGCCACCTACCTGCGCTTCAATGAAGGCGCGGTCTCGCCGTTGGCCAACAGCGGCGGCCTCGCCGGCAATGCCGATGGCCATGGCGTCTTGGCGAAAACCTCCGCGGTCGGCCCCCGTCCGCCCGCTTTCAAGGGTTTCGAGGCCGACAATGCCGCCCTCGATCTCACCACCGCCAAGGCCTTCGGCGCGCTCGACGACCTGGGCGGCCTGAAGCTCACCGATCGCGTCACCTTCAGCGCGTGGATCCAACCCGGCCAACTCGCGGCCGAGACCTCCCCCGCACGGATCCTCGCGAGGGGCCCCGAGACCGCGAGCTCGTTCCTCGCCCAGATCTTCGGCCAATCCAAGGAGATCACCGCGCTGAACACGAACACGACGGAGGTCTCCCTGCGGATCGAGTCGGTCAACGGGGTCCTGAACTACTCGTTCGGTTCCAGCGAGACCTCGGGCGCCCCGGACCCCATCGTGGAGCGTGCCCAGGCTCCCGTCCCTGCGGCCGACCTGACGGCGGGCCAGTGGGTCCAGCTCGGCGGCGTCTATGACGGCACCCATTGGCGCCTCTACCGCAACGGCACCGAGATCGCCGCGACCACTGGCACGGGCAAGGCCCTTGCGGCCAATGGATCGGATTGGGCCATCGGTTCCACCGGCAATGGCTGGGACGGAGCCTTCACCGGGGTCATCGATGAGGTGGCCGTGTATCCCAAGGCTCTGTCAGCCTCGCAGATCCAGAAGCAGTACATCATCGCCGTGAACGGCGGATCGAGCGAACCGGTCACCATCTCCATCCGCCTGAGCGGCGGCGATGCAACCCTCACCTGGTCGGGCGGCGGACTGCAGCAGTCCGACACTCCGGCAGGGCCCTACACCCCGGTGCTCGGAGCCGTCTCCCCGCTGAAGCTCACGCCGACCGGCACCGCCCGGTTCTACCGCGTCCGCTGAGGCAGGCGATTCCACCTTCCCATGATCCACGAGGGAGGCGGGGCGACCCGCCTCCCTTTTCTTTTCCAAGCGACAGGTCTTCGCCGCGGGATGGATCTGCCGCTGCGATCAGGCCTCCGGGTGCGGGGGTGTTCCGGGAAAGCGCCTCGTCAGAAGGGCGTCCCTGCGTCGCACCCTGCGGATGAATTCGGGCAGGAACCGGCGCCAGTGGGCGGCCAACCAGCGGGGATGCCTCAGGCTTTCCTGCGCATACTTTCCGGTGGCCTCGTCGAGGGCGAGGTCGGCCACCAGGGTCGTCTCGGATTGGTTGTCGGCGATCCGCAGGACCCGTCCGCCGGGATGGACGATCTTCGAATCGCCCGCCGACCAGCGGCCCCCGCCCTGGGGACCGACGGAATTGGCGAACACGTAGAAGACGGCGTTCTCGAAGGCACGGACGGCCATGCCATCGCGCCCCCCGCGCTTGGTGCGGGACACCGCGAGCGAATCCATGCCCGCGTTCGGGTGGAAGAGGATGCGCGCCCCCGCCATCACCGGGATGCGGGCCAACTCGGGGTAGCGGCGCTCGTGGCAGATGAAGGTCGATGCCGGCACGCCCTCGAGCGCGAAGATCGACGGATCCTCCCCCGGCGAGAACCACCGGCGGTCCGCCGGGGTCAACTGGCACTTCGAATAGGCGTGGACGAGTCGACCCGAGCGATCGAACACCAGCAGGGCGTTGAAGAGCCGGCGACCCTGGAACATCGGGCTGCCCACCAGCAGGTGCATGCGCAGGTCGGCGGCCCATCGGGAGATCGCCTGGAGTGCCGGGTCGAGGGCGCGGGGCGTGAGCGTCGCGAAGTCGAAGGCGTAGCCGGTGGTCGCGCATTCCGGGAACAGCAGGGCATCGACCCCTCTCCGCGCGGCCCGGGTGGCGGCCCGCTCGATCTTGGCCAGGTTGCCCGCCACCGAATCGGCGAAGACCATCTGCACGGCTCCGACGCGCAGGGATCGGGGCCCCGGGGTTTCGGCGGGCCGGGATGGGATCGGACGGGTCGGCTTCATGGATCCGGGAAATCTCAACGCTCTCCCCGGACCGATGGCAATCACCAGTTCCCCCGGATCGACCCGACCCGCACCCATCGGGATTCGGCGATGGCCCGAAGACCGTCCATCCCCACCCTCACTCGATCCTGAAAACCGTGGTCTGGGGCCAGACGGCGGGTTGGTCGAAGGGTTGGACCGGACCGGGCGTGGAGCGACCGCGGGACCAGATCCGGTGCATCGCGCGGGTCATGCGACGAACCACGGCCGGTTCCCGGGAAACCCGGTTGGTGCGCTCGGCGGAGTCATGCGTCAGATGATACAACTGCAATTCCGGCAGCCTGGCGGCCTCCTTGCTCCCCGGTTTCGGATCGCTCCACCCCCCACTGTCCGCCGTGAACAGCATCTTCCAGGGCCCCTGCCGCAGTGCGAAATCGCCCGTGATGGAATGGTGCACCAGGGCCTCGCGTCCCCCCCGGGCCGCGTCTCCCCGACGCAACTGCGGCAGAAAGCTCACACTGTCCTCGCCCACCCCGTCCGGCAGACGCCGCCCCAAGAGGTCCGCCAGAGTCGCCAACAGATCCAACTGGCCCACCAACCGCGAACAGGTCGACCCGGCCGGCACCTCCGCCGGCCAGCGGACCAGGAACGGCACCCGGTGGCCACCCTCGAACAGATCGGCCTTGTGCCCCCGGAAGCCCGCGCTCGGATCATGCCCCAAGGCCTTCAACTCCCCCAGGTTGGCCGCCGGCGAACAACCATTGTCGGACGTGAACACCACCAGCGTATCGCGCGAGATCCCGAGCGAATCGAGCCGGTCGAGGATCGCGCCCACCGTCGCATCCACCTGCACCACGAAGTCGCCATAGGGATTGGTCCGCGTCCGCCCTGCGAATTCCGAGGTCGGCAGCGTCGGCGTATGCGGTGAAGCCAGCGCCAGGTAGAGGAAAAACGGCGTGCCGTCGGTCGCCCGGGCCCGCGCCCGCGACTCGATCCAGGACAACGCCTCCTGCCGGAACCGTGGATCCACCTCCTCGTGGCGGAAATCCGAACCGATCACCCCTGCCCGCCACATCTTCGGTGCCGGACTCGCCGCCACCCGATCCCGGGGCACCGTCGTCGAGCGGTCCTGGCTCAGGTACACGAACGGCGGCATGTCGAGCGACGCGCTGATCCCGAAAAACGAGTCGAACCCGTGGGCCAGCGGACCACCACCGAACGGTCGCGTGAAATCCACCTCCTCGGCCTGGGTCCCCGTCCTTGCCCAATCCAAGCCCAAGTGCCACTTCCCGACCATCCCCGTCGCATATCCCTGCTGCCGGAGAAACCCGGCCACCGTCAATCGCCCCGGCTCCAACAACGCCGGATCATAGCCGTACAGCACATTCGATTTCAGCCGACCGCGCCAGGAATAGCGCCCGGTCATCAGTGCATAACGGCTCGGCGTGCAGACCCCCGAGGCCGAATGCGCATCGGAGAACGTCCGCCCCTCCCGCGCCAGCCGGTCGATCGACGGCGTCTTCCAAGCGCTTCGAGGATTCAGGCACGACACATCCCCAAACCCCAAGTCGTCGACCAGAATGACCACCACATTCGGACGAGTCCCCTTGAGCGCAGCCGCCTCCCCTTGGCCACCCAATCCCACGCAAGCGACCGCCAAGAGCAACCGACCCCACTCCCCCCGAATCCGCCCGACCCGCAACAAAGGACCCAAGAAGAACCGAAAAGCCGTTTTCATCGCAGATGGGCCCCAACCTTCCGGCCCCACCCCCCTTTTGACCAGCCCCGACTCGGGGACAGGATGGGGGACAGGGTGGTGACAGAATCGAACCGCCCAGCCCACCGGGCGGCAGCGGGTCGGGGGCGGAGTGAGCACTGGAACGTCGACATCCATCGCACCCTCGCGCGAACAGCGCGAAAGCCCCTCCTGTCCCAACGTTCCCTGCGAACGCAGCCCCCGACCCGCGGAGCCCCACACCGGCACCCACCCCGGCACCCACCCCGGCACCCACCCCGGCACCCACCCCGGACCTGCCCCGAACCCACCCACCCAGGGTTGTGTAAAAGTGCGAGACCCCTTGGGTTCCACAGCTCACCGGGCGGCAGCGGGTCGGGGGCGAAGTGAGCACTGGAACGTCGACATCCATCGCCCCCTCGCGCGAACAGCGCGAAAGCCCCTCCTGTCCCAACGTTCCCTGCGAACACAGCCCCCGACCCGCGGAGCCCCACCCCGGCACCCACCCACCCAGTGTTGTGTAAAAGCGCGGGACCCCTGCCCTCCAACCGAGCGACGAACTGTAATTGCAATCAGTTTGCATTTCCGGATTGCCCGATTTGACTTTTAAGGCCCATCCTCCTTCCGTAATTTCCTGCGTCCACAAAGCGTCCAGCATGCGGTCTTTTGCATCCATCGCGGTCAATGCCTTCATGGAACTGGTCCGGCAGCCCATCTTCCTGCTGCTGATGACCAGTTCCTCGGGCTTCTGCGTCTTCATCGCGGCGGTGCCCTACTTCGGCTTCGGCGAGGATCCCAAGCTGGTGAAGGACATGTCGCTGGCGCTCATGCTCCTCTCGGGACTTTTCGGGGCCGTCCTCTGTGCGTCCTCGAGCGTCGCCCAGGAGATCCGATCCGGCACCGCCCTGACGGTCCTCTCCAAACCCGTGGGTCGATGGACGTTCCTGACCGCCAAGTACGTGGGCCTGTCGGCATCGCTGGCACTCATGACCTTCTCGAACGTGGTCGCCGCACTGCTGGCGGGCCGGATGGCGTTCGACGCCTATGGCGACACCGACGTGAAATCGCTGCTGATCTACGGCGGTTCCGCCGCCCTGGCCTACGCCGTCGCCGGGTTCTCCAACTTCTTCCTCCGACGCGGATTCGTCGCCGACGCCGTCTTCACCTTCATCCTCTTCACCACCCTGGCGGTCCTCGGCATCCACTTCTTCATCCATGACGAACGGGCCTTCGGCGAGGTCGCCCTCGTCGACTGGCGCATGGTCCCCGCCGCCGTGCTGATCCTCTTCGCCCTGCTCATCCTCGCCGCGGTGGCCCTGGCCTGCTCCACCCGGCTCGACACCGTGCCCACGCTGGCCGTGTGTTCGGGCCTCTTCATCGCCGGACTGATGGGCGACTACCTCTTCAAGGCGGCCGCCGACGCCGGGAGCCTCTGGGCCAAGACCGCCTACGCCCTGATCCCCAACTGGCAGCAGTTCTGGCTCGCCGACGCCCTCGAAGACAAGAAGAGCATCCCCTGGTCCTATGTGACCAAGGCGGCCCTGTACATGGGATCGTGCATCGCCGCCGCCCTCGCCGCAGGGGTTTGGCTCTTTGAAGACCGCGAATTGAGCTGATACTGTCCCGACATCGATCACCCGACCGCCCATGGAACGACACGCCCTCAAGACCGGAACGCTCAATTGGATCGCCCTGCTGGGATTGGCCATCGGGCTCGAAGTGGTGTCCAAGATCGCCGACTCGGCGACCGCCGAACTGGGCGCCGCCTTCACCCTGGTCGGACTGGTCACCGCCCTCGTGGCCTGGTTCCAGATGCGCCTCGAGGCCGCCGAGGAGACCGAACGCCTCGAGATGGAGGAACTGGCCCGCTCCCGTAGCAAGGCCGCCCTGTTCGACTCCACGGCCGACGAGGCGTTCCCGGCCCGCAAGTCGCGCATGCTGTTCGAGAAGTGGTTCGTCCCGGGACTGACCCTCGTGCTCTTCCTGATGCAGGCCGGCGGGGCGTTCTACTTCTTCAACGACCTGAGGGCCAAGGTGTCCAGCGGTGCGGCCCCTTCGACGCTGGCGATGGCGATGTTCGCCGGCCTGAGCCTCGTGGCCTTCCTCCTCGGCAAGTACGCCTGCCGCTTGGCCCAGCTCGAAGGCATCCGCCTGCTCCGCCCGGGCGGTTCGGCCCTGATGCTCGGCTCCCTCCTGGCCTTCCTCGCCACCGTCAGCGAGGCGCTCCAGTGGTTCGGTTTCCCGCAGTACGACCGCCAGATCGCCTGGGTGCTCACCGGCCTCCTGGCATTGGTCGGCATCGAGACCCTGTTGGCGCTGGTGTTCGAGGCCTATCGCCCCCGCGTCCAGGGCAAGGAAGTGCGCCTCATCTACGAGAGCCGCCTCGTGGGACTCCTGGGCCAACCGGCCGGTCTGTTCGCCACGGCGGCCCAGGCCCTCGACTACCAGTTCGGTTTCCGGGTGAGCGACAGCTGGTTCTACCGCTTTCTGGAGGAGAAGCTGAGCCGCTTCGCCCTGATCTGGATCGGCATCCTGGCCGCCAGCGACTGCGTCGTGTTCATCGATGCCGGCGAGCAGGGCCTGCGCGAGCGGTTCGGCAGGCCCGTCGGCGCGGTGCTCACCCCTGGCATCGCCTTCAAGCTGCCCCGCCCCATCGACCAGATCCACCGCCATCCCGTCTCCGAGGTCCAGGGCTTCAGCGTCGGCTTCCTGGCCGACGAGAAGCTGGAGAAGGAGCGCACCATCCTCTGGACCCGGGCCCATTACAAAGAGGAGTTCAACCTGCTGGTGGCCTCGCGGGAGCAGAGCATCGCGTCCAACGCGGCCGAATCGGAACAGATCGTCCCGGTGAACCTGCTCACCGTCAGCATTCCCATCCAGTACCTCGTCAAGGACCTCCGTGCCTGGGCCTACGGGCATGGCGAACCGCAGGCGATGCTCGAGCGCCTGGCCAACCGGGAGGTCGTGCGCTACATGGCCAGCGTCGACATCGAGACCATCATGTCCGACGGTCGCCAGAAGGCCGCCCGCGAGCTGAAGGCCAGCATCCAGGCCGCGGCCGATGCCGCGAAGCTGGGCGCCGAGATCGTCTTCGTGGGCCTCCAGGACATCCATCCGCCCATCGGCACCAAGGAACTCAAGGTCGCCGAGGCCTACGAGAAGGTGATCGGGGCCGAACAGGAGAAGGAGGCCCGCATCCTCGAGGCCGACGCCTACGCGCTGGAGACCGTGCCCACCGCCAAGGCCGCCGCCGAAAAGACCCTCAACGATTCCAAGGCCATCGCGGCCCAGAAGGTGGCCGAGGCCTCCGGACGGGCGGCGCAGTTCGCGTCCCAGTTGCTGGCCTACCGGACTGCCCCGAAGGTCTTCACCACGCGCAACCACCTCGAGACCTTCGCCAAGGCCTCGGCGGGTTCCCGCAAGATCGTCATCCTGCCGACCAACACCCAGGACGTCATCCTCTTCAACCTCGAGGACAAGATCCGCCAAGACCTGCTCGACGTGAACATCGAGCCGGTCAAGAAGGACGAGCCCAAGAAATGACCTCCTCGCACCGATCGCGACCGAAACCCCTTTCCACTTTCCCCCCTTTCCCATTCACAAGATGAAGCCCCGTACCCCCACCCTGATCATCGGAGGATTGCTGCTGGCGATCTTCCTGTTCCTGCTGTTCGCCTTCCAGGTGCGCACCACCGAGGTGGCCGTCGTGACCACATTCGGCAGCATCAGCGGCACGCCCAAGACGGAACCCGGCCTGTATCTGCGCCTGCCCTACCCGATCCAGAACGTCTACAAGTTCGACCGGCGCCTGCAGAACTTCGAGCGCAAGTACGAGCAGAGCCTCACCCGCGACAAGAAGTCGCCGATCCTCTCGGTGTTCGTGGCCTGGCGCATCGCCGACGCCGAATTGTTCCTGAAGCGCTTCAGCGGCGACCTGCTCCGCGCCGAGACCAGCCTCGAGAACGTGGTCCGCGACGCCAAGAACTCGGTGGTCGGCCGGCACGATTTCTCGGAACTCATCGCCCCCGATCCCAAGCAGGTGAAGTTCGAGGAGATCGAGAACGAGATGAAGCAGGCGATGGCGGAGACCACCCTCAAGACCTACGGCATCGCCATCGAGATCGTCGGCATCAAGCAGTTGGGCCTCCCCGAGACCCAGACCGCCAAGGTCTTCGAGCGCATGAAGGCCGAGCGCGAGCGCCTCAGCAAGAAGTTCGTCGCCGAGGGCAACGCCGAGGCCATGCGGATCCGCTCCGAGGCCGAACTGCAGCGCGACACGACCCTGGCCGAGGCCCGGCGCAAGGCGCTGGTCCTGCGCGGCGAGGCCGAGGCCAAGGCCACCGAGTACTACAAGGTGCTCAACCAGGACGAGTCGCTGGCCCGCTTCCTCATCTCCCTCAACAGCCTCGAAGCGAGCCTCAAGGACCGGACGACGCTGATCCTCGACGAGAAGACGGCGCCACTGAACCTGCTCCGAGGCGACGCCGGGGCCTCCGCCCCTGCTTCCACCGGTTCCACCTCCTCCAACCGCTGATCCCATGGCCGCCGCAAACACACCCTCCGGCAACCTGCGGCCCGACGGCCCGCGGATCTCCGCGGACGACGCCTCCAGTCAGGCGCTGTCCGAGGCCCTGGGCAGCAGCCTCGTGCTCATCCGGATCCTCGGGGCGCTGCTGCTGGCCGCCTTCGTGTTCTCCTGCGTCTTCACGGTGAAGCCGAACGAGGTGGCCGTGGTGCTGCGTTTCGGCAAGCCCGTCGGCGAGGGCCGCGACATCCTCCGGACCAACGGCCTCCACTTCGCCCTGCCCTACCCGATCGACGAGATCGTCCGCATCGGCGTCGGCGACTCCAAGATCGTCCGGGCCACCAAGGCCTGGTACGCCGTCGATCCCGCCGCCGAGGCGGCCGGGATCACCGAGGCGCCCGTCAACACCTCTCTCAACCCCGGCACCGAGGGGTACGTGCTCACGGGCGACGGCAACATCCTGCACGTCCGGGCCACGCTCCGGTACCGGATCAGCGACCCGGTGGCCTACACCTTCAATTTCACGGCGGCCTCCAACACCGTGGAGAACTGCCTCAACAACGCCATCTACTGGGCGGCCGCCCGCACGAAGGCCGACTCGATCTACGGCGACATCGCCAGCTTCCGCGACGCGGTCAAGCAACGGGTCTCCGACCAGCTCACGGTCTCCAATCTCGGGGTTCTCATCGAGGGCCTCGATGTCGAGCGGGTCGCCCCGGGCTACGTGAAGGAGTTCTTCGACGCAGTGATCACGGCCGGCCAGACCCGCAGCAGCCGCATCAACGAGGCGCAGGGTGAGTTCGACCGCGTCACGCGGGAGGCCAAGGGCGAGGCCGACCGCATCGTCTCCCAGGGTCAGGCCGCGGCCGACCAGCTCGTGCAGGGCCTGGCCGCCGAAGCGCGGTTCTTCGAGGACCAGCTCGCCACCTACCGGCAGAACCCGGCCCTCTACCGGGACCGACTCCGGGTCGACACCACCACCCGCATCCTCACCAATTCGCCCGACAAGTTCTTCCTGCCCTCCCGGGCCGATGGCGACCGCCGCGAAGTCCGCATCCAGCTCAACCGGGAACCCCAACCCCAGAAGCGCCCCGAGTCGGGCCGCTGATCCGGGAACCCCAAGCCCCCTCACCCCTCCATGCAAGTCACCAGCCTCCTCACCCTCGAGGAAGACGCCAAGAAGGACGCCTCCTGCGCGGAATGCGGCCACGACCACGGTGGTCTGGACCATTCGCACACCAACACCAAGCTCTCCACGACGATCGTCGGCCTGATCTTCGTGCTGAACTCGTTCGCGGTGGACTGGCTCTTCGAGCGCGGGACGACCGTCGCGGCCTTCAGCGCCATGATCGGCGCCATCATCCTGGGCACCCCGATCATGATCGTGGCGTTCAAGGACCTGCGGAAGGGCCTGCTGTCCATCAACGAACTGGTCGCCCTGGGCGTGCTGGCCTGCGCGGTGTCGGGCAACTACGGGATGAAGGGCGAGGGCTCGAGCCTGGCCGGGGGCTTCCAGACCGCCGGCATCGTCGCCTTCTTCATGCTGCTCGGCGAGATCATCGAGACCCGCACGGCCGCCGGGGCCCGGGCCTCCATCCAGTCGCTCATCAAGCTCACCCCGACCAAGGCCCGCCGGGTGTCCGCGAACCAGGAGGTCGAGGTCGCCGCGAGCGAACTCAAGGTCGGCGACATCATCCGCATCCGCCCGGGCGACAACATCGCGGCCGACGGCCAGATCATCTCCGGCCAGGGGTCGATCAACCAGGCCAACATCACCGGTGAATCGCTGCCGGTCGACAAGGGCGTGGGCGAGCAGGTCTTCGCGGGCACCATCAACATGAACGGCCTCCTGGAGGTCAAGGTCGGCAAGGCCGGCGAGGACACCACCCTCGGCCGGGTCCGCGACCTGATCCTGGCGGCCGAGAAGACCAAGCTGCCCTTCATGCGGATCATCGACCAGTACATGGGCTACTACACCCCGCTGGTGCTGATCATCGCCGCGCTGGTCTGGGGCTTCACCCAGGACCTGAACCGCGTGATCTCGATCCTGATCGTGGCCTGCCCGTGCGCCTTCATCCTGGCGACGCCGACCGCGATGGTCGCCGCCCTGAGCGCCGCGGCCCGGCTGGGCATCCTCGTCAAGAACATCGCCGACCTCGAGGCCGCCGCCCGGATCACGGCCTTCGTCTTCGACAAGACCGGCACGCTGACCACCGGCCGACTGGCCGTCAGCCGCCTGAATCCCCTCGACGGGATCGCCCCGGCCGAGCTGCTGCGATGCGCCGCCAGCGTCGAGCAGTTCTCCAACCACCCGACGGCCCGCTCCATCACGGCCCTGGCCCAGGAGGCCGGCGTGCCCCTGGCCAAGGCCGACGACTTCAAGGAGATCGCCGGCAAGGGGGTCAGCGCACTCATCGATGGGCGTCGCATCCTCATCGGCCGGGCCACCTTCCTGAAGGACCAGGGCGTGGCGGGCGACCTGTTCGAATCGGTGGATCTCGACGAGACCGCCGGATACAGCCTGCTCTTCGTGGCCCGCGATGGCCATTGCATCGGATGGATCGGCCTTCAGGACCAGACCCGACCGGAGGCCGCCGAGGCCCTCCAGCAACTCCAGGCCTCCGGCATCCGGCGGATCGCCATGGTCAGCGGCGACCGGCGCCCGGTGGCCGAACGCGTCGCCAAGGAGATCGGCGTGCCGGAGGTGGTGGCCGAGTGCCTCCCGCAGGACAAGGTGGAGTATGTCCGCCAGACCAAGGCCAAGGGTCACCGCGTGGCGGTCATCGGCGACGGTGTGAACGACGCCCCGGCGCTCGCATCGGGCGACATCAGCATCGCGATGGGCGCGGCCGGCAGCGAGGTCGCCATCAATTCGGCGACCATCGCCCTGATGAACAACGACCTCCGCCGCCTGCCCTTCCTCGTCCGCCTGAGCCGCATGGCCCGCACGGTGATCAACCAGAACTTCCTCTTCGGGGTGCTCTTCATCATCGGCGGTCTCGCGGCCGCGTCGTTCGGCTACCTCAACGTCATCGTGGCGGCCATCCTGCACAACGTGGGTTCTCTCTTCGTGGTCTTCAACAGCGCCCGACTCGTCCGTCAGGGCGAGGAGCTCGAGCCCTTCATCCAGGGCGAGGGGACCGCCCAGCCCGGCGATGCGCCCCGGACCGCCTGATCGCGATCCAACGGCGTCCATGGGACCGACATGACCGGATCCGCCCAGCCCTTCTCCACGCACTGAAACACCGCTCCATGAATCCCTCCTCCCCTGCCGGCCGATCGAGGACCGACGCCCCCGACGACGAGGTCGTCGTGCGGGCCACGGGCCTGACCAAGGTGTTCAAGGACTTCTGGGGTCGCCCGAAGGCGAGGGCGGTCGACAACGTCGACTTCGAGATCCGCCGGGGCGAGGTGTTCGGCCTCCTCGGGCCCAACGGCTCGGGCAAGTCCACCACCATCAAGCTGATGCTCGGGTTGCTGTATCCGACCCAGGGGCACATCACCGTCTTCGGGCAATCCCCGCGCGATGTCGCCACCAAGGCCCGGATCGGGTATCTGCCCGAGGAGAGCTACCTCTACCGCTTCCTGAACCCGGGGGAGACCCTCGACTTCTTCGGGAGCCTCTTCCAGATCGACTCCCCGGAACGGCGTCGCCGCGCCGAGCAACTCATCGAGATGGTCGGCCTCAACCGGGCCCGCACGCGCACGGTGGGCGAGTTCTCCAAGGGCATGCAGCGCCGCATCGGCATCGCCCAGGCCCTGATCAACGACCCCGACCTGGTCATCCTCGACGAACCCACGGCCGGGCTCGACCCCCTCGGATGCCGCGAGGTCAAGGACCTCATCCTCGCGCTGGCCCGGCGTGGCAAGACGATCATCCTTTCGAGCCACCTGTTGAGCGACGTGGAGGACGTCTGCGACCGGGCGGTGATCTACTACGGAGGGCGCATCCAGGCGCAGGGACCGCTCCACCAACTGTTGGCCAAGCCCGACTCGGTGCGCATCACCGCCCCGGTGCTTTCCCGGGAGACCACCGAGAAGGTCCTGAACCTCATCAAGGCCGAGGTCGGCGACACCGTCCGTCTCGAGAACCCCACCCAGAACCTCGAATCCTATTTCCTTGGCGTGGTCGAGGCGGCCCGGCGTCAGGCCGAGACCAGCGGCGCGACCAGCGGCAACCGGGTGGCCGAGTACCTGCGGGGCTCCGGGGAGCAGCCGACCCATCAGGCCGAGTCCGTGCTGGAGCGCCTTTCCCGACCGACCACCCCTTCGGCGACTTCCGACACCCCGGCTCCGGTCGAACCCCCTCGCGCCTCCGAAACCGTGCTGGAATCCCTGGCTCGTCCGCAGACCCCGTCCCCGGTCCCTGCTCCCCCGACGGAGGCCCCGGCCGACAAGCCGGTGGACCTGTCCAAGGCCAACGATGCGCTTTCCGGCCTGCTGGGCGGCAAAGGTGGCAAGAAGTGACCCGCCATGACCCGTCGCTTTGAGGTTTACCGCGGCGCCGACCGGCAATGGTTGGCCATTCCCCTGGGGTTCTCCTGGGCGGCGGCGGCGTTCGACTGGATGTGGGCCTTCTGGTTGCGCCTCCCCGTGCTGGGACTGGTCTTCCTGGTCCTCAACCTCATCAGCGGGGCGGTGCTCTACGCCAATCGGGCCGGCTGGAAATCCTACCTGGTGAGCCAGGTCGTCCAGGGCATCGTCATCGGATTCTCGGCCCGCCGGTTCCGCGAGATGTCGGCCGAACGCCGGGGCTACTCCTATCTGTGCACGGTCCCCGCACGCACCGCGGCGGATGCGGTGGCGAAGCTCGTCCAACTGGGCGGCGAACCCCGGCCGGAATGGAAGGCCCGCCACCTCGCCGGTGTTCCGGACCTGGCACCGCGGTCCGTGCGCCCGCTCCTGGCCGTGGCCCTGCTGACCGTCCGGGCGGCGTTCCGCTATCGCCTCGTCGTCACCCTGCTCGGGCTCCTGATCGCGCTGGTGTTCATCCTGCCGAGCGCCATCAAGCACGACGGTTCGGCGCAGGGATTCACCCAGATCCTCATCACCTACACCCTCAGCGCGATCACCGCGCTGCTCGGGTTCACCACCCTTTGGATCGCCTGCGGGACGCTGGCGAGGGACATCGAGGAGATGCAACTGTTCCTCATCGCCTCCAAGCCCATCCACCGATGGCAGATCTGGCTCGGCAAGTGGATCGGCATCATGGTCGTGAACCTCGGGATGCTGGCCATCTCGGGCTCGGTCGCCTACGGGCTTCTCCAATTGCGGACCGGTGAACTCTCCCCCGAGCAGCAGGTGAAACTGCGCAACGAGGTGCTGGTTGCGCGGGCCGGCGCCAAGGAACCCGCGGTCGACCTCACCCGGGACATCCAGTCCCTGCTCAAGGAACGCCTCAAGGACCCCTCCGCGGCGGCGATGGATCCGAACCTCCTGCGCAAGCAGGTCGAGGATCTCGTCAAGGCGCGCCAACAGGTCGTGCCTCCGGGCATGCTGCGTCGCTGGGAGGTCCCCCTCGGGGCCGACGCCAAGCGACGCCTCGCCGGGCGCCCGCTCTTCATCCGGGTGAAGTTCTTCACCACGCAGTACAACTCGGAAGGCACGTTGTATCCGGCCTATTGGGAGGTCGGCCCGCCGGACGGCCGCCGCCTGCGCCTCGAGAACTCCCTGCCGGCCGAATCGTTCGTGGAGTTCGGCCTGGACCCGCGGGCCACGGCCGACCTCATCAATGCCGAGGGCGTGCTGGCCGTCGATTTCCAGAACTGGACCCAGCAACCCCTGCTCTTCCCTCTCGACGAGGGCATGGAGGTGCTCTTCCACGAGGGCGGCTTCGCCCTCAACTATGCCCGAGGCCTCCTCATCATCGCCTTCTGGCTGGGCCTCATGACCGCGGTCGGTCTGGCCTGCTCGAGCTTCCTGTCGTTCCCGGTGGCCTCCTTCTGCTCCATCGCCCTGCTCGTGCTGGGCCTGTCCGGCAACACCCTCAAGCAGGTGGTCGACCAAGGTGGCATCGTGGGCATCAACAGCGAGAGCGGCACGGTGACCGAGCAGACCCTGGTCAACCAGCTCAGCGTGGCGATCTACGGATCGGCCAAGCAACTCATCGACCAGGTCAGCGGCTATTCGCCCATCTCGAACCTCAGCACGGGCCGGAGCATCACCTGGCTGGAATTGTTCCGGGCCTTCGTCGTGATCAACGTCCTGGTCGGCGGAGGCGTCTCCGTCGTCGGCATCGTGGTGCTGACCCGCCGGGAACTCGCAGCCCCCACCAAGTACTGATGACTCTCCGAAAGGCCATCCTCTGCGTCGTCATCATCGCGGCGTTCTTCGCGTCCCACTTCCTCCAGGGCACGTTGAACCGCGACCGCGAGACCTTCGGCCTCACGCGCACGGCCATCATCAGCAACGCTCCGCCCATCCTCGCCTTCACCACCGTGGCGCTCGGCGGCTTCCGTGGGCTCATCGCCAACACCCTGTGGATCCGGACCACCGAACTGCAGGAGGACGGCAAGTACTTCGAAGCCGTGCAATTGGCCGACTGGATCACCAAACTGCAACCCCATTTCACCAGCGTGTGGGTCCATCAGGCCTGGAACATGGCCTACAACATCTCGGTGAAGTTCCCCAATCCGGAGGACCGTTGGCTCTGGGTGCAGCGGGCCATCGAACTTCTGCGCGACGAGGGCATGCGCTACAACCCGCACGAGGCCCTGATGTACCGGGAGTTGGGCTGGATCTATCAGCACAAGATGGGCGCGTATCTCGACGACGCCCACATGACCTACAAGGCCCGCTGGGCCCGCCAGATCGAGGACCTGATCCCCGGCGGGCGCCCCGACTACCCCGCCCTGCTCCAGCCGACCAGCGTCGCGGCAAGCAACCGGGTCGCGACGATGGTCAACAAGTTCAAGCTGGTGCCATCCATCATGAAGGAGGTCGACGACAAGTACGGCCCTCTCGAGTGGCGCCTGCCCGAATCCCACGCCGTTTACTGGGGCTACCGCGGCCTAGGAGAATCCAAGAAGGAGGCCGACCGTGCTCCGCTGCGGCGCGTGGTCTTCCAGTCGATGCTCACGGCCTTCCAGCGCGGTCGCCTCTACACCAACATCGCCACCCGGAACATCGAACTGGGCCCGAACCTCAACATCGTGGCCAAGACCAGCAGGGCCTACGAGGACATGATGGCCGCCGACGAGAAGATGGCCGACCACTTCGCCAAGGGTCACAAGAACTTCCTGCGCGACGCCGTGTACTTCCTCTACACCGCCAACCGCGAGAAGGAGGCCGCCCAATGGTGGGCCTATTGCCAGAAGAAATACGCGGACCAACTCGGGGACCAGGCCGGGATGAGCCTCGAGGCCTTCGCCATCGCCAAGGTCTCCGAGGATGGCAACGAGACCTCGGCCGACCGCATCAAGGCGATCGTCACCGGGTTGCTGGGACAGGCCTTCTTCAGCCTGGGCAACGGCGACGACGACCGGGGCGAGGCGCTGTTGCGTTTGGCCACCAAGGTCCACGCCAACTTCGAGGCCCGGACCCCGAACAAGAGCATGCGCCAGCGGTTGTCGATCGCGCCCATCAACGATTACAAGCTCGAGGTCCTGCGCGACATGCTCGCTCCCGCCGACGACGTGAATCCGCAGTTCCAGGACGCCCTGCGCACCCGCCTGAACCTCCCCGCCGACTTCGGCCGCCCCGCCGGCACCAACGCCCCCGCCGCCCCGGTCAGGCCTTCAGCCAAGCCGTGAGACCTCCGCGCGTCCTTGCAGCCAAGCGGTGAAGGCGGGCATGGGTTCGCCCAGCAGCGTCTCCAGCTTGGTGCAGTCGAGCGTGGTGTCCGGAGCACGGGGCGCCCCGGCATAGCCTTTCAACGAGGTCGCCCGCATCGGCGTGGCAAGACCGACCTCCGCACGGACGACATCCCCGGCGACCAGAAGCCCGATGTCCCATCTCGAAAGCCTCTCGGAACCCGCCAGGTGGAACACCCCGCCCTGCCCCGAATCGAGCAGCGCCCACAACCGGCGCGCCGTCTCCACCGCCGCGATCGGGCAGCGGAACTCGTCGACGAACAGGTCCACCGTGCGTCCAGCGCGCCAGGCGGCCTCCAACTCCTCGTTGAACGCCCCCGGCCCCGCCGGAGAACGCCCGAAGTTCAGCGAGGTCCGCACGATCGAATGGCGCGGATGGCGCCGCACCCAGGCCTCGGCCTCCACCTTCGTCTCGGCGTACACGCTCAACGGGTTCACGGGATCGTCCTCGCGATAGCCTCCCGCCGACCCGTCACGCCGGCCGTCGAAGACCAGGTCGGTGGACAGGAAGACCATCGGAATCCCGGCCGCCCACTCGGCCAAGCGGCGCGTCACCTCCACATTCTGGAGCCGGGCACCGGCAGGATCGGCCTGGCAGGCGGGACTGCGACTGCGTGCCGCGCAGTGGATCACCCCGGCCGGCCGCTCACGCTCGAACAAGCGCTCCACCGCGCGAAAATCGGTCAGATCGACCACCGCGCGCGTGAGCGGACGGACCCGGCGGGCGCCTCCGAAGGCCGCGGCCACCTCGACACAGGCGTTGCCGATCAATCCTCCGGCACCGGTGACCCACACGGCCCCTGTCATCGCCTCAGACATCGCACAACCTCACGGCCGACCGGATCGCCTGGAGATTGCCCGCCTTGTCGGCCGCCCGCGGGATGAACTCCTGGCCGACGAACCCCCGGTAGCCCACCTCCAGCAGCGCCTTCATGATGGCCGGGTAATTCAGCTCCTGGTCGGTCGCATCCAGGTCGCATCGACCGGGGTTGCCCGCGGTGTGCACATGGCCGATCCACGCGGCGTGCTTACGGATCCGTCGGATCACATCGCCATGCATGATCTGCACATGGTAGATGTCGAAGAGGACCTTCACCCGCTCCGAGGACACCGCCTTCACGATGTCGACGCTCAGGTCGATGTCGTCGCAGAAGTAGTCCGGATGCCCCTTCATGGGCACGTCGACCCTCGAGTTCAGCATCTCCAGGCACACCGTCACCCCGCGCTTCTCGGCGTGGGCGGCCAGACCCTTGAGCCCCTCGATCATGTTGCGGACCCCGTCCTCGCGACGGATGCCGCGCGCGAAGCCCGAGAAGGTGATGATGTTGGGCGACCCGAAAGCCGAGGCCTCGTCGATGGCCTTCAGGCAGGCGGCCGTGCACTCGGCGTGCTCTTCGCGATGGGCGAAGCCCTTGCTGAACCCATGCCGGCCGAAGATCGCACTGGTCAGCCCGTATCGGCCCAGCATCGGGAAGTGCTCGGGCCCCACCAATTCCAGGGCCTTGAGGCCGAGCAGGACCGCCTCTCGGGCCAGTTCCTCGGGGGTCAACGGGGCGAAATTCCACGAGCAGAGGCTCTGCTGGATCCGTCCCTGGAGCTTCGCCGGAGCCGATGCCTCGGCCCGGGCCGTGTCGGTCGCGCCGGTCACCGATGCCAGACCGGCACCGAGCGTTCCCACCGCCCCCACGGCTCCGCCCACGAAGCCGCGTCGATCCATCCCCTCGGAAGTCATGCGCGGTATTCAACGCCGGTCGGGCATCGGCGGAAACCATGAAAACGCTCCCGGACCGCGGAAACCGGGGATTCGCCCGCCCGGACAAGCATCCGGGCCACCCTCACACCGGGTCGTGCAATCGCACACCCAGCGCCCCATCCACCGCCAGAGTCGCCCCGGTCAGGAAACCGGAATCCTCCGATGCCAACCAAACGGCCGCCCGGGCCACCTCTTCAGGACGACCGATGCGGCCCGCCGGATGGAAGCGATCCAACTCGGCCCGCGACTCCGGCCGGCCTTCGAACCCCGCCTCGAGCATCGGTGTCGAGATCGCCGCCGGTGCGATGGCGTTCACCCGCACCCGCCCGCCCAGATCGACCGCCAGGGCGCGGGTCAATCCGGCCAGCGCCGCCTTGCTCGTGGCATAGGCGACGAATCCCGGCTTGGTCTGTGTGGCGTGGATGCTGGTGATCTGCACCACGGAACCCCGGGCCGCCTCCAGCGGACCCAGGAAGCTCTGCACCAGCAGGAACGGCGCGGTCACGTTCACCGTCAAGGTCGCCTGCCACTCCGATGGGATCACGGCCTCGGTGGTACCGCAGTGCTGCACGGCAGCATTGTTGACCAACGCCGCCAACGGCGACCCGTCCAGCGCCTGCAGCACCCGGTCCCGGAAGCCGTCGCGCACTCCGGCGTCGACCGCGTAATCGGCAAGGCAACACGGCACGGGAGATGTGCCCTCCGGAGGCGTCCGCCCGGGCGCATCCGTCGCCACGACGCGCCAACCGGCCGAAAGGAAGGCGGAGCACAGCGCGCGGCCGATGCCGCCCGAAGCCCCCGTGATCAGAACTGCCCTCATGGATTCGGCGCGACTTTCCGTCGTCGGGCTCCCGCCCGCAACCCCGCCGATTCCCATCGGGCCAGGATCCAGACCATCGCCGCCGAACCCACGAGGGTGACCGCCAGCACGCTCCAACCGGCGGTGTCATGGATCGCCTCGAGGGCCCCGGTGCCATGGCGATGCGCGGTCAGCGATAGGTACCACGAGCGCCCGATGTTCCCGATGACCGCCCAACCCACCGCCCCGGCCACGAGCAATGCGCGCAGCACCGGCCGCCGGAGCGCCTGATCGCCGAGGAACAGCGCCATCATGAGCGACGACTGGAGACTCCGGATGCCGCTGCAGGCCTCGTCGACACCCACGCGGCAATTCGGCAACTGGATCACGCTTCCCTGCCGCTCGGCGGGAATGCCCCACAGGCCGAGCAATTCCACGTTGATGGCGGTGACCAGAGCCTTCAGGCCCATCGTGACCGGGTTCCAGAGGATGCCCGGAAGGGGCACGGCGACCAGGGCGAACAGGATGGGGAAACGGAAATGCCGCAGCGTCCGCGGACCCCACTGCTGGAGAACCGTGGAATGGATGAAGCACACGGTGCCCAGGCTCAGGGCGGTGGCCGAGGCGGGCGTCCGTGCCAGGGCGTGGCGGTACAACTCGGCCATGAGGACCAGCGGAAACCCTGCCAGCATCCAGGCCGTGGTCTTCCACACGGGAGCGGGGACATCGTCCTTGGGGCGTGTCTCCCATCGCTCCCACATCAGGAACGCCACCAGCACCACCACCAGGTAGCCGAAGCGATGCTCCTCCTGATCGTGCCAGAGGAACTGCAGGCTGTAGATCCACCAACCCACGAACACCGCCAACGGCAACCACGCGGACACCGGGGCGCGCGCACGGAGGCCGGCGGGCACCGGTGCCGGACCCATTGTCGTCTTCTCGGCATCCATCCCCCCCATTGAACCGGAGACCCTCCCGCGCGGCAATCGCCCCGAAAGGTTTGAATTGCCAATGCGGGGACCCGGGTCCTACGGTCTCCTCTCGGTCGCACGACCATGCCGGCGTGGCGAAATGGCAGACGCGATAGACTCAAAATCTGTTGCCCGGAAGGGCGTGGGGGTTCGAGTCCCTCCGCCGGCACCACTTTAAAAAAACCGCGAGAAATCGCGGTTTTTTCGTTTCCAGGCCCCCTCCCCGGCCGGAGGCATCTGCGGGGCCGGCGATGTCCGCAGACGCGAGGGCCGATCAAATCTGGGCTTCAAACCCGTCCGAAAAGGCGTCAGGCACGACATGATCCGGCAACCGGAGCACCGGCCTCCATCTCCCCTACCCACAAAAAGCCTTGTTCCCGGTCCGCCAAAAGAATCCCTTTTGGCCGCATCTCAACATGATCTACCTACTCGGCGGCTCCGGTTACGTGGGCCGGGCCTACCAGGAGCTTCTGGAACAGAAGGGCATCGCGTTTCGCAGCCTCGCGCGGGCCGAGGTGAATTATGCCGATCCGGCGACGCTCCTGGCCGCGCTGCGAGCCGACAAACCGGCCTTCCTCATCAATGCCGCCGGCTACACCGGCAAGCCCAACGTCGACGCCTGCGAGCTCCACAAGGCCGATTGCCTCGACGGCAACGCCGTGCTTCCGGGCCGCATCGCCGAGGCCTGCGCCGCCGCCGGTGTCCCTTGGGGCCACGTGTCCTCCGGCTGCATCTACACCGGAAGCCGTGCCGACGGATCCGGTTTCACCGAGGAGGACGCTCCGAATTTCACCTTCCGCCAGGACAACTGCTCCTTCTACAGCGGAACCAAGGCCCTCGGCGAGGAGGTGCTCGCCGACGCGCCCGAGGTCTACATCTGGCGCCTCCGCATCCCGTTCGATCATCGGGATGGCTCCCGGAACTACCTCAGCAAGCTCATGCGGTACCAGCGACTGCTCGAGGCCACCAACTCCATCTCGCAGCTCCAGGAGTTCGCCTCGGCCACGCTGGCCTGCTGGGAGAGACGCGTCCCCTTCGGAAAATACAACGTCACCAATCCCGGACGGGTGACCACACGGCAGGTCGTGGAGCACATCCTCGCCAGCGGCGTCCAGAAGAAGGACTACCATTTCTTCAAGGACGAGTCGGAGTTCATGGAGATCGCGGCCAAGACACCGCGGTCGAACTGCGTGTTGAGTTCCGCCAAGCTGGCCTCGGTCGGCATCCGGATGACCGAGGTGCACGAGGCGATCGCACGCGATCTCCGTCGCTGGCAACGCTCCCAGGGATGACCTTCCCAGACGCCCCGTGATCCTCTCCAACCCAGTCACCCCCAGCGCTCCCCGCTCATGAAACTCCTCGTCACCGGCGGTGCCGGCTTCATCGGTTCCAATTTCATCCGGCAGCGGCTGCTCGAGAAGGGCTCGCCCCTGACCCGGATCGTGAACCTCGACGCCCTCACCTACGCGGGAAATCCCGCGAACATGGCCGACGTCGCCCACGACCCCCGCTACGTCTTCGTCCATGGCGACATCGGCGACACCGCCCTGGTCGCCCAGCTGCTCGGCGAACACCAGATCGACGCGGTCATCCACTTCGCCGCCGAGTCGCATGTCGACCGATCCATCGATTCGCCCGAGCCGTTCTTCCAGACCAACGTCATCGGAACGCTCCGCCTGCTGAACTGCGCGAAGCAGCACTGGTCCGGGCTTCCCGGAGCGCGGAAGGGCGCGTTCCGCTTCCTCCACGTCTCCACCGACGAGGTGTACGGCACCCTGGGCGCCACCGACGAGCCGTGGAACGAGGAGCGCCCCTACGAACCCAATTCCCCCTATGCGGCCTCGAAAGCGGCCAGCGACCATCTCGTTCGGGCGTTCCAACACACCTATGGATTCCCGACCATCACCACCAACTGCTCCAACAACTACGGGCCGTACCACTTCCCGGAGAAGCTCATCCCCCTGATGATCCTCAATGCCCTCGAGGGGAAGCCGCTGCCGGTGTACGGCGACGGCCGACAGATCCGGGATTGGCTCTATGTCGAAGACCACGCCACGGCCATCTGGCTGGCGCTGAACCATGGCCGCGAGGGAGAGACCTACAACGTCGGCGGGCTCAACGAGCGCGCCAACATCGAGATCGTGACGCGCATCTGCTCCCTGCTCGACCGGAAGTCGCCGCGGGCCGACGGTCTTTCCTACGCCTTGCAGATCACCCATGTCGCGGATCGACCCGGCCACGACCGCCGCTATGCGATCGACAGCACCAAGATCCGGCGCGAACTCGGCTGGTCGCCGAAGGAGAATTTCGACACCGGCATCGAGAAGACCGTCGACTGGTACCTCGCCCATCGGGATTGGGCCGCCGAGATCACCGCCCGGAGATACGCCCGCGAGCGCCTCGGAACCGGCGCCTGAGCCTTTCCCATCGTCCTTCCACCCCTCCCTGCAACGACACGACCATGAAACGCAAAGGCATCGTCCTCGCCGGTGGCTCCGGCACCCGCCTCTTCCCGCTGACCATCGCCGTCTCGAAGCAGCTGATGCCGGTGTATGACAAGCCGATGGTCTACTATCCGCTGTCGGTCCTCATGCTCGCCGGCATCCGGGACATCCTGATCATCTCCACGCCGACCGATCTGCCGCTGTTCCGCCGTCTGCTGGGCGACGGCTCCCACTTCGGTGTGTCGCTGACCTATGCGGAGCAACCCAGTCCCGACGGCCTCGCCCAGGCGTTCCACATCGCGGACGACGCCGGTTTCCTGAAGGACGAACCCGCCACCCTGGTGCTGGGCGACAACCTCTTCTACGGGCACGGACTCGCCCGATCCCTGGAACACGCCAGCCAACGCGGCACCGGGGCCACGGTGTTCGGTTACCACGTCGCCGATCCCAGGAGCTACGGCGTGGTTGAATTCGACGGGGACGGCAGGGTGGTCTCCCTCGAGGAGAAGCCCGCGGTTCCCAAATCCAACTACGCCATTCCCGGCATCTATTTCTACGACGCGGATGTCGTTCGGCTGTCGCGAAGCCTGAAACCCTCCGGGCGCGGCGAACTCGAGATCACCGACCTCAATCGACTGTATCTCGAGCGCGGAGACCTCCACGTCGAACTCCTGGGCCGGGGCACCGCCTGGCTCGACACCGGCACGCACGATTCCCTGCTCGAGGCCGGGCAGTTCGTGTCGGTCATCGAGAACCGGCAGGGCCTGAAGATCGCGTGCCTCGAGGAGATCGCTTTCCGGCAGGGCTGGCTCGACCGCACGAGCCTCGAGGCCTCGATCGCACGACTCGGCAAATCGAGCTACGGCGCGTACCTCAAGAAGTTCCTGACGGAGCACTGACAGGCGCCGGGACACCCGCCAGGCGACCCTACCGTGAAGCCGACCGAGACCGCGCCTCGCCGCGGGGTTCCAGGCAAATCGGAGTCCTTCGGACGATCAGCGGGGGGATATCTTGGGGATGCCCATCCGACGGATCCGTTGGAGTTCATCCCATCGCTGCGGACGCACGGTGAGGAAACGTCGGAGGAGCTCGAACTCTCCCCGACGGCGGGTCGACCGGATGCGATGGCGTTCCGCGCGCCAATGGTCTCGGAGACGCCAGGCGTCGGCGAGCGCCGCGAGATAACCCCGACGGAAGACCGTCCAACTCCGCGACAGCGCCCCGGCCACCATCCCCTCGGCCAGGATGAGGACCACCTGGAGAACCGCCAGACACGACAGCCCCGGCCCGCCGGACTTGAGCAATGCCAGCAGCGAATTGCGATTCGAATGGAAGCGTGTGCTGATGCTGGTGCGGATCTCCTGCACGGTGCCGTCGCCGGCGGGATTCACGTTCGCGGCACCGCGATGATGCATCCGCGCACCCGGCAATCCCACCGCACGGCCACCCGACACCCACAGACGCAGTCCGAGATCGAGTTCATCGGCGTACATGAAGAACACCGGGTCGAACCCGCCAAGCGCACGAAAGACCTCCGCGCGGATGAGCAGGGCGCAACCATTCGGGGCGAGGATCTCCACCGGCCCCTCCACGGATGGAAGCGAGGCGAAATGGCTTCCCCAACCGAACGGATCCAACCCGCGGATCCCGAGGCTCTGGAAGGAGTCGTCGGCATAGTTCATCACGAGGGGCATCGCCGCTTCGGCCCCCGAGGCCTCGGCTCCCTGCAGGAGCTTCTCCAGGCAGTCGGGCTCCAGCCAGGTGTCGTTGTTGAGGAACAGCAACCAATCCCCCATCGCCGTCTCCGCCGGACGGTTGTTGCCCTCGCAGAACCCGAGGTTTCCGCCGTTGTCGATGAAGCGCCCCCCGGGGAAATCGCCCATCAACCGGCGCGCCTGGAGGTCGGATCCGTCGGTGGACCGATTGTCGGCGAGGAGCAGTTCGAACTGACCCAGGACGGTCTGTCCGCGGAGCGAATCCACGCAACGATCCAACCAGCGCGCTCCGTTGTAGTTCAGAACGATGATGCTCAGGCGTGGCTTGCGGGCGTTCAACGCCTTCACGCTACCGGATCCCGGGCCTCCATCAAAGCCCAAGCGGCGCACCGCTGGCCACCCGGAGGCCGACCTGCCGCGGGACTCATTGCTCGCCCCAGGGACGGCTCGGGGGAGCCGGGGGAGGTTGTTGCCAACGCCAGTCCGAGGCGTAGCCCCAGTTGAGCCACGGAGTCTCCAGGGGGCGGTCGCCCCTCACCCCGGCCTGCAGCAGCGCATCGAGCAGGCCGCTCGTCATCAGGGTTCGCTCGGCGCGCCACGACGGTTTGCCCGAGAGCATCATGCGCTCGATGCCGTTGAGCAGCAGCGTGAAGTGCGCCGCCGGGCGGGCCTCCTGCGTCCAGAAGCGAGCGGCCGAAACCCGACGATCGGCACCCCGGGTCCGCCAGGCGCCGGCCCATCCCTGGATGGCTCCGTTCCATTCGAGCACCGAGGCCTTCAGTCCGTCGGCATACTCGACCTGCCAGAGGATGGGCTTCTCGACGCGCTTCGGGAGATCCTGCAGCGCCGGGGCCGGGTCGACCAGGGTGCGCAGGGCCGCTTCGGCGAGGTCCTTCGGCATTCCACCGCCCTCCAACCGCCGCCAGACGTCGTTCCCCTGCACCGATCGCACCGATCGGATGCCCGTCTCGCCGCCCCGACGCTGCTCCGTCAAGGCCTGGAGACATTCAAGCGCATGGAATCCGTAATGATCGGTGGATCCGTAGGTGAGGACCAGCACCTCGTCGAGGGCCTCTCCGCGGGGGACATCCACCGCCGGAAATCGCCACGAACCCGGCACCGAAGAACCGGCCATCAGCGGGATGCCCATCTCGAGGGCCGTATCGTGGATATGACGGGCATCCTCCCAGTTGTCGGCGAGGTGCTTGTCCACGAAGACCGGCACCACCCGCCCGCTCTGGCGGAAGACCGCCACGGTCTCGTCCCAGAAACGACGCTTCGGATACCGGGTGTTGCCGGTGGCCGATCGGGGGTAGTCGCCATGCTCAGCGATCAACAGCACCCCTTCCACCGCCAGCTTGCCGGTACCGAGGGTCAAGGCGTCGGCGATGTTGGTGGCGATACGGAACCGATGGGAGGCGGCCAGGAGTCGGCTGATGTCGTTGGGCGGCCGCTGCTCCACATACGCCGAGGCCATCCGCAGCGGGGAATCCTTGCCCGTGCCATCGAGCATGTCCGTCAGGACCAAACGACTGGCGATGACATCGGCGTGGGAATTGTGCCGGTACACCGTGGTCAACACCGCCACCGGCTTGCGGACATCGTCCGCCGCCCGCAGGGCGAACCCCGTCCCCCAGACCGCCATGAGGATTCCGAGGGCGGTACACGACCGGAAGAGACCCAGGAGATTCATGGGGTCGAGAAGATCAGAAACCCGCCGAGCTGCGAAGCCCCGTCCTCCGGGCTCTCCACGAGAGTCGGAAGCCGGACCCGGGGCGACGATGCCCGCATCCGAGGAGTCGGCCCGCTTCCTCAGCGGCCCGACACCTCGGCCACCGCCGGAGCCGATCGGGGACTGGCTGCGACGAAATCCTCACCCAGCAGGGCCGCGACGGTGGCCGCCACCTGGGACTGTCTCACCAACGCGTGATCCCGCCGTTCCCCGAGCGCCGGGGTGTCGGGACCGATCACGGCCATCCAGAGGTAGGCCGAGTCGGCGATCTCGCGGCCATGATTCTTCCAGGCCACCGGCGCCGGCCCGCGACCGTGGTCGGCCGTGATCACCAGGCTGGTCTTGTCACGGTACTGCGGCAGGGATTGGACCCGCTTCCACAGATCGCCCAGAAACCGATCGAAGGCGTGGGCCGAGCGCAGGTAACGCTCGTAATGCCCCTCGTGGGCCCAGTCGTCGGTCTCGCCGTAGGACACGTAGAGCGCCCGGGGCTTGACCGTGTCGATCGCATGGAAGGCCGCGTGACGGACGAAGGTGTCGAGCAGCACCCCGGACCAGACGTGGCTGCCGTGTTCGACCATCTCGTCGAGGGCGCGCGGCACCGGCATCCGGCGCGTGCCCGGGGGCACCTCGAAACCGCTCCAGATCGGGAATCGCGCCCTCGGCCCGTTCAAGATCCACGGCAAAACGTCCCAATTCACCACCGCCGCCACCCTACCCCGGTAGCCGGGGCGGGTGTTGAGCCACTCGAAGACGTTGGTGTTGGCGTTGAGAACCTTGTCGTTGCTGTCGATCTTCGGATCGGCGATGCCGGTGAGGAACTCGTTGTAGCCCGGGTAGGAGAAGTTGCGCCCGTTGGTCACCCGGACCTCGGAACCCAGCCGTCGATTCCCCAGCAACTGCCCCTGTTTGGCGACGGTGCCCCAAAGGAAGGGAAAGAGCACCTCGCGGCTCTGCCGGGGGTCGGGTCGCCAGAACTCGGCCTTGAGTTCATTGGTCTTGCCCACGTTGCCGTACTGCCTGGAGATCAGGATCTCCTCCGCCCCATGGAAGACCTCCTCCTGACGGAGTCCATCGGTGGTCACAAGGATGACGTTGCGGGTCCGGAGGCGTGCCTGCTCTCGGGCCCGGGCGGACGGCACGAGGCCGAGGAGGATCAGCGCACCGGCACAGAGACCCAGGTGGCGGAGGAACCGATTGGCTCGGCGGGGGACAGGTGGGATCTTCACGGCAGCGCAAAGCGTGGGGAAACGGCGTCCACCGGTCAACCGGACCCCGAGGAGCGCATCGTGCACCCCGTCTCCGGACGAACCGCTCCGTGGGCTTCCCTCCGGGAACCGGGAGCTCATCGCGTTTCCGTTCGTCTTGTTTTCGCTTTGGCGCGGACGGATCGGGGCCATAGTCTGCCATCCATCACCAAGATACCATGGGTTCACGATCCTCGATTCCGAACGGCCTCCGCCTCGCACGCGTCGCCCCATGGGTCCCGTGGCTCATCGCGTCGCTCGCTCTGGAGGCCGCTCCGGCCGCACTCGATTTCAACCGCGATATCCGGCGCATTCTCTCGGAGAACTGCTTCCAATGCCACGGCCCCGATGCCGGAGGCGGGAAACCCGGAAAGAAGGCCCTGCGTCTCGACCTGCCCGATGCGGCCTACTCCGAGAAGAACGGCACCGCGGCCATCAAGCCCGGGCATCCTGAACAGAGCGAACTGGTGCGCCGCATCACCTCGACGGATCCCGACGACCGGATGCCCCCGCCCGACTCGGGAAAGACCCTGTCCGCAGCAGATCGGGCCGCGCTGACCGAGTGGATCCGTCAGGGCGCCGCCTATGCCCGGCACTGGGCGTACGTCGCGCCGTCGCGGCCGCCGGTACCCGCGGTGAAGGGCTCGGATCGTCCGCGCAATCCGATCGACCATTTCATCCTGGCCCGATTGGAGCAGGAGGGCCTGAAGCCCAACCCCGAGGCCGATCCCGCGGCGCTCGAGCGGCGGGCGAGCCTCGACCTCACCGGGTTGCCCCCGATGGCACGGCCGGCGGTTGGACCGGTACGCGACCATGAACGGATCGTCGATGAACTGCTCGCCTCCAGCGCCTACGGCGAGCATTGGGCCCGGCTGTGGCTCGACCTGGCGCGGTACGCCGACTCCAGCGGTTATGCCGACGACCCGGCCCGCACCATCTGGGCCTACCGCGACTACGTCATCCGCTCCTTCAACGCCAACAAGCCCTTCGACGTGTTCACGCTGGAGCAGCTCGCCGGCGACCTCCTGCCCGAGCCCACCGAGGAGCAGCTGATCGCCACGGCCTTCCATCGGAACACGATGACCAACAACGAGGGCGGCACGAACGACGAGGAGTTCCGCAACGTGGCGCTGGTCGATCGTGTCAACACCACGATGGCGGTGTGGATGGGCACCACGATGGCCTGCGCCCAGTGCCACAACCACAAGTACGACCCCATCACGCAGGAGGAGTATTTCCGGCTCTTCGCCATCCTGAACAACACCGCCGACGCCGACCGGGGTGATGAGAGCCCCGTGCTGCCGCTCTTCAGCGAGGAACAGAAGCGGTCCAAGGCCCGGCTCGACACCGAGATCTCGCGCCTCGAGGCCGCCCTCGCGCGCCCCACGCCCGAGCTCGAACGCGACCAGAGGCTCTGGGAGGCCCGCATCTCGAAGCCGGTCGGTTGGCACGCCCTCCGCCCATCCCGGGCCGTCGCACGCACCGGGACCGCGCCCACCGTCTTGGACAGCGGCGACGTTCTGCTGAAGCCGGGCGCCAAGTCCGAGGCCTCGGTCGTGACCTTGCCCTCGTCCGAGGCCCGGACGATCCAAGCCGTGCGTCTGGAGGTGCTGCCCGGCGACACCGACGGCGATTTCGTGCTGAGCCGGGTGCAGGCCCGCATCGTGCCCGAGAAGGCCCTCGTCCCGAAGGCCCGCATCGTACGCATCGAACTGCCCGGCAAGGAACGCATCCTGTCGCTGGCCGAGGTGCAGGTCTTCCAGGGCGACAAGAACCTGGCCCGGGGAGGCGAGGCGCGTCAGAGCAGCACCGCCTTCGAGGGGCCGGCACGACTGGCCATCGACGGGAACACCAATGGCGACTTCAACGGGGCCCGCTCGACCACCCACACCGAGACCTCCACCGATCCGTGGTGGGAGGTCGACCTCCGGGAGGCCGCGTCCATCGACCGGTTGGCGATCTGGAACCGCACCGACGGATCCGGGGAACGCCTGAGCGGGTTCCGGGTCGTGCTGCTCGACGAACATCGGGCGCCCGTCTGGGACCAGGTCGTGGCCGACCCTCCCAAGCCCAGCCGGGATCTCTCACCCGACGCCTCCCGTCCGGTCGAGTTCGGCCTCGCCGTGGCCGATGTCGAGACCCCGGGATTCGAGGCTTCGCTGGTGATCAACAATCCGGATCCGGCCAAGAAGGGTTGGGCGGTCGCGTCACGCCCCGACCAGCGACGCCTCCTGACCCTCGTACCCAAGCATCCCTTCCAGGTGGGACCGGGCTCCAACCTGGTCGTCACGCTGGAGCACTTCTCACGGAAGGATTCCCCCGCTTCGGGGAGCCTCCGGATTTCGTGCGCCACCGACGACCGGGCGGTGGAGATCGCCCGGACCCCGGCCCAGGTGCTCGCGGCGCTCTCCCGGCCCGATTCGGCGCGGACCGCCGCCGAGAACGCGACCGTGGCCAAGCACCACCGGGCGGTGGCCCCACGCCTCCAGCCCGAGCGGGACCGTCTGGCCTCGCTGCAGCGCCAACGCTCCGAACTCAAGCCGCACACCACGGTTCCCGTGCTGCGCGAACTGGCCGGCAAGGATCGCCGCAAGACCCGCCTTCAATTGCGGGGCAACTGGATGAACCTGGGCGATGAGGTGTCGGAGGGGCTCCCCTCGGCCCTCGGACCGGATTCCGGAACCCCGCGCCCCGGTCGTCTGGAACTGGCCCGCTGGCTGGTGGACCGCCGGAACCCCCTCACCGCCCGTGTGGTCGCCAACCGCCTGTGGGAATCCGTCTTCGGTATCGGACTGGTCCGCACGAGCGAGGAATTCGGCTCGCAGGGCGAGTTGCCCTCGCACCCGGAACTCCTCGACTGGCTGGCCGTCGAACTGATGGACAGCGGCTGGGATCTCAAGCACCTGCTGCGCCTGATGGTGACCTCGGCGACCTACCGGCAATCCTCGAAGGTGACGCCCGACGCCCTCGCCCAGGACCCCGAGAACCGACTGCTGGCGCGCGGTCCGCGGTTCCGCCTGCCGGCCGAGACGATCCGCGATCAGGCCATGGCCGTGAGCGGCCTGCTGAGCGTCCGCATGCACGGACCGCCGGTCAAACCGGCACAGCCGAAGCTGGGACTCACGGCCGCCTTCGGCAGCGGCACCGACTGGGAGACCAGCTCCGGCGAGGACCGCTTCCGCCGCGGGCTCTACACCACCTGGCGCCGCTCGAACCCGTACCCCTCGATGGCCACCTTCGACGCCCCCAACCGCGAGGTGTGTCAGGTCCGTCGCGAGCGGTCCAATACCCCGCTGCAGGCCCTGGTCACCCTCAACGATCCGGTCTATGTCGAGGCAGCCCAGGCCCTGGGCAGGCGGATGGCGCAGACGACGGGCAACGACGGGCAACGCCTGCGGGAAGGGTTCCAGCGGTGCCTCCACCGCGAACCTTCGGTCGATGAATCCAAGACCCTCCGGACCCTGCTCGAGCGCAGCCGTCAGCGTTTCACGGCCGAGCCCGACAAGGCCAGACGCCTGGCCACCGAGCCGATCGGAGCGCTCCCTCGGGGTCTGGAGGCCCCGGAGGCGGCCGCCTGGACCTCGGTGGCCAACGTGCTCCTCAACCTCGACGAATTCCTGATGAAACGCTGAGGCCCGGACCTCCGCCCCCAACCGCATGAATCCCAAGATCGAAGCCCTGCAGGCCCTCACACGGCGACACTTCCTCGGCCGAAGCGCCCATGGACTGGGAGCCATCGCGCTGGGGTCCCTCCTCAGGGGATCCCTGCCGGCCACGGCGGCGCCGGTCCCCTCGCCCCTGATGGCACGCGGCCCACGGTTTCCCGGCCGCGCCAAGCGCGTCATCTACCTGCATCTCACCGGCTCACCGCCCCACCTCGACCTGTTCGACTACAAGCCCGAGCTGGTGAAGCGCAACGGTCAGGACTGCCCCGACGCCTTCCTGAAGGGCAAGCGCTTCGCCTTCACCTCCGGGACACCCAAACTCCTGGGAACCCCGCGCACCTTCACCCGACATGGTGAGGGGGGCGTGTGGCTCTCCGACGCCCTGCCCCACCTGCAGACGGTGGCCGATGAACTGTGCGTCATCCGGTCGATGAACACCGACCAGTTCAACCACGCGCCGGCCGAGCTGCTGGTGTACACCGGATCCCCCCGCCCCGGACGCCCCTCGATCGGCGCCTGGGTCACCTACGGGCTGGGCACCGAGAACCAGAACCTGCCGGGATTCGTGGTGCTGATCTCCAGCGGCGTGCAGCCCAACGGCGGCAAGAACTCCTTCGGCAACGGGTTCCTTCCCTCCATCTACCAGGGGGTCCAATGCAGGTCGAAGGGGGACCCGGTGCTCTACGCCTCGGACCCCGCCGGCATGGACCGCGAGGTCCGACGCATGGGACTGGACACCCTGCGCGACCTCAACGAGATGCAGGCCAGCGAACTGGGCCATCCCGAGACCTCCACCCGCATCGCCCAGTACGAACTGGCCTTCCGCATGCAGGTGTCGGTACCCGAGGTCATGGACATCGGCCGTGAGAAGCCCGCGACCCTCGAGGCCTACGGCGCCAAGCCGGGGGAATCGAGCTTCGCCAACAACTGCCTGCTGGCCCGCCGGTTGGTCGAACAGGGTGTCCGCTACGTGCAACTCTTCGACTGGGGCTGGGACTTCCACGGCACGGGCCCTTCGGAGGACATCCGCGACGGTCTGACCAACAAGTGCCGGACGATGGATCGCCCGGTGGCGGCCCTGCTCAAGGACCTCCGCCAGCGGGGCCTGCTCGACGACACGCTGGTGGTGCTCGGCGGCGAGTTCGGGCGCACCCCCTTCCGCGAGGGACGCACCGCCCAGGGAGCGATCCTGGGCCGGGACCACTTCCCGGACTGCTACTCCATGGTGGTGGCCGGAGGCGGCATCCGTGGCGGCATGATGTACGGCGAGTCCGACGAACTCGGCTTTTCGGTGGCCCGCGACAAGGTCAGCGTCCACGACCTGCAGGCCACCCTGCTGCACCAATTGGGCTTCGACCATGAGCGGCTCACCTTCCGCTTCCAGGGCCGCGACTACCGACTGACCGACGTCGAGGGCGAGGTCATTCGGGGCATTCTGGCCTAGTGCTGGGCGCATTCGCCGCCGCGGGAATCCCGCCCACGGTCCATCGAAAACCGAACGGTGGTCCGCGGCCGTGGGCCCGTGGGAGCATGGGTCGGGGAGGCAACGATCCGGGCGCATGTCGGCGACCACCCGACGGCACATGGGCGGAAGTCGAGGACGGCAAGGCGGTCCGGAATTTGTCCGAAGCCGCACGGACCCCTCGCGTCATCGAGATCTTCGATGCGGGGCGGAACACCCGCTGTCACCGCGTCCCCGTCGCCGGAAGCGGTGGGGCCGAGGTGGGGGCGGTCGAACCGGTTCGACCGCCGGTGCCATCGTTCGAATCGGAGCCGCGCAGCAGTTCCAAGTGCTCCTGCACCCGCTTCCGGATGCGATGGGAGATCACGCGTACGTTGAAATGGGTGGTCTGGAACTCCTCGGCGACCTGACGCGACGAGAGGTTCTCCATCAGGTACCTCTCGAAGATCTGCCAATGCATCGGCGGGACGGCCTTCTGGACGGCCCGAAGACTGGCATTCCAATCCTCGGAGTCCTCCAAGTTGCCGATGGGCAACCGGGCCTTCATGGGGTTCCTGTCCCGAGCGGGAACCGGGACATGATCGTTCACAGTATATTCGGCTGGCTTCATCAGGAACAGACCGGCTCCGAAGACCCGACTTCGTACAACAAGCCCATCGGCGGGATTCCGGGCAACCTTGAGGGACGGATGGATGTCCGGAAAAGACCCGGTCGTGGCCCGCTCCCTCAGGCAACAGGGCGGGATGTTCCGCCCTGCGGTAGCCGTCACATACGGAAAAAATTCATGCCGAATGATTTTTCTTTGTAACGCAAGTTCCCCGAACCGTTTCGGCGGCGGCACCCCGGAAGTCGAAGGCTCGGCGAGATTTCGCTGACTCCGGCACCGCCACTGGGGTTCCATGGGGCCCATGTGCCTCCGTCCCGACTCCGCACCGCATCCAATCCGATACCCGTCATGGATCCACCGGATCCTGATGGTTCCGGGGTGTTGGATACTCGTTGCCGCAGCCGTGCTGGCAACCCTGCCGATCCAGGAGTCCCGAGGCGCGGATACCCCGTCGGCGCTGGTGCGGCTGGAGACCGAGTCTTCGACCCTTCTCGTGGGCACCGACGGGTCGTTGGTCGGATTCTCCCGGAAATCCGACGGACAGGATTACCTCGCCCCGCGCCAGCCCGCCCCGGTCCTGAGTCTCCGCAGCGGCGGAACCCTGCACGCGCCCGACGGCGCGACCTGGGACGCGGCCGACCATCGACTGACCCTGAAATACGGAAAGGCCGGGATGACGGCGACGGTACGGGCACTGGCCAAGCCCACCCACCTGACGCTGGAACTGACCGAGGTGACTCCGGCCGGGGCGGCCGACCTGGCCCTCTGGGGCCCCTACCCCACCCGCATCCGCAAGACCGTCGGCGAAGTGGTGGGTGTGGTCCGCGACGACTCCTACGCCCTGGGGTTGCAGGCCCTGAACATCAAGACCCTCGGCGGCTATCCCGAGAACGACGAGGGCAGCGCCGATCGACCCTTCGGCGCCCGGCAGACCGACTTCGGCAGCGTGCTGCAGGCCTACTCGATGGACCGCTCCCGGCCGCGTCGGATCGCCGTCTGGGGAAAGCGCGCACCCAACATGCCCGTGCCGGCGGTGCCCGGAGAAACGGTGATCGGCTCGAAGATCGCCCTCTTCGGATGCCCCGAGGCGCGGGCGCTGGAGACCCTGGGACGGATCGAGGTCGCCGAGGGATTGCCGCACCCGCTCATCGACGGGGTGTGGGCCAAGATGTCCCCGGAACGTGGACGCTCGTACCTCATCGCCAATTTCTCGGAGACCAACATCGATGAGATGCTGGGCTACGTGAAGCGGGCCAACCTGGTGAGCCTGTACCACGAGAACGCCTTCAAGAGCTGGGGCCACTACGAACCCAACCCCAAGTTCTTCCCCGGCGGCATCGCCGGGCTCAAGGCCTGCGCCGACAAGGCAAAGGCCGCCGGCGTGCGCCTCGGGGCACACACCCTGTCGAACTTCATCCAGACCCACGATCCCTACATCACGCCCGAACCCGATACGCGCCTCTGCCGGACCGGTGACAGCGCGCTGACCGCGGCCGTGGACGCCACGACCCAGACCTTGCCGGTGGCCTCGCCGGAGTACTTCACCAACCGCCTGGGCAACGAACTCCAGACCGTGGTGATCGGCAAGGAACTCGTCCGGTACCGCTCGGTCTCCACCAACGCCCCCTGGCTGCTGCTCGACTGTCAGCGCGGCGCCTACGGCACGACCGCCGCGGCCCACGCCCCGGGCGCCCCGGTGGGCAAGCTCATGGACCACGCCTACAAGGTGTTCTTCCCGAACCTCGAACTGCAGCGCGAGATCGCCCACAACCTGGCCCGCGTCTTCAACGCCACGGGGCTGAGCCACATGGACTTCGACGGCCACGAAGGCTGCCTGGCCCCCGGCGAGGGCACCTACGGCAACGAGCTCTTCGCCCTGGAATTCTACAAGAACCTGGACCACACGGTGATCAACGGCACCAGCCCGCCCCTGTCCCATTTCTACTGGCACATCAACAGCTACTGCAATTGGGGGGAACCCTGGTACGGCGGTTTCCGCGACAGCATGCAGGAATACCGGATCAACAATCAGGCCTTCTGCGAGCGGAACTTCATCCCGAAGATGCTCGGTTGGTACCTGCTGCGGGCGGCCACCTGCCTGTCCGACATGGAGTGGATGCTGGCCCGTTCGGCCGGCTTCGATTCCGGCTTCGCCCTGGCCACCTCGCTCGACGCCCTGCGCAAGAACCCGGAGAGCGGTGCGATCCTCGATGCCCTCCGCGAATGGGAGAAGGCCCGCCGCGCCGGCGTCTTCAGCGCCGAACAGCGCGAGGCCCTGCGCAATCCCAAGCGGGAGTTCCACCTCGAGTCGGTCGCCGACGGCGCTTGGAACCTCTTCCCCTTCCACGACTCGGCCGATTTCCAACACGAGCAACTCGTCCGACAACCCGGCGAACCGACCTCGGCCCAGTGGGACGTGGCCAACCCGGATGCCCGACAACCCCTGCAACTCAAGCTGCGGGTGGCCGGCAAAGGCGGTTCGATCCGCAATCCGAAATGGGAGATCAACCGCTCCGCCACCCTGGAGATCCCGGTCGAGATCCAGGCGGGTCAATCGCTGCTGCTGGAAAGCGACGCCATCGTGCGCCTCTACGATGCGAAGGGGAATCCGCTCCAGTCGTTCCCGCTGAAGACCGCCCTGCCCCCGATGCAACCCGGATCCAACCCGGTGACCTTCGACTGCGAGTTCCAGGGCGACACGGCTCCGAAGGTCACCGTGACCTTCAAGACCCGAGGCACCCCGGCGCGGGTGGGCCGTTGAGCGTGGACCCGCGACGCGCCCTCGCACCCGCCCATGGACCACCTCCCGGAGACTCCATCGCCTTTCTCCCATGATCCCCACCTCGATGATCCCCGATTCCAGGCGCACCTTCCTGCGGAAGGGCCTCCACGCCGCCACCGCCACCGCGCTGGCCGCCACGGCCTTTCCGTGGGTGCGAGCGGCGGAGACACCGATCCTCGGGCAAGGCGACTTCCGCTACCGCGTCGTGCCCGGTTGGGGCGACCTGGGTGCCTCGACGCCGGTCAACGACTGCCATGGACTGGTCGTCGACCGTGAAGGGCACCTCCTCCTCTTCACCAACGAGACAAAGAACAACGTCATCGTGTACGACCGGAAAGGGCGCCTGGTCCACAAATGGGGCACGCAGTTCCCCGGAGCCCACGGTCTGTCGCTGGTGACCGAGGGCACCCGGGAGGTGCTCTACCTGACCGATCTCCAACGGCATCAGGTCTTCAAGACCACGCTCGATGGCACGATCCTCCGGGAATGGTCGTTGCCGCAGAATACCGGCAAGTATCCCAAGCCCGACGAGTACCGACCCTCCTGGACCCTTCACCAGACCAACGGCGAGTTCTTCGTGCTCGATGGCTACGGCCGCGATTACATCCTGCATTACGGGGCCGACGGGGAGTTCCGACGGATCTTCGGCGGTGCCGAAGGCGGCATCGTGCATTGGGGACCGCATGGTGGGATGATCGATGTCTCCCGTTCCGGCGAGAGCACGCTGCTCATCGCCATGAGCGACCAGCAGCATCTGACGCGCATGACCACCGACGGTCGCATCCTCGGCACGACACCCCTGCCCGGCG
>JBEGWF010000101.1:0-5850 GCA_041177965.1 Verrucomicrobiota bacterium | reverse complement strand
CGGTCCACGATCCCCGGCACATGCCTTGGCCCCAACCCCTCGATCCCCTCGGCAATCCGTGGCTCTCCACCGGAGTGGCGGCCATTCCGGTCGTCCTGCTGCTGGGTCTCGTGGCCTCGGGGCGGATGAAGGTGGGCTTCGCGGCACTCCTGGCCCTGGCCGCCGCCCTGGGCGTGGCCCTGTTCGCCTTCCGGATGCCCACCCCAGCCGCCCTCGGCGCGGCGGCCTACGGAGCGGCCTATGGTCTCTTTCCCATCGGCTGGATCGTCCTGAACGTCATGTTCCTCCACGCCCTGACCGTCCGGTCCGGATTGTTCCAGGCATTGAAGGAGCAATTGTTGCGGTTGGCTCCGGATCCGCGGGTTCAGGTGGTCCTGATCGCCTTCTGCTTCGGAGCCTTCATCGAAGGGGCCGCGGGGTTCGGAGCGCCCGTGGCGATCACCGCGGCCCTGCTGATCCAGTTGGGATTCTCGCCGATCCACGCCAGCGGGTTGTCGCTCATCGCCAACACCGCGCCCGTCGCCTTCGGCAGCATCGGCATTCCGATCACGACCCTGGCCCAGGTGACCGACCTCGATGTGCTGAAACTGTCGGCGATGGCCGGACGCCAGTTGCCGGTGTTCTCGGCGATCATCCCGCTGTGGATCGTCGGCGCGATGGACGGATGGCGCGGCGTGCGCGACGTCTGGCCGGTGGCGGTGGTGGCGGGCGTCTCCTTCGCCCTGATGCAGTTCCTGGTGAGCAATTTCCATGGACCCTGGCTCGTGGATTCCATCTCGGCACTGGTGAGCCTCGGTACGGTGTTGTGGATGCTCCGCCGGCGGCGGACCACCGGGAACCCCGATTCCGGGCCGCCCGTCGCGACCTCCGGGCCCTCGGGTTGGTGGCGACCTTGGCTTCCCTGGGGCATCCTGACCGTCACCATCTTCGCCTGGGGCACCCGGCCCGTGAAGGAGTCGCTGGACCGGATCGCCGCGCCGTCGTTCCCGGTGCCGGGCATCCACCAGCAGGTGATGCGGACGCCTCCGGTGGTCCCTGTCGCCAAGGTCGAGAAGGTGGAACTGCGCCTGAACCTGCTGTCGGCCACGGGTACGGGCATCCTTCTGGCCGCCGTGGCGAGCGGTCTCTGGATGGGTTTCTCCGCCCGCCGCCTGCTCCGGATCTGGTGGGAGACCCTGATGGCGGTGCGTGCCTCGCTGCTCACGATCGCCGCGATGCTGGCCCTGGGCAATGTCACCAAGCTGTCGGGAGCCGACGCCACCCTCGGCATGGCGCTCGCCAAGACCGGGGTGTTCTATCCGTTCTTCGGGACGCTCCTCGGTTGGCTGGGGGTGGCGCTCACGGGTTCGGACACCGCCTCCAACGTGCTCTTCGGTTCCCTCCAGCGGATCACGGCCGAGCAGTTGGGAATCAGCCCCTACCTGATGTGCGCAGCCAATTCGACCGGGGGAGTCATGGGCAAGATGATCGACGCCCAGAGCATCGTGGTCGCCGGCGTCTCTGCGCAGGCCCACGGCGAGGAGGGCAGGATCCTGCGATTCGTGTTCTGGCATTCACTGGCGCTCGCCGCACTGATCAGCGCCTGGGTCGCCGCCCAGGCCTACTGGCCGCCTTTGCAGGCCACCGTGGTGAAGTGAACGTGCCGTGTCGCCGGGCCCAGATCCGGGCCGGGGCTCGGCGCCGGTTCACGATTTCCGGTCCGGGTACAGTTTGCCGACGAGGCCGGCGTAGCCGTTGAGGTACTGGGTGGGGATCCGCTCACCGGTGTCCACGACGCGCTCCGTGGCCTGACTCCATCGGGGATGGGGAACCCGCGGGTCGACATTGGACTCGAAGGGGTATTCGCGGGGGTTGAGCGTTTCCCAGAGCGTCGAGGGTTGTTTGCTGGTGAACTCGATGCGGACGACGCTCTTGATGCTCTTGTATCCGTATTTCCACGGCACCACCAAGCGAACCGGGGCTCCGTTCTGCTTGGGCAGCGGCTTTCCATAGATGCCGGTGGCGACCAGGGTCAGAGGATGCAGCGCCTCGTCGAGGCGCAATCCTTCGGTGTACGGCCAGGGATAATCGGGCAGTCGGGCGATGCCGGGCATCTCCTCGGGGCGCAGCACCGTGGTGAACGCCACGAACTTCGCCTCGGGCTTGGGCTTGGCCCGGGCGATCAGTTCCGAGAGGGGAAACCCGTTCCAGGGAACCACCATCGACCATGCCTCGACGCATCGGAAGCGGTACACCCGCTCCTCCTGATTGAAGCCTTGGAGCAGCTCATTCAGATCCAGTTTGAGAGGCTTCTCGCACAGGCCGGTGACCTCGAGCGTCCATGGGTCGGTGCGGAATCGCCCCACCAGTTCGCGGACGCGGGTCTTGGTGGTGCTGAACTCGTAGAAGTTGTTGTAACCGGTGGCCACTTCCGCATCGGACAGGCGCACAGTCGGATTGTGATCCGGGTTCCGTTTGCCGGGCGAGAACCCGCCGGCCTTGGCGGTGGCGATGTCGTCCGCCAGGGCGGGCAGGCCGACGGCCAGACCACCACCGACGAAACCCAGCGCCTTCAGGAAATCGCGACGGCGATGATAGACCGATTCCGGGGTGATGGAGCTGTCGGGCAGGTGCCAAGGAGGGCGCACGATCAGATGGGCCATGCCGGAAGAATGCCGCACCGTGGGCGTTGCGCACTTTTTTTCTGCAGTGCCCTGGGTTGGGGATCAGGGCTGAGCGCCGGGTTCCCAGGGGTTGAGGATCCTGCCTCCCTTCGCCCGCCACGACTCCGTGACGAGCCGGGCCTCGGGTTCCAGGGCGGGGTCCAGGAGCAACAACCCCTTGGCGAAGCGCTTGTCCAATTCCTCCACCGGCAGGATGGGCAGATGGCTCCCGGGGGTGATCCGGCCGATCGCGGTCGGCGATGTGTCGACCACGAAGTCGAGGGCATCGAACCCTTCACGGCCCACCCCGGCATGGTTCAGGAGCAGGCTTCCGCAGGCCGCGGATCCGAAGCCAAAAACCCGCTGGCCGGCATCCCTGAATTCCCGGAGCCGGTGAAGCAGGGCGGTCTTGGCGTCCTCGATGCCTCGGCCGACGGCCCGCCAGGCCTCCACCGACCCGAGCGACCGTTCCCGCTCGGCCCGGATACGGCGGGTCACGGATTCCCCGATCGGGAAGGTCCCTCGGTGGGCCACGAACACCCGCAGGAGACCCGGGGAGGCCGGGCACTGTTCGATCTGGAAGGCCTCGAGCCCCCGAGGCTCGAGATGTTCCTGAAGGCGATCCACGGTCAGGAACAGTTCCTGCGTGGGACGGAGCAATTCCAACAGACGTCCCGCGGCCATGCCCTCGACTTCCGGCAGATGGATGACCGCCGCACCCCGGGCTTCAAGGTTCTCGGCCATTCCGGACAGCGTCCGCTCCAAGGCGGCCGCATCCGACAGTTCGGCGGTGCCGCCGCCCGCAGGAGGGCCGTCGCCCATCCATGGGTCGGCGCGCTGGAGCGACCGGCAGCTCGGGCAGAAGGCCAGGCGGAGCGGTTGAAGGGCCGCCGGGTCGCCCAATTCAAAGGGTTCCAGCAACCGATCCGGGTTCGGTTGGACGCCCAGATCCACCACGATCGGGATCGGGTCGAGACGGCAAACGCGGCAGGACGGAGTCATGAGATCTCAAAGGGGGGTTGCGTGGGTTCCAGCCGTCGCCGCAGCCCGAGGGTTGGGCTCGACCCGGGCGAAGAGCACGGCCCCGAGGACGGTCAGCAGCGCATTGAGGAGCAGCAGTTCGAACCCGAATCGGTATCCATGGAACCAGCGCTCGGATCGGTGGTCGAGGAGCGCGCAGAGCGCGACGGCGGCCAGCCCCACCCAGGGCAGGCGTCTGCCGGAGACCCGGATGCGGGTGGCGAGTCCGAGGGCGAAGAACCCCAGGAGCGGACCATAGGTGTAGCTCGCCAGTTTCAGGACCAGATCGATGACCGCGAAGCGGGAGGCGAGGGCCTGAAGGATCACCAGGGTGAGGAACAGCAACCCGGCGAATGCGACATGCACGCGTCTGCGGATCCGACCGCGGGCCTCCTCGGAGAGTTCCGGGCGTCGTTCGAATCCTAGGAAATCGATGCAAAGGCTGGTGGTCAACGACGTCAGCACCGAATCCGCGCTGTTGAAGGTGGCCGCCGTCAGTCCCAGGACGAAGATCACCGCCGCCGGGATTCCGAGGTGTCCGAGGGCGATGCGCGGAAAGAGCTCGTCGGTGCGGGCGGGCAGGGGAATGGACCTCGCCTCGGCGAAGCGCAGCAGCAGTGCGCCGAGCACCAGGATGGCCAGCGTGACCAACACCATCACCGGCGTGAAGAGCCAGAGGTTCCTCTGGGCCTCCGGCAGGCTTCGGCACGACAGCGTCTTCTGCATGTTGTTCTGGTCGAGCCCGGTCATGACCACCGCCAGCGCGGCCCCGCTGAGCACCTGTTTCCAGAAAAATCCCGGCGAACGCCAATCCCCGTTGAAGACCGCCGTTTCGGGAGCCCGGGAAAGCTGATGCAGAAGGTCCGCGGGCCCCCAGCCCAGTCCGGCCATGAGCGCGACGACACTGAGCAGCACCCCCAGGACCAGGAAGCCGCTTTGGAACAGGTCGGTCCAGACCAGCGTCTGGATGCCTCCGCGCAGCGTGTACACGAGGATCAGCAGGATCGCCCCGCCCGAGGTCACCCAGAACGGGATCCCCCATCCCTGGAAGACGAAGGTCTGGAACACCGTCACCGCCAGGTACAACCGGGCCGCCGAGCCCAGCACCCGAGAGACCAGGAAGAATCCCGAACCCGTCCGCTGGGCGATGCCGTCGAAGCGCTGGCCGAGGAATTCGTAGATCGAGGTGAGTCCGAGGCGATAATACCGGGGCAGCAGGACGGTCCCGATGATCGCGTAACCGACGCAATACCCGATCACCAGTTGCAGGTAGCCGAAGCGATCGGTGGCCACCTTTCCCGGGACGGACAAGTAGCTGACGCCCGAAAGGGTGTCGCCGATGAGTCCCAAAGCGACCCATACCCAAGGGGAGCGCCGGTGGCCGGTGAAATATCCGGCGTTGTCGGCGCGGCGTCCAGTCCACCAGGCCAGCGTCAGCAAGGCCGCGAAATAGACGGCGACGCAGGCGAGGATCGTGGCCGGTTGCACGATGCCCAGACAACCATGGGCGGGCCGGCGGGGGCACGCGGAAAGTCGGGGGACCGGTCCGGTGGGTTGGCGGCGGCACCTGCCCCGCGTACACGGATCGCCCGCGGCGTTTCTCTGCTTTTCAGGTAATGGGCCTGCTGATACCCCGTCGGCATGCAGTCCCACCAGGTCATCCGTGAGGTCCTCCAAACCACCAGCGCCAAACAGATCGCAGCCGACCTGGGCCTCTCGCTATCGCTGGTCTACAAATGGGCCGAGCAACCGGATCCGGACTCACCGACCGCTTCCCACAACCCGCTGGATCGCATGGACCAACTGGTCAAGAGCACGCGGGATCTGCGGCTCATCCATTGGCTTTGCCAGCGGGCCGGTGGGTTCTTCATCCGCAATCCCAAGAACCACCACACGCATCCGGAGCATCTCATCCCGGCGACCAACGGGGTGGTCCAGGAATTCGCCGATCTGCTGGCCGTCATCGCCAGCGCAGCCGCCGACAACCGAATCGACCCGGCCGAAGCCTCGAAGATCCGGAAGCGGTGGGAGGAGTTGAAGAGGTCCACCGAGACCTTCGTGGCCTGTTGCGAAGCGGGAAACTTCCAAGCCCTCGAGAAGCAGTCGCCCTGAGGGGTCGGGCCCGAAGCCGACCCGCCCGTGTCCGGCCACCGGACGGTCGATGCGTTTCGGGCGCCGAGTCGAGCCG
>JBEGWF010000100.1:0-4752 GCA_041177965.1 Verrucomicrobiota bacterium | reverse complement strand
CCTATCAGGTGCGCATGGACCTGCTGCCGGGCGAGGTCGACCCGGCCCGCGATGCCGTGCCCCGGGCCTTTGATCGGGATCCCGAAACACCGACCTACCGCTTCGTGCGAGGTCAGGAGACGCAACCCGATCGATCCCTGGTCATGTCGCCCGGCGTGCCTGCGCTGCTGGGCGTGGCGCTCCCGGGCATCCGGGCCATCGACCTGCCGGCGACCGCGTGGCAGCCCGAGCGGCGCCCCTGGGTGTTCGAGACGCACGTGCGTGCGGCCCGGCAGGAACTCGAGGCGGTGCGCTCCGAAGTCGCCCGCGCCGAGGCTGCCCGCGCTTCACGGAAGACCCCGGCGGGCGCCAGCACTCCAGGGCAAACCGCTCCGACGGCGGGCCTTCTGGAGCAGAAGACGGCCGCCGCGAAGATCGCCGTGGCCGAGGCCCGATTCGAGAGTGTCGTCCGACGTGCCGAGGCCCAGCGCGCCTCGTGGCATGACGGCTCGACCTCAACCAACGCGGCCAACGCAACCGAGGTGGCCCGACGCGCCGCCGTGAAGGCCGAACGCCGTGAGAAGCTCGCCCGCCATCGACTGACCCTGGCCGAGACGGAGCAGAAACTCGCCACGACCGAGGCGGGCAAGAAGGACGCAGTGGCCAAGGAACTGGCGACGCAGACCGAGCGGCTCGCAGCACTCGAAACCGAGGCCACAAAGGAACCGTCCGCTTCAGACACCTTCGCGCCGCTTACCGGAGCAAACTGGGTCGCCACCCGTTTCCTGGATTCCACGAAGGACGACCCGGCCGCGCCATTCCCTCACCACAGCACCGGCCGACGCACGGCGCTGGCCCGCTGGATCACCGATGCCCGCAACCCGCTGACTGCGCGCGTGGCGGTGAATCACCTGTGGAACCGGCATTTCGGCGCGCCCTTGGCCCCGGCCCTCTTCGACTTCGGCCGCAAGGGCGGCACGCCCGAGCACACCGACCTGATCGACTGGTTGGCCAGCGAGTTGGTGGATCACGGCTGGAGCCTCAAGCATCTGCACCGGCTGATGGTCACATCGGCCGCCTATCGCATGGATTCCAGCCTGGCCGGAGCCGAGGCGGAACTGGCCCGTGATCCGGACAACCGGCACTGGTGGCGACGGACGCCGATCCGCCTCGAATCGCAGGTGATCCGGGATGCGGTGCTGGCCCACGCCGGCCGTCTCGACCCCACCCGCGGCGGAGCTCCGGTGCCCCCGCCCGAGCAGGAGTCTTCCCGGCGGCGCAGCCTGTATTTCCAACATTCCAACAACGACCGGAACCTCTTCCTCACCACCTTCGACGAGGCTCTGGTCAAGGAGTGCTACCGGCGCGAGACCAGCATCGTGCCGCAACAGGCGCTGGCCCTGCTCAATGGCCGCCTGGTGGGCGACTGCGCCCCGGAGATCGCACGGAGGCTCGAAGCCACGGGCGGCGATCCCGGCGATGAATCCTTTGTGCGCCACGCCTTCGAACAACTCCTGGGATTCGAGCCGCGCCCCGAGGAACGGCAGACCGCCATCGCCGCCCTGCGAGTCTGGAAGGCCGAGGACTCCGGGGTGGCTGCCGGAGCCAACGCCCGGTCCCGGCTGGTGTGGTCGCTGGTCAACCACGGTGATTTCGTGACGCTCCGATGACTCCGCCCACCACTCCCCCGCGGCCCCGCCGCGCCTTCCTCGCCGACCTCGGCATGGGTTTCACGGGCCTGGCCCTGGGCTCGCTGCTCCACCGTGAGGCTCGCGCTTCCGGCTCGGGCCCGTGGACGCCTCCCGACGGTCGCCCTCATTTCACGCCGAAGGCCAAGAACGTGATCTGGCTCTTCATGAACGGCGGGGTCAGCCACATGGAGAGCTTCGATCCGAAGCCCATGCTCACGAAGTACGCGGGCAAGACCATCGCCGAGACGCCCTTCGCGTCGGTGCAGGATCCGAAGAAGTTGGCCATCGAACGGTTGGTGGTCCCGGATGCCAACGGCAACCAGCGCAACACGCTCTTTCCGCTCCAGGTGGGCTTCCGCAAGCACGGGCAGAGCGGCATGGAGATCAGCGACTGGTTTCCCCACATCGCCGCGCACGCCGACCGCCTGGCGCTGGTGCGATCGCTCTGGACGACCGACAGCAACCACGGGGCCCAAACGCAGTTCCACTCGGGCCGGCACCAGAACGACGGCGACTTCCCCACCCTCGGGGCCTGGGTGCATTACGGGCTGGGATCGCTGAACGAGAACCTGCCCCAGTTCGTGTCGATGGGCACCCGCGAGTACTGGAACAAGCGCGACGGCCACTACCTCGGCCCCGCGCACGATGCCGTGCCGCTGCGGATCGATGCGGCCCACCCGCTGGATTTCAGCCGACCCGAACACGCCCTGTTCCGGGCGGGCCAGCGCGACGGCGTCGACCTGGTGCGCACGCTCAACGAGTTGCGGGGCATCGAATACCCGCAGGACCCGGCCATCGCGGCACGGATCGCCTCCTACGAATTGGCGTGGCGCATGCAGTCGTCGGTGCCGGACGTGGTCGATTTTGCGAAGGAAACCGCCGAGACCCGGGCGCTCTACGGCCTCGACCTCCCGCAGTGCCGTGAGTTCGGATCGCAACTGCTGGCGGCTCGACGCCTGGTGGAGCGCGGCGTGCGGTTCATCCAGATCCAGCACGGCGGCGGTGGGGCCGGCGCCTGGGATGCGCACTCGGGCCTCAAGGCCAACCACGAAGGCCTGGCGCGGGCCGTGGACCAGCCCATCGGCGCCCTGCTCACCGACCTCCAACGCCGAGGCCTGCTCGACGAGACCCTGGTGGTCTTCGCCACCGAGTTCGGACGCACGCCCGGCACCCAGGGGTCCGACGGCCGCGACCACCACATCTTCGGATTCAGCGTCTGGATGGCCGGCGGCGGATTGCGCCAGGGCATCGTGCACGGGGCCACCGACGAGATCGGCTTCCACGCCGCCGAGAACCGCCACTACGTCACCGACATCCACGCCACCATCCTGCACCAACTCGGCCTCGACTCCCGCCGCCTCGAGATCCCCGGCCGCAAGCGCCTCGACATCGACCACGGCCAACCCATCCGCGAACTCATCGGGTGAGCGCCGCTATCACCGGGCCATCGCCCACCAGGGCCACATCGATCCGAATCGCCGGTCTGCGCTCCACGAGCCGTCGGAAACGGGTCCCATCATTGCCCGATGCCGGTAGCACTGTCAGGGTGACCACCATGCGGACCTCGAACACGGCCCCTCCTGCCACCGCCGGCCCGCGCCTGCCGGAGGCGCCTCGGTCCATCTTGAAGGGCAGTTCCCTGGCCCAACTGCTCGACCGCGAGGCCATCGAGTGTCTCGCCCACAACCTCGCGCTCGTTCATACGGGCTTCGATGCCGCCGGGTTCCAACGCGATGCCCACGAGGGTCTGGCCCCGTTGTCGATCCTTCGGCGCGGCGAACACCTGGCACGCGTCCTTCGGCGGCATCTGCCACCGGTCTACGACGACGCCATCGCCATCCTCACCCGCTCCCTCACCCCGCCGCTGTCGCGCACCGAGGGGCTCGGACTGGCGGTGTTCTTCTACCTGCCCCATGTGTCCTTTGTCGCGTTGTACGGACTCGACCCCGCGGAGAACGGGGGGCGCGATCCCTTCGAGACCTCGATGTCGGCTCAATACGAACTGACCCGCCGCTTCAGCGCGGAGTTCTCCATGCGCCCGTTCCTCATCCGATGGCCGGAGCGGACGCTGGCACGGCTGCTGGAATGGACAAAGGACCCCGATCCGCATGTGCGGCGACTGTGCAGCGAAGGCGCCCGGCCTCGACTCCCTTGGGCGATCCGCATCCCCGCCTTCCTCCGGGATCCGAGACCGGTGATTCCGATTTTGGAGGCGCTGCGGGATGATCCCGCTGAGTATGTCCAACGCAGTGTCGCCAACCACCTCGGCGACATCGCGAAGGATCGTCCGGAGCTGGCCTTTGAGATTTGCGAACGCTGGGTGCCCGGCGCCAGTGAGGAACGCAAATGGCTGATCCGGCACGCAGTCCGCCATCCCGCCAAACACGGCGTCGCCGCGGCCTTGCGACTGCGGGACCTCGCGAAGGCGTCGCCGCGTGCCCGGTAGCGGGTGAGATGGCCGAGCCCGGCCGCTCTACCAAATCTCCAAGGCCCCCGCCGACCAGAGTCTCGGCGCCCCCTTTACCCCGTCACACCCCTTCGATTTTGCTAGTCCAACAGGTGCGGTGCGTACCTAGGGTAAAGCCACGCAGGGCAGCGGTATCAAATCGATGCCCAGCAGTGAAATCCCGCCAGCACTGGCAACATTCGATTTGTTAGAATATCTATTCTCTGTTAGGGCAAAGTGGGGTCAAGGCAGTTGGATCAACGACTAAAATCGGCGGTGCTGGGAGCGTATTTTCAACATCGTCGACACAGCTCAGCATCTCGCAATAGGTACACCACTTGAGTGGACCTCCAACCAGGCGATTGATTGCACCGACCACAGCAACGACCGTAGCTCCTATGACCACACCTCTTCCAATCAACGACAGGTTCAATAATTTAGTAACAATCTCTCCAGCCACTGTTACTGCTGCCCCACCTGCCGCAACTTCAGCCAACAAAGATCCCACGCAATTGTAAACCCCCTCGAAGTTCAATTGTTTTTTGCAAGGAGTCGTCGTCCCGGAGGGATTGAGGAGGATCTGCCGCGGCCTTGTTGCGTACTGATCACCGCGCTGAAATGCGATCCAATATCCCG
>JBEGWF010000099.1:0-14619 GCA_041177965.1 Verrucomicrobiota bacterium | reverse complement strand
TTTTGGATGCACCACTCCTTTCGTCCAAAACCCGGTAAAAGGGGCTACACCCCCCTGGATAGACCCATGCGAAAGGATTGAACAACACGAACTGACACTCGCGCGCCTGAGCCGAATTCGGAAATCGTTCCCTGACCCCGTTACCTGGAGATTCGTGCTATGAATGGATAGGAGAATCCTGGGTTTGGACCGCATTCAACACACGTCCGCTCATACCTCCAAACCTGTGCGGCAAACCTATCGAGTGTCTAGATCCTTCGGCTTGTGTGCCATCATGAACAGAGCATTTGCAATTTTTTCGTGGGCTTTCACAAATCGCCACAGAAGCCGCAATACGAATATTGATACACCGATGACAAACAGATAATAAGCCACCGCAAACAGTCCGGCGAATCCCATCATGATTTGTTCCATGTTATTGTATGTAATTGTTATTCTTGGGCCCGTCTTGTCGCTAACGATACAAAGGTTGAGCCGTGCCGACAACGCATGAACGGCGCGGCGGGACGGTCTGCTCTGTCGAGCATCATCGTCGTCACCCCACCCTCAACTCTTGTTGTGAAAGCAGACGTAGACGACCGCGCCGAATGCCGTAGCCGAACCGAGCAGGCAAAACAGCACGTCTAAGCCGCTCGTCATCCCCATCGCCTTCACGAGGCCGACCGCGCCGGCGAGAAGGAAACCCACCATGGCGAAGCCGACCACCGTGTCGCCTTTGGAACTGCTCGTTGGCGGGATGCGCCGCGTCGGTGCGGGTGTGTTCATTGGGTCTGGGATGCTCTTGCTGCCGAACGTTGGGTGATTCAACGATGGTCTGCGAATTTCGCGCGCTGTTGGAACTGTCGCGGTGGTCGCGCTACCGCTGATTTGAGGTGTCTGGACCAAGATTTTCATTAAAGTTCCACCTCGATGGTAAACCGGCAATCGGATTCCGTACTCAGATCCTCCGGTGGCCAGTGGACCGGACCGTGGGACACCGTCCCTACCGGAGGGGGTGGGGCTGTCCAAGTCTCCGTCACCTAGGCGCCACGAGGACTCGCAGGCCGGACGCCGCGTTGGCGGCGCGGTACACGCGCTGGGTGGCGGGGCGATAGTCCGCGGGCTTCGCGCGATAGATGTCGCAGAAGGTCTGGGGATTGCGGTCGATGTAGGGGAACCAACTGCTCTGGACCTGCACCATGATGCGGTGGCCGGTGCGGAAGGTGTGGCAGACGTCGGGCATCACCCACTCGAGTCGGGTCACCCGACCGGGCTCCAGGGGCTTCGGCCGGTCGAGACCCTCCCGGAACTTGGCGCGCAGCGGTTCGCCACGGACCAGTTGTTGATAATGCCCGAGCTTCACCTGGGTCGGGTTGGGCTGCGGGTCCGGATGATCGGCCGTGTACACGTCGATGAGCTTCACGACGAAGTCGGAGTCGGTCCCGGTGCTGGAGACATGCAGGCTGGCGGTGATCGGTCCCACGATCGTGACGTCCTCGGTCAGCGGCTCCGTCTCGAATACCAACACATCGGGCCGATGCGCGGCGAACCGCTGGTCTTCCACCATGTAGGTGGCGGGCATGCCGGTGGTGATGCGCTGGGTGAAGGGCACGGGCCGTGACGGGTCGCTCACGTACGCGTCGAAGGCGGTCTTGGCGTCCTCGGCCACCGGCGGCTCGAACGACAACCGTCCGCCCGGATGGAAATACAGACTCTTGGGGACCGCGTTGGTCGGGGGCCAGGCCGCCTCCTTGCGCCATTCACAGGTGCCCGTTTCGAAGACATGGGCCTCGGTCACGGCGAGGTTGGTCTGTCCCTTGAGGAAGCGCCGCCAGAAGGGCAGTTCGATCTCGTTGCGATAGTACTCGGCCGTCTTGGAGTGGAACGGCACCGGGCCGAGCGACGCACCGTCGCCTCCATGCCAGCCGCCATGCGACCACGGACCCATCACCAGCGTGTTGACGATGCCCGGGTTCTGCCGCTCGGTGGCCCGATAGGTCTTGAGCGCCCCGGAAAGATCCTCGGCATCGAACCACCCGCCCACGGTCATCACCGCGGCGCGCACGTTCTTCAGGTGGGGCGTGATGTCATGTCGCGCACACCACTGGGCATTGGTGATGTTGCCGATGAGGTTGTCCCAGAAGTCGATCTTCCCCTTGTAATACCGGTCGCCCAAGTCTCCCACCGCCCCGCCCCGCAGGAAGAACTCGTAGCCGTCGGGAGTGCCGTAGTCGAAGGGTACGGGATCCTGGCGCAACGGGTTCTGGAGCTTCTGGCCGAAGAAATTGAAGAAGCCGAAGTTGTGCGCCAGCAGGAAGGCCCCGCCATGCAGGGTGTCGTCCCCGTTGAAGATGTCGGCGACCGGTGCCTGCGGCGACACGGCTTTCAGGGCGGGGTGCGAATCGATCATGCCCATGGCCGCGAAGAAACCGGGGTACGAGATGCCATCCATGCCCACGTTGCCGTTGTTGTGGCGCACGTTCTTGACCAACCAATCGATGGTGTCCCAGGTGTCGGTGCTCTCGTCGGTGTCCTTCGACCCGTTCTTCACCGGCCGGTGCGGGCGGATGTCGATGAAGGTGCCCTCGGAGGCGAATCGCCCGCGCACATCCTGGCGTACGAAGATGAACTTCTCGCGCACGAGCCCGTCACCGAAACCCGGATTGCCGCCGGCATCGACCGTGTAGGGCTTGAGGTTGTACGGGGTCCGCTGCAGCAGGATCGGGTACTCGCCGGGTTCCTTGGGCGTGTACACCACGGTGAAGAGACTCACCCCGTCGCGCATGGGGATCTTCGCCTCGCGCTTGGTGTAGTTGGCCTCGAATCCACCCGCATCGTCGGCCCGCCCCAACAGGGCGATCCCCATCAACCACAGCGGACTCAGCCACCGGCTCCAGAACGCACGACAACGAAGCGTCATGGGCCGGAGGGTGTCGCGTCCCCTCACCCGAGTCGATGCCCCAAACCATGCCCGCCGGGAATGGGCGCTCAGAGGTGGGTGCCGCGCAGAGGAAGCCTACGAAGGGCGGGTCAACGGCACCGAATCCCGCATCCGCAGATCGCGGAACTCCCGGATGCGGTGGAAGGTCAGGAAATTGGCATCGTGGGCGTTGTGCGCTCCACCCTGCCCGTCGTCGTGGGCGGTCCGGCAGACGGCGATGAGGTCGGCCCCGTCGAAGAGCCAATCGACGTATTGGAACCCGTGGCGCGACCGATCCGGATGATGGAGCAGGTGGCAGCGGATCTCCCATGACCGGAGGTCGGGGCTGGTCATCAGGGCCAGCGTGTTGCGCGTGCCCGAAGGTTTGCCGGCCGATTCCCAGCCCGGGGCCACCACGCTGGCCAGGGTCCAGTAGCCCCCCGACACGGGGTCGCGCCGGATGGCGAACTTCTTGGCCCCGCCCGGGAACGGGAGGAATCCGGTTTCGGGATCGAACGACAGGCTTCGGCCATCGGGGCTGATCCGCACGCGGGCGGCCGCCTCGGGCAACCCACGGGTGTCGACCCGCAGGAGGTCCCACAGGGTGCCATCGGGCCCCACCACGAAGTTGCCCTCGAGCCAGGCCCCCATGTCGCCGCCATTCCAGGACCGATCGCTGGGCAGGAACTCGCTGGCCACCCACTGGGAGGCGTCGAGCAGGTCGGCCTCGACCGGCACCGACAGGACCCCCGCCCGATAGTTCACGCCCCAGGCCTGAGGCGGGTTGCGCCATTCGAAGGGACGCCAGAGCCGGCCGGCATGCTCCACCACCGGCATGGGTGCGCAGTGGTATTCCGCATCCGCCCGAAGCACCCCGGAGCGGCCATCCACGGGCTCGGTCCAATGGACACCGCCATCGCGCGAGCGGCGGATCAGCACCCGACCATGGTGCCGGTCGGGCCCGAGCAGGTAGAGATCACCCCGATGGACGAAGAGCGAGGACCAGAAGGCCCCGTGCACCTCAGAGACCTGCCGCCAGGTGCGCCCACGGTCGGAGGATCGATGGATGCGTGATCGCGCCCGCTGGAACTCCCCGGACGCGGGTCCGAAGAAATCATGCGAGGCCACATAGTCGCCTCCCGGCAACACGGCGATCGACGGCGAACCGATGTACAGGCCCGACGAGGCCGGGCTATGGGTGATGACCGTGCCGGGCACTCCGGGAAAGGCTCGGGATGCCGGAATCGCAGCCCCACCGGCCGGCCCGCGGCACCCCCACCCACCGATCACCGAGACGGCCCCGGCAGCGGCCCAGGCCGCGAATCGCCGACGATTCAGCCGAATCGAGGGTCCGGGCACCGCATCGAGGTAGCCATCCATGGGGTTGAAGATTTCGTTCATGGCACGAAGGCGTTGATCAGGGCGTTGCCGATGCCGATGAGGGCCGCGCCCGAGATCAGGCCCGCGCAAATGGGTTCGCAGCCCTCCACCCAGAGCTCGTGCTTCCGGGTGCCTGCCGTGGCCTTGCGGCCCATCCACCAGAACACGAAGGCCCCGATCCACATGGCCAAGGTGGACTCCGGCGGCAGGACGACGCCGAGCCCGATCGACACCGACGACAAGGGGAACCGACCTCGCGAGCGGATCCGAAGCACCTCGAAGACCACCGCCGTCACCGCGGCGACCGCCATGGCCACCATGGCCGAGACCGGCAGGCTGCCGAGTCCCTTGGCGATCAGGTCCGCGACGCCCTTCCACTGGACGGCCGCCGGCATGGCGAACTGTTCGGTGACCAGCGTGGTGGTCGACCGCACGCCCGAGGCGTCGGGTTGCAGGAATAGCAGGTAGAACAGCGGCGTCGCCGCCAGCGAGCCGGCCACGATGCCGATGATGTGACCGATGGCCTGCTGCCGCGGTTTGCCGCCCAGCATGTAGCCGGGCTTGATGTCCGAAAGCAGGTTCGCCGCGTTGGACGACACCTCCGCCGTCATGCCCGCCGGGATGAGATTGCTGGCCGGGTTGGACCGGTCGAGGGCACCGATGGTGAACTGGGTGATCTTCGAGAGCGCCCCGGTGGGCGTCCAGGAGGTCAACGCCATCGAGTTGGTGCAAATCACCGACAGCACCAGGATCAGCGGCAGCGAGAGCAGGCCCGCCATCCACGGGACTCCGAAGAAGGCCTGCCCCATCCACACCCCGAGGAACCCGAACACGGGCACACCGACATACGACCATCCGAGGGGCACCTCGATGTGTCGCAGCGGATCGGCGCCGGAGGGGCCCGCAAAGGAGGTCCCGCGACGGAGCATCCGCCACACGCCCCGGAACAGATCCGGGCGGGCGAACAGCGACACCAGCGATCCCACCACCATCATCGAGACGCCCCACCACAGCGCCCATTGATTGACGATCTCCGCCCGCGAGATGGCCACCACCTTGCCTGCGGCGTTGGTGTAGCTGCGAATCTCCCCACGCTGGATCATGATCGGAGCGAGCACCGCGAAGTTGATGATCGCGCCGATCAGGCAGGAGGTCGCTACCCGGATGCCGATGAGCCCACCCACCCCCATGAGCGCGGCATCGACCGTGAAGCGCAGCCCCAGTTGCCGGATGTCGGTGCCCAGGATGCGCGGGATGGCCCCCGACGCCTTCGCGGCCCAGGTGTAGTAGTAGGTGTCGAACCGCTCCTGAAGGTGCCAGGCTTCGCGCAAGGACGCCCAGCGGTCCATGCGCAGCACCTTGAACTGCAGCAGACGCATCCAACCGTCGCTCATGAGCAACTGCACGAAGGCGGTGAGGCCGGTCGTGAGGGTCAGCAACCGCGTCTTGAAGAGGCCGGCCTCGGCCGAGCCGGTGTACAAGGCGTCGAGCACCACGCCACAGGCGCGTCCCTCGGGAAACGGCAGCTGTTCCTCATTGATGAAGCGTCGCTTCAGCGGGAAGGCCACCAGCACCCCGAGGATGGAGATCACGATCATCCAGAGGATCATCTGCCAGGCCGGCAGAACCTTGCCGGTCACCAGCATGTAGGCGGCGAAGCTCGAGGTCAGCGGTGTGACCACGTAGCCGGCAGCGGTGGTGATCGATTGGGTGCAGTTGTTCTCGAGGATCGTGAAGCCTCCCCCCAGCGGCGTTTTGGCCAGCAGGCGGAAGAGCGCGAAGGTGATGAGCACCGAGGTGAGGCCCACGCCGATGGAGATGCCGGTCTTGGCCCCGATGTAGAGCGACGTGGCCGCCAGCGCGCCGCCCAACAGGAATCCCGTGAGGGCCGATCGGACCGTGAGCTGGGGCATGTCGCCCCGGTAGACATGGTCCAGCCACCATTGGTCCTTCTGGGATCGACTCAGGGTACGGACCTGCTCGTCGGTGAGCGTGGGGAGTGCCATGGAACGACGGTGCCTCAGTCGGCGCTCGGGCTTCAACCCCAGGCTCAATCCCGGGTCGCATCGCGACGGTTGGAGTCGGGAACGCGGGCGCCTCAGGGCTTCACCCAACGAATGCGCACCTCGGTCTGATCAGGAGCGACGGGCACGACCTGCTCGCGGCCTCCGGGCCAGCGGACCCACAGGCCCGAGACCCCCGCTGACGTCGGAAGTGACCGCCCAACACCCCATCGAGGTCGCCGGCCTGGTCGAGGTCGCCCAAGGCCATGCCGAAGGCGAGGCCCTCTTCCCGGAGCCCCCACCCGGCGGACTTGGGTTCGAAGGTGCCGTCACCCCGGTTGCGAAAGATCAGGTTGGCCGTGCGCCACTCCGGGTAGGGCTTCATCCAGCGCTTCCGCTGTTCCGACGAGAGGGTGTGGCGCGGGTCCTTCACCCGGTCTTGCGTGTCCTGGTCCATCGGGTCGTATTCGAAACCTTTGGACACCAGAAGATCCCGCAGAGATAGAGGTCCGGACGCCCGGCGCGATCCACGTCACCGAGAGCCACACCGGAACCGTTGTGGGCCACCGCATTGGTGAAGTAGGCACCGCCCACCAGGAGATGGGTGAAGGTCACTCCCGTGACAGAGGGATCCATCAACGTGAAGCCCGCCTGATTGCCGGACATCGCCAGCAGCGCCGTCGATCGGACTCGGAGGGGGCCTCCGCGAGGGCCTTCAGAGCAGCACGCCCGGCATCCACACGGCGAGCCAGCGATGGGCCATGGTGGTGCGATCGCTCATCTCGGGATCTCCGCCGGGTCAACGGGCCTTGACCCACTCGATCGCCTCACGCTGCCAGGTGTCCCAGGACGCCCCCTGGTAGCCGTTGAGCCCGTGCCCCCCCTCGGGCAGTTCGATGAGTTTGCTGGAGATTCCCTGGGCCCGCAGCGCCGCATGATAGAGCCGACTGTTCTCGATGCCCACGGCCCGATCGTCGACCGCATGTGCCAAGAAGGCCGGAGGTGTCTGCGGGGTGACCTGCCGTTCGCAGGAAAAACGTTCGATGAGTTCGAGGGACGGATGCTTGCCCAGAAGATTGTCACGGGATCCGGAATGGGTCCGCTCTCCGAAGGTGATGACCGGGTACACCAGGATCGTGAAATCCGGGCGGCAACTCTGGCCCGCGAGAGTGTGGGGGACATCGGGTTGACCGAGATCGAACCGGGTGCTGGCCGTGGCGGCCAGATGCCCCCCCGCCGAAAAGCCGATGATCCCCACGCGCTTCGGATCGACCTTCCACTGCCGGGCATTCAGGCGGACGGTCCGAATGGCCTGCTGGGTGTCCAACAAGGGCACCCGCGGACGGCCCGCCGGGAGACGGTACTCGAGAACGGCTCCCAGGATGCCGTGCCGGTTGAGCCAGCGTGCGATGCCATGGCCCTCGGGTCCGACGACCACGCCTCCGTAACCGCCTCCCGGACATATCACCACCGCCATACCGTTGGGCTTGGCAGCCGGATGGATCGTCAGCCCGGAGTTCTCGGGACTCACCCACCCTCCGGATCCGTCCGGCGCCTTGTCGGGCCATAGCGGAAGCTTGGTCGGGGGAGTCGGTTCGTCGGCGGACAAGGAAGATACGGACAGACTCAGGATCACGGCCAAGAGTACCGGAACCGATGACCATCGGGATTGCCCAAGGGGATTCACGGAACAAATCCAGCCCGATCCCGACTCAAAAGGAAACCTCCGGATGCGGCTGATGATCGAGGTTCCACCGCCGGCGGTTGGCCTCGGTGTCCTCGGTGAGTCGTGAGTTCCGCTCGCTGGCGGCGTGACCGTCGGCGAACAGCACATTGGCCCCGCCATTGTGCCGTTCCTTCGACGGGATGCTGCTGATCGAGAGCAGGAACGAATAATACTGCAGGTATCCCGGCTGGGGCATGGAGTCGGCGATGGCGATCATGTCGGAGGGAGCCGCGACCCGCTCCTCGGGCACCTGGGGCACCTCCTGTCCCGGACTCACCACGAATCCCAGTCCGAGGTTCTCATGCCACAGGGTCTTGTTGACGGATCCGATGCCGAATCCGTTGTAGCCGTAACTCACCCCGACCTGCTTGTCGGGACCGCTCGGACCCTTCATGTAGGCGTTGCCGAAGGCCCACACGACGGCCTGCTCGAGGGGCCACTCACCCTTGAAGGTCGGGCACTTGAGGATGTTGGTGCTGCGGGCCAGATCCGGGAGGATGGCCGTGAACCAGGTGTTGGTGGTGTTGGCATCCACCGTATGAGGGAACACGCGGTGATCGATCCGGTACATGGACAGGGCCAGCCCCACCTGATGCAGGTTGCTCTTGCAACGGGTGCTCAGGGCCGCGGTCTTGGCACGGGACAACGACGGGAGCAACAGCGCTGCGAGGACGGCGATGATGGCGATGACCACCAGCAGCTCGATCAGCGTGAACGCGGGGCCGCGGACTCGGTATGGAGAGGCCTGAACGTTCACATCGGTGGAACCCATCGGGCCGGCGGTCATCGATGCGCCCGACCCCTCCGAGTCTAGGGGCCGGCTTCAAAAAGTCGAATTCCAGCCCCGGGCCGGGGACTCGACCCACGGCTCATCGATCGGTCCGGAACAGGTTCACCGGAAGCCCCTCGGCGCTGAACAGGTTGGGAATGGCATCGCAGGTGAAGGCGAAGCGGACGGCGATTGGCGCGGGCACCTCGGGACTGGAGACGACCACCGCCTTGCCGTCGATCACGGCCTTGGCCTCGACGAATCGGCCATCGGATCCGGCCACCTTGAAGTGCGTGGGCGGGCCGCCGCGCGAGACCAGCGTCGTGGGCACCGCGTCGAACTCCACGCGCACCGAGGATCCCTCGACCCGATGCGAGCGATAGGTGGGGCTCCGATGTTCCGGGCCCGCGACCGCGTAGGTCTCGGCCAACGCGTAACGGGCCAACCGCTCACCCACCTCGCGCTTCAACTGCGGATGGATGTCCTTCACGTTGTCCACGAGGTCGCTGGTGACGACCATGCCGGTCTTGGGATGCGCGGCCGCCAGGGTCTGCGCCTCGCGCAGGAACGCCGCCCGTGTCGGGTCTTCGCCGTAGGTGTAGGGGGCGATCTGGGCGAAGTAGAAGGGCAGTTCCGATTTCCAGGCCGCACGCCAACCGTCGATCATCCGCGTGAAGAGCTTCCGGTAGGTGCCATGGGTGGAGACATTGCTCTCGCCCTGGTACCAGATCACCCCGGCGATCCGGAACGGCGTGAGGGGGTGGATCATGGCGTTGTAGGCCACGCCCGGCTCATGGGGCCACCAGGCGAACGGCTTGAGCTTGGCCGCCGCGGCGCGCAGGTCCGGATCCTCATCGACGATCCCCGACGGCGTCCACACCTCGGCCGGGGTGCCGCCCCAGTTGCTGTTGATGAGGCCCACGGGCACCCCGAGCTTCTCGTGGAGGTGCTTGCCGAAGAAATACCCGACGGCGCTGAAGTGGATCATCTCGTCGGGAGAACAGACCACCCAGCGGGCCGACAGATGTTCCTGCGGCGTCGCGGAGGTCGCCTTGGGGACGTAGAAGAACCGGATCAGGGCATTCGTGGCCCGCGGAGCCTCCTCCTTGGACTGGGTCAACCCCTGGTCCCCCGACCACTCCATGTTGCTTTGTCCGCTGCAGACCCACACCTCGCCCACCATCACGTCTTCCAGCACGATCTCATTGCCGCCTTTGATGCGGAGCGTGTGGGGGCCCGCGGACTGCGGGGTCTGGATATCGATCGACCAACGCCCGCCATTCGACGCCGTGGCCTTCCATGTGTTGGTGGAGCCGCTGATCGACACCGTGACGGTCTCGGCCGGTGCCGCCCAGCCCCACAGGGTCGCCTTGGGGCCCCGCTGCAGCACCATGTGGGAACCGATCACCGCCGGCAGTCGGACGGCGGCGGTGAGCGGGGCGGCCAGCAGGCCCAGAGCGGCGAGGAACCAGGACAGTCGTTTCATGACGGGATTCGATGGCGGTTTGGACGACGGGTGGGAATGCGTGACGGTTTTCCAGGCGGCGCCCGCAGACAAGCCGTAAACCCGTCACCGAATGCCGCTCCGGACTCCGTTCCTGCCCGGGCCGCATGAGTCTATCCCCAGCCCTGCCCATCCCTTGGGCTCTCAAGACGATGCTCCCGACCCGTCGGCGGCGCGGGATTTGGGGAAACTCGGCGGCGCTGTTGAACAAAACTCTCGACTCGGCCGGGCCTGGGAGTCCAAAGCGGAGGAAATGGTCCCGACCTTGACCGCCTATGGCTCGCACGCCTGGCGGGTGCACTTCGCCGAGCGCGCCGACGAGGCGGCGTTCCTGCGCGGCCGGTCGTTGGCGGCGGCCTTGGCCCGTTCACTGGAGTCGGAAGGAAATTGCGGGCTCCGTGAGATCATCCCCGCCCCCACCACGCTGCTGCTGGACTTCCACCCCGAAACCCACCCCCTCGACCGGGCCACGGTGCAGCGACTCGTGGAGCAGGCGGTCGCCCTGCCGCCGAGCCCGGAATCCGAGCGTTGCGTGGAAATTCCGGTGCACTACGGCGGGCCCGACCTGGAACGCGTGGCCCGTCAGGCCGGCTTGAACCCCGAAGCCGTGATCGAGCGCCATCACCTGGGCCGCTACCGGGTGCTCTGCCTGGGCTTTGCACCGGGGTTCCCCTACCTCGGAGGTCTCGATGCGACGCTGGCCACGCCGCGCCTGCCCACCCCGCGTCCTCGGGTGCCGGCCGGCAGTGTGGCCATCGGTGGTGACCACACCGGTGTCTACAGCATCCCCAGTCCGGGCGGTTGGAACCTGATCGGGAAGACCCCGATGGCGCTCTTCGATCCGCAGGCCGCCGACCTGGAAACGATGTTCCGCTTGAGGGCCGGCGACCGGGTGCGCTTCGTGCCAATCGCGGATCCGGCCGGCAACAAGGCGCGGATTCCGTTGGATGGGTGGAGTTCGCCAGGCTCTTCAGCCGTGGACCCGATGGCGACCGCGTTGGCGAATCGACCCGAACCACCGGCAGAAGCACCCGTGTTGCGAATCCTCGACCCCGGCCTCGGGGTGAGTCTTCAAGACAGCGGTCGGCAGGGCTTCCGCCGCTTCGGCGTCCCGAGCAGTGGGACGATGGACCCGGTCGCCGCCGCCTGGGCCAACCGATTGCTCGACAATCCCCCGGACGCCCCGGTGCTGGAACTTTGCCTGCAGGGCCAACGATTCGAGGCGCTGCGCGACGGTTGGATCGCGGTGTGCGGCGGCTCCCCTCCGCGGGGACAGGCTCCCTACCGGGCCTTCCGGGTGCACGCCGGCCAGTCGCTGGAGTTCGGCCCCGGAGATTCCGGCGTCTGGACGTATCTGGCGGTGCCCGGCGGATTCCGGGCCGAGGCGTTCCTCGGCAGCGGCAGCGCCAACCCGCGGGCGGGCATCGGTAGGCTCCTGCGATCGGGCGACCTGCTCCATCGGCATTCAGCAGACGACTGGCAGCCGCCGTCCGGCATCGCCTCCCGGGGCATCTCCCCCGACCAATGGGGCACCGATCGCGACATGGGCCCGCTGCGCGTCTGGCCGGGCCCGCAGTGGGAGCAGTTCGACCCGGAAAGCCAACGCCGCCTGTTCGAAACCGAGTGGCGCATCACCAGCCAATGCGACCGCGTGGGGTATCGACTGCGGAGCGATCGTGGCGACCGGCAGGGTGCAGATCGACCAAGGATGCCTCTCGATGGCCGGCCCCATGACCGGAACCCCAGCGCGACCGGCCCACAGGCTCCCGGCGGCCTCGCCTGGCATGGCGGATCCCTGATCTCGGAACCCGTGCTCCCGGGCTCGATCCAGGTCCCCGCCGACGGCCAACCCATCGTCACCCTGCACGACGGCCCCACCCTCGGCGGCTACCCCAAGATCGCCTGGATCGATCCCCGCGACCTGCCCCGCCTGGTCCAACGCCGCACCGGCCAACCCGTCCGGTTCATCCCCGCGCAGGCAGCCGGGTGAGGTGATTGGGATCGGAGGGCGCACTTTGAATTCCGCCGGTGCAACCGCGCCCAAGAGTCGCTCGCCATCCCCTTCTCTGCTTTCCTCGGGCCATGCGATCGACGGGCGGCTGGGATCTGAATTGCGACCTGGGCGAGGGAGAGCCCTGGGCGCGGACGCGGGCGCTGTTGCGGCAGATCACCTCGGCGAACGTGGCCTGCGGCGGGCATGCCGGGGACGCGCTCACGATGGAGCGCGTGGTGGTCGAGGCGAAGGCGCTGGAGGTGCACTTGGGGGCTCACCCCGGGGTGGTCGGCGCCTTCGGACGGGCCGAAGTGACCCTGTCGCCCCGGGAGCTCCAGACCCTGGTGCTCCAGCAGGCGGGTGCCCTGGCTCACCTGGCCCGACGGCATGGCAGCCGGTTGCACCACATCAAGCTGCACGGCGCGCTCTACCATGCCGTGGATCGCGATGAGGCCCTCGGCCGGGCTTATGTCGAGGCGGTGGCTCGCTGGTTCCCCAAGGTGACGATCTACGCACGCGCCGGGGGCCGCCTGCTGACCCTGGCGCGCGAGGCCGGAGTGACCGCCTGGGCCGAGGGGTTCATCGACCGTGCCTACGGCGCGGATGGCCACCTCGTGCCTCGGAATCAAGACGAGGCGGTGTTGACCCACACCCGGGAAATCACCGAACGGCTGCACGAATGGCGGCAGACCGGCGGATGGAAGAGCCTCGACGGGGCCTGGGTCCGTGTGCCCGCCCGGACGCTCTGCTTGCATGGCGATACACCCGGGGCCGTGGCGTTGGCGCGGGCAATCCGCAAGACGATGGACCGATGAAGCCCTGAGACGGTGAGGGTCGGCCTCCCCAATCCGGGGCGATCGATCCGACCCATCGACTCCCATGTCCGACAGTGTCGCGAGGCCGGACCTGACGACACCGACACCGACACCGACACCGATCACACCGGACCTACCAGACCCCGGCGGCGCCTTCGACCCGTGGATCGGCTGAGGCGGACCAACGTCCCTCCGCATCGCGCCCCACCGCCTGAGCGGCCCCGAGGGAGGCATCGACCACCACCGTGTGCCCACGGCGACGCAACTCGGCGATGACCGCTTCGCCCCAGGCCCGCTCCACGTGGAGTTCATCGGGCTTCCACTGGTGATGCAGGCGCGGAGCGGCCAGGGCTTCGCGGGGTGGCTTCTTGAAATCGATGGTCCGCAGGATGGCCAGCAAGGTCTGCGAGATGATGGTCGGCCCGCCGGCCGCACCCACGCTGAGGATCGGCCGTCCCTCCTTGAGCACCAGCGTGGGGCTCATGCTCGAGAGGGGCCGCTTGCGGGCTTCGATGGCGTTGGCCTCGGCGCCGACCAGTCCGAAGAAGTTCGGCACCCCCGGCTGCGCCGAGAAGTCGTCCATGTGGTTGTTGAGGAGGATGCCCGTGCCCGGGACCACCACCTTGCTGCCGAAGCTCGTGTTCAACGAGGCCGTGCAGGCCACCCAATTGCCCTCGGTGTCGGCCGTGGAGAAGTGCGTGGTGTGCCGGTTCCGCTCGCGGGCGAACCAGTCGCGATCGGCCTCGGGCGGCGTGCCCGCCGATGCGACGACCGAGGCCCGATCGAGGCGGATTCGTCGGGCCAAGTCGGCCGCGTAGTCCTTCGACACCAGGCCGCGGGGCACCTTCGCGAAATCGGGGTCACCCAGCCATCGGGCCCGGTCGGCAAAGGCCAGCTTCATCGCCTCGGCCACGACGTGGGCCAACTCGGCGGAGCCGTCACCCATGGCCGCGATGTCGAAGCGCTCGAGGAGGTTGAGGATCTGCACGATGTGGACCCCTCCGGAGCTGGGCGGCGGAAAACTCACGATCTCGTACCCGCGATAGTTGCCCCGGACCGGTTCCCGCGACACCACCTCGTACCGTGCGAAGTCGGAGGCCGTCACCACGCCGCCATGGGCCTTCATCCAAGTCTCGGTCTTGCGCGCGAAGTCGCCGCGGTAGAACCACGCCACCCCGCCCGTGGCCATCTGCCGGTACGACCCGGCCAGGTCGGGTTGGCGCAGGAGATCGCCCGCCGACGGCACCGACGGCAGGCCCTTGAGGAAGATGGCCTCGCTCTCGGGGAACAACGCCAACTGGGAGCGTGTCTCCTTCAGCCGACCGACATAGTGGCGGTCGAGCCGGAATCCCTTCTCGGCGACCCGGGCGGCGGCCTCGAGGAGACGGCCCAATGGCAGGCGTCCATAGTGGGTGCTGGCGAAGTCGAGCGTGGCGAACTCGCCTGGAATGCCCACCGAGAGGGCGCCATCCTGGCTGAGACGGGAATCTGCCTTGCCCTCGCGCAAGAACATGTCGCGCGTGGCCGCGG
>JBEGWF010000098.1:0-18953 GCA_041177965.1 Verrucomicrobiota bacterium | reverse complement strand
AGGCCCAGGTGTTGGGCGAGTTCAACGGCGGCCGGGGCAGCTCGGACACGGCGTTCTACTTCGAGGCGACCAAGGCGGGCGTGTACCTGTTCCGCCTTCTGTGGATGGAGGGTGGCGGTGGCGCGAACGTGGAGTGGTTCACGGTGAACGCCGACGGCACCCGTGCGCTGGTCAACGGCACACAGGCCGGTGCTCTCCGCACCTTCCGCCGCCGCACCGTCGCCGAACCGGGTGGTGGTGGCACTCCGACGCTCGCCTTCACGGGCATCGTCCGCAATGCCAACGGTTCGATCACCCTCACTTGGACCGGTGGCGGCACGTTGCAGACCAGTCCGTCGATCAACGGTCCTTGGACCGACGCCGCCGGTGCGGTCAGCCCGCTGACCTTGACGCCGGACCAAGCGTCGCAGTTCGCACGCCTGCGCCGCTGATCAGACCGTCGTATCCAACCACGGAGGGGTCGGGGCTTGCCCCGACCCCTCCTTTGAATTCAAGGGGATGAGGTCGCGTTTTGGAATGCCGAAGGTCCGTCCGCTCCGATTGTTCGGCTGGCTGGGTCGGATGTGCCTGATCCTGATCGCCCATCTGATGATATCGCCGCTGGCGGCGGGTGATCGTCTGATCGACTGGATCTGGCCGGTGGTCCAGGCACCAACCTCCCTTCTTTCCACCAACCTGCCCCAGGCCGACCGCACCCGCGGGTATGTCGGCTCATCCCAGTGCCGTTCGTGTCATTCCGAAGAGCATGCCAGTTGGCACCGATCCTTCCATCGGACCATGACCCAGCCCGTCACGGCGGAATCGGTCGTGGGTGCCTTCGACGGGCAGACGGTCGAGGTGGGAAACCTGAAGTACCGGGTGTTCAAGGAAGGGGACGGTTTCTGGGCGGAGTTGCCCGATCCGGACCTGATGATGCAGGCGGGTGTGTCGGATCGACCTGTCGATCTCGGCAAGCTCCCCAGAGTCCGCCGTCCGGTGGTGATGACCACCGGATCCCACCACTATCAGACCTACTGGGTTCCCAGTGAACGGGTGCCGGGCCTGCTCCAGACCCTGCCCTTGGTCTATCTCATCGCGGATCGACGCTGGATTCCGCGCGACGAGGCTTTCCTGCGGGGACCCGATGACCGGCAGCGGTTGATCATCCAATGGAACCACCAGTGCATCCGATGCCACAGCACCGGAGGCAATCCCGGACTGGACGAAGGCACCGGGTTGCTCAAGACCCGGGTGGGCGAATTGGGCATCGCTTGCGAGGCCTGCCATGGCCCCGGCGAGAAGCATGTCGCCGAACGGTTGGCGATGAAGCAGGACGCCGCAGCGATTCCAGCGCCCCGATGCGATCCGGTGAATCCGTCCAAGCTCGACCATCGCCGTTCCAGCGAGGTGTGCGGCCAGTGCCATGGTGCCTACATCCTGCGTCCGGAACATTCCATGGACTTCGCCCGGTCCGGCCCGGCCTATCGCCCGGGTGACTCGTTGTTCAAAACACGGTACGAGGTGAAGCATCCCAGGGTCGATCCACGTCCCGAGCGGGTCGCCGATTATCGGCGCAATCCGGGATTCTTCCGCGAACAATGGTGGGACGATGGGACGATTCTGGCCGGAGGCAGGGAGTTCAACGGTTTGGCGGCCTCCAAATGCTTCACCCGGGGCACCCTGAGCTGCACCAGCTGCCATACGATGCATGGCGGCGATCCGGACGATCAACTCAAGCCTTCCGGTGGTGGTTCCGCCTCGTGCGTCTCATGCCACTCCCAGTCGCAGTACACCGATCGCATCACCGATCACACCCATCATGCGCCGGGATCCGAGGGCTCCCACTGCATGAACTGCCACATGCCGCACACCACCTATGCACTTTTCAAGGCCATCCGCTCCCACCAGATCGAGTCCCCCAGCAACGAGCGATTGGCCCGCTACGGAACGCCCAATGCCTGCAATCTCTGCCACCTCGACCGCACCCTCGGATGGACCCGTGAGAACCTGTTCGTCTGGTATGGTCAGAAGCGATACCCGCTGACGGTGGAACAGGAGAAGGTTTCGGCTGGAGCGCTGTGGATGCTCCGAGGGCATGCCGCGCAGCGGGTGATCGCGGCGTGGCACTCCGGGTGGGGTCCGGCGCTGCGGGCCTCCGGAACGAATTGGATGAGGCCCCTGCAGGCCCGATTGCTGTCCGACGATTACGCGCCCGTGAGGAAGGTCGCCTCGATGGCGATGGGTGATGACGCCAGGCTCGATGGGGCGGGCTTCGATTTCATGGCGTCACCGGAGAAACTCCGATCGTGGACCCGGCAATGGCAGGAGCGATTCTCCCGGAGGTCCATTGTCTGGGACCGGACCGGCGAGGCGGTGTTCGTCGATCCCCAGGGACGTTGGATGGAGTCGGACGCCGCGTCCGTCCTCAGTGGGCGGGACCAGCGCCCTGTGACCATCCAGGAATGATCAGTTGGGATTGTCGAGCGGATCCAGCGTCCAGACGACCCGCATCTGCGGCACGAAGGCCTTGCCGAGATTCGGGCTGCCCACTGCGGTGTCGATGACCTGGTTCCCGCGGAGATTCTCGGCATGGCCGTCGGCGAAGACGAGGTTCCCGCTGCCCGAGTGCCGTGCCGAGAAGCGGTTGGCAAAGGCGTGGGGCTGCCCGTTGTAGGCCGATTGGTTCGGATGGAACCGGGGTTCATCGGGCATGCCCGCCTCCGTGAAGGCCACCGTCTGCGAGGGCATCTGGACCGCCGTCATGCGGGAGGGTTCGCCGTTGCGGATGAGCTTCGAGTTCATCGCCAGGGAGAAGAACGGTGAAGCCCTGCGGACCGTCGCCACCGGCAGTTTCGCGGAGGGGCAGGTGAACAGCGATCCTTTGTCGTAGAAGGCCTGCCCGTTGGTGGCATAGTCGCGGACGGGTCTCAATCCGATGCGCGGCGGTATCGCGTTGCACCAGAGGTCGGCGTTGTTCGTGTTCTGGGCCTGGATCCACGTCAACTGGTCCTGACTGAAGGGCTTCTCGCGGGGCAGGTATTCCGAGTTCTCCTCGGTGTAGAGCATGAGGCCCAACCCCCATTGCTTCTGCTGGTTCAGGCAGGAGATCCGCAGTGCGCTGCCCTTGGCCCGGGCCAGCGCCGGCAGGATCATGCCGGCGAGGATGGCGATGATCGCGATGACAACCAGGAGTTCGATCAGCGTGAACGCCGATCGCCCGGCCGGACCTGTGAAGGGTCGCCGGACCATCATCGTGCCTCCACGCGGTACAGCGCGGCGTCGTCCGTCTTCGGCAGGTCGGCCACGGTGAACGAGATGGGACCGGCCGCGGGAGCGGTCTGCGCCTCCCCGACCGGCGTCCAGGAGCCGTCGATCCCGCTGCGGCGCTGCAACTGATAGGACCCGGAAGCCTCCGCCGTGAGGCCGATGCGCAGGAGCCCGGCCTCGAGGGTCACGGTCAACCGGGGCGCGGTCGGCGGGCGGACGATGTCCCCGGCACGGATCCTCCCGGGGGAGCCCCACTCCTTCACTCCCTCAAGGGTCGCGGCCGCTTGGACCACGCCGTTCATGTCGAGGACGCTGGGCTTGCCGAACTCCCGCGTGTCCGGGTCGAAGTTGAAGCTGATCCCGGGATCACCGGCCGGGAAGTCGACCCCATCGATCGTGTCGGCGTTGGCCGTGGCCGTGGCGTTCCAGAGCCGAAGACCGTCACCCCCGGAGCTCAGCCCGATGCCGTTGCCGGTGTAACTCACGATCTTGAGCCCGGCCGGCAGGTTCGAAGCCCCCCACCAGTTCCGGAACTGGTCCGGCGTGAGGCGCTCGACGAACACGATGGATTCGCCCGGAAGGATGACGAGGTTGGTTTCGCCGATCACGAGGGCGCTGGCGAGACTGGCGCTGTTGTCGTCGAAGCGCCAACCGGTGAGCGGGACCGCCACCGTCGAGAAGGAGGTGATCTCCCACCAGTCCTCGGGCGCGAACCCGACGCGGTCGATGAAGCCGGGGTCCAGCGTGGTCCGCGCGCTGCTCACCTCGGTGATGCGGATCTGCGGCCGGCCGACCACCGACAGGGTCACCGTATGGGACACCGAGCCGCTGGCGTTCGATGCGGTCACCGTGTAGGTGCCGGCCTGCGCCTGCGCCAATGACGGCAGGGTCAACGTCGCCGACGTCGCCCCGGCGATCGGGATGCCGTTGAAGGTCCACCCGTAGGAGGGTTCCGGGACCCCGGATGCCGATGCCGTCAGCGTCGCCGTGCCGCCCTCCAGGGCACTGGTGTCCGAGGGGGTTTGCACCCATCGGGGAGCGGCGGGAGCCTGGGCGATCGAAAGGCGACCCGGAGGGCTGACGAGCGTCTCGAGGCCGTTGTCGAGGATGACGGCGTAGGGGCCGGCGGCGGACGCCTGCACGTTGGTGAGCGTCAACGATGCGTCCGTCTGCCCGCCGATCGGCACCCCGTTGAACGTCCACTGGTATCGTGGGCGCGGCAGGCCGGCGACCTCGACCGTGACGGTGGTGCTGTCTCCCGGGTTGATCGTACGGTCGACGGGCGGCGCGAGGATCGCCAGCGCGATGAGCCCGGGTGCGATGCCCGGGGACCCCAGGTCGCCCCCGTCGGAGGCCGCGAAGACCCCGGGGCCATCGGGCACGGATCGGGCGGTCAACAGACCCGTGGTGGCGTCGGGCAGGAAGGTGGCGCCATTCGTGCCTGCGGCTCCGAAATCCACCGATATCCGGGGCGGATCGTCCGCGCTGGCCGCGGCATCCCACAGGCGCAGACCGTCCCCGCTCGAGCTGAGGCCGATGCCGCTGGCGCTGTAGGTGACGACCTGGAGGGACGTCGGCAGGGCCGCCCCCCACCAGGAACGGAATGCCGCCGCGTCGATGTCCTGCACGAACACCATGGATTCGCCGGGCAGGAGGGTGAGCGCGGGCAGCGTCACCGCGCCGTTGGTGGTGCCTCCATTGGAATCGTTGAGACGCCATCCCCGGAGGTCGATGGGCGTGCTTCCGTAGTGGGTCAGTTCGAACCAGTCGGCGTGCAGGGCGGGGGTGCCGTTCGTGGACTGGTTCGAGTGCACCTCGGTGACGGCCAGCTGTGCCTGCAGGCCGGCTGCCGGTGCCAGAAGCGCCAGCAGGCCGAGGATGGCGCGGATTCGATTCAGTGTGCGTGGCTTCATGGTTTTTCTCCGGCTGATGGAGGTCTTGGATGACGCCCTGGGCATCGGTGGCGTGCGGGCGCATGGAGCGGGCCGCCATCAACCGCCTGAGAATGGCTTTCGATCGCCTTCGGGTCCGTGACGCCGGAGTGACAACTCGGTGACAAGGTCCTCCGTCGGACGATCCCGGTCGCAGCGGGGCCTTCTTCGCCCGATCAAATCGGCGTCACGGCCCGGTGATCGGCATGTGACAGGAGGCCGAAAACCGGGGCTTTTCCACCAACGCCCGACCCATCCGGATCCGGTCGCCGACCCGGAGGTCAGCGCAGACCTTGAAGCCCGGCGGCGTGAACAGAATGATCGTGGAGCCGTGTTCGAACCATCCCAGCTCCTCGCCCCGGACCACGGGCCTGCGGCATTCGAAATCCCGCGGCCCCTTGCGGTTGCGACGCAACACGAGGTCGATGCAGTGCAGACGGACCGATGCCACCAGGATGGCCGCCACGGCCACGAGAGCCACGGGTCGTCCATCGACGAGCCCGAGGCGCACGACCACCCGTTCATTCTTGCAGAACAACGCCTCGATCCTGCGGAGCGCGATCGGATTCACGTTCCAGGTGTCGCCCGAGAGGGAGGTCACGTGGTCCACCGTCCCGGAGTCCGGGCTGTGGAAGCGGTGATACATCGCGGAGGTCAGCCTCAGGGTGATGAAGCATCCGTCCCGGAAGTCGTCCGTGGCCCCGGGACTGCCGAAGAGATCCACGATGGAGTAGGCCGATCCCTTGACCTGGAAGGCCTCGACCCCGCGCACGGGGCCGAAGGCTCCCACGATCCCGTCGCAGGGGCTGACGAGGATCGAGGGATCCGGATCCACCGGCCTGGAACCGGGCAGGAGTTCCCGGGTGAAGCATTCGTGGAGGCTGTCGAACCGTTTCCGCCGGGATTCGCTGAGATCCAGTTCGGTGAACAGGCGCCACAGTGCGATCAGGACCCGGGTCAGCAGCGGGTTGCGGACATGGCTCAACCAACCCATGGCATGCGTCAACAGGGCCCGTGGCACCCGATTGGTGAGCAGGAAGTTCAGGTCCTCCTGCAGCAGCAGACGATCACGCAGCCCGCGCAGGGGTCCGACCTTTCCGGGTCCATGTCGCGATTGCGTTTCCTCCGATTCTTCGATGGTTCTACTCATGACTGAATTCCTTCATTCGCCGTGGGCCGCGCTCATCCCCGCGGCCGGGGCATTGGCCTGGGCTCGCCGGCGTCTCCAGCTTTCCCTCGCCAAGCATCCCTCGTTGGCGGGGCACTCCCGATGGGCCCGACGCATCTCGAGGCTCCTTCCCGGATATGCCTACGGGGACGACGAGTTCTTCCGGGCGGATGGCGCACCGCCGGAGATCGAGGCGGCCCGCCGCGAGGCCTTCCTCCAACTCGCGGGTCGCTTCGCCGGCGGGCATCCGCGGTCGATCCTGCATACGGTGCAGGCGTCCGAGCGGGTCTCGGACCTCCAATTCACCCGCGCCTACCGCGTGCCGTTCCAGTTCAGCCCCTACCTCCGTCGTCACCTGCGCCTCGGCGGGTTCTACGAGTCCAGTTCCGGGATCGGGATCACCGACCTCGACGGTTGCCGGTACCTCGACCTGACCGGGTCCTACGGCGTCAACCTGATGGGCCACGACTTCTACAAGGATTGCATCGAGGAGGCCGTCCGCAGGGCCCGGGGCCTCGGACCGCTCCTCGGAGGCCTTCACCCGAGCACCGCATGGAATGCCGAACGGCTTTGCCGGATCTCCGGCAAGGACGAGGTCTCCTTCCACATGTCGGGCACCGAGGCCGTGATGCAGGCCGTGCGCTTGGCGAGATACCACACGGGCCGGAAGTTCCTGGTCCGCTTCTGCGGGGCCTACCATGGGTGGTGGGACGACGTCCAACCCGGCCCGGGCAACCCGGTGCCGCCTGCCTACACCTACACCCTCAAGGAGATGGACCCCGCCACGCTGCGTGTGTTGGGCAGCCGGCGGGACATCGCCTGTGTCCTCGTCAACCCGCTCCAGGCCCTGCACCCGAACCGTCCGGCACCGGGGGATTCCACCCTCGTGGACGGTTCCCGCGTCGCCGGCTTCGATCGGGAACGCTACACGAACTGGCTTCGCGAACTCCGGGAGGTGTGCACCCGTCGGGGCATCGTGCTGATCCTGGACGAGGTCTTCCTGGGCTTCCGGCTCGCCCCGGGCGGAGCGCAGGAATATTTCGGCGTCGATGCCGACCTCGTGACCTACGGCAAGACCCTCGGAGGTGGGCTCCCGGTCGGCGTCGTCTGCGGCCGCAGGCATCTGATGCGCCGGTTCCGGGAGGATCGACCGGCCGACCTGTGCTTCGCCCGGGGCACGTTCAACTCCCATCCCTATGTGATGGCCGCGATGCAGGTGTTCCTCGAACGCCTGGAGACCCCCGAGATCCGCGCCCTGTACGAAGGTCTCGACGAGCGTTGGGGCCGCCGTGCCGCCCAGTTGAACAGGCGACTCGAGGCGGCGGAACTGCCGGTGCGGGTGGCCCATCTCTCGACGGTCTGGACCATCCTCTACCGTGTGCCGGGTCGTTACCATTGGATGTTCCAGTTCTATCTGCGCGCCGAGGGACTGGCCCTGAGTTGGGTCGGCAGCGGACGCATGATCTTCAGCCTCGACTTCACCGAGGCCGATTTCGAAAGCGTGGCCGACCGGTTCGTGCGCGCCGCCCAGGCGATGCGAGCGGATGGTTGGTGGGCCGCGATCCCCGGGCTCGACCGTGGTTCCATCCGGCGCCGGATCCTGCGCGAGATGTTCGCTCTCCTGCGCGCACGCATCACCGGCCGGTCCGCGAGGATCATCGCCGGGACGGACCCATCGTGAGCGGGTGCCGACCCGGCGTCGAAGGGGCTTCGGGATCCCCGCGGACTATCGCGCCGTCCCGGGTTGATCGACGGAACCGTCGATGTCGTGGTCCAGCGCGTGGTCCATGGGGTCGATCCACTCGCCCCGCATCAGGGCCAGCGGTGACCGCCAGTAGAGCAGGATGTCGTGGAAAGGGTCGGTCACGATCTTCATCGCCCAGACCAGCCCGGTGGTGACGTCGCGAAGGAAGAACAGGTGCACGGTGCGGAACACCAGTCCCCCGATGCCGACGACGAACCACACCATCCCGAGGCTACGAACGTAGCCCGATGCCACCGTTTCCCGGTCGAGCAGTCCGAGGAAGTCGGGGCTGAACCAGAGCACCGCCGGGGCGACGGCCCACAGGGCCATCAGCACCACCTTGCGCCGGAGGTTGTAGCCGACCTTGATGTCCTCCTTGTGCTCGTGGGTGGCCCGGTTCACATGGTCGTAGCCGCGTGGCTCGAAGAAGAAATGACCCGACTGGCGGGTCGTCATCGAGATGCACCAGGCGATCAGGGCCGCGATGGACGGGTCCACCGGAATGAAGGCGTAGGCCACGAGGAAGGACACGGCACTCACCAGGTGCAGAGACTGGTTGATGCGGCTGTGGTGGTAGTACCGGTGGTCATCCCAGCGCTGGATGCGCAGGGCCTCGAGGTACTCCGTAAGAGGGGCGTTCTTGATTCGCTTCATGGAGGGGTTCGGATGGGAGTCGGTTCTTGCGCTGACGATCCCACCGGCCCCGTGTGAAGGTCCGATGTCGGTCCGGTTTCGATACAGAAATATCGACAATCCGCCACCGGTTCGTCGCCGGTGTGGTGCTGAGTGGACGCATGAGCGTCAGGAGACATCCCGGGGGTGCCACGGCCGAGCCGCCCCGGTCCGCCGGACTCCGCATCGCAGTGGTGACCGAGACCTACCCGCCCGAGATCAACGGCGTGGCCGGCACCGTGGCCCGGTTGGTCGAGGGGTTCCTCGACGAGGGTCATCACGTCGAGTTGATCCGGCCACTTCAGCCCGGCGTCGATACCGGTGTGGGGTCCCGCGGATCGGCCCACAGGGCACCCTCCTCACCCGGCCGCAACACGTCCGGAGCGATCCCCGACCTTTCGGAGCGGCTCACCCGAGGGATGAGCATCCCGGGCTACGCCGGGCTGAGGATGGGGCTTCCCGCTCCGCGGACGCTGCGGCGCGCCTGGAGATCCCGTCGGCCGGATCTTGTCCACATCGCCACCGAGGGTCCCCTCGGCTGGTCCGCGCTCCGGGTCGCCCGCGGGCTGGGGATCCCGGTCGTCTCCGAGTTCCGCACCAATTTCCACGCCTACAGCGGGCATTACGGTGTCGGCCTCCTGCGCCCTTGGGTCTTGGGTTACCTGAGATGGTTCCACAACCGGTGCGCCCTGACGATGGTCCCGACCCGACGTCTGGCTGGCGAGCTCGAAGCCTCCGGTTTCGAGCGTCTGCAGGTGGTCGGCCGGGGCGTCGATGCGCATCGCTTCAACCCGCGCCATCGCTCCGTGGCTCTGAGGGCGTCCTGGGGAGCAGGGCCCGACGAGTTGGTGGCGATCTCCGTGGGTCGGCTCGCACCCGAGAAGAACCTGGAACTGCTCGTCCAGACCGATCGCCTGATGAGGTCGACCCGGCCGGGGATGCGCTTGGTGGTGGTCGGAGACGGCCCGGCACGATCTTGGCTCGAGGGCAGGATCCCCGGAGCGATCTTCGTGGGACGCCGCATGGGCGACGACCTCGCCACCCATTACGCCTCGGCGGACTTGCTGCTCTTCCCCAGCCTCACCGAGACCTTCGGCAACGTGACCCTCGAGGCGATGGCCAGCGGCCTGCCGGTGATCGCCTTCGACTACGGGGCGGCAGGTTCCCACGTGACGCATGGGGTCCATGGCTGGCTGGCGCCCTTCGGCGAGGCCGAGGTCTTTGCCGGGCTCGGCCTCCTTGCGGCCGGGGATCCCGACAGCGTCCGGCGGTTCGGTGCCGTCGCCCGCCGCCAGGCCGAGTCCATGTCGTGGCAGCACATCGTCCGCCAGGTGCTGGAGATCCACAGGGAGGCCATCGGTCCGACGGGTTGCATCCCGTCGGCCGGAACGACTCGGTCGGATCGGTCGTGACGGCCGCATCCTGCTCCGAAAGATCATCGCTGTCCGCCCGTGTCGGTTCCCCTGCGATCGGGCGCCCCGCTCCCGCCTTGTCCTGCGCCCGGATCGGACGTCGACCATGTCAAATGTAACATTTGACGACTTGCCGCACCGGTGTCCGCGGTCCAGACCTGTCAGGAGTTCCGCTGTGGATCGCCATCGAAATGTCGTCTGGATGAGACACGGGAGCTGAAACGTCCATGAAACGCTCTAAGTCATCGCCCACGACTGCCCAACGATTGGCCGCCCACCGGAAGGTCGAGCGGCGGGCATCGCTGTTGGTGAAGAAGGCCGATGCCGCCCACCAGCAATATCGACAGGCCAAGGTCGCCTACAAGGCCGCCAAAAAGGCGGCTAGGTCTGCCAAGGTCCTCTGGCATCGACTGCGATCTTCCGCCCGGGATGCCAGCCGGGCATTCGACAAGTCCGCCAAGCGCCTTGCCCGTCCGAAGGTTGGGCCTGCGACCGGGAATTGATAGCGAACCGGGCCGCCCGATCCACGCCGGGCGGCCCGTGACCGCCCTCCGAGCCCGTTGGTGATTCCGGCTGAGGAGGGCGGAGGGATACTCCTCAAGGAAGGACGCCCACCCGGTAGTATCGTTGTGCGGAGGACCCTGGGCGCGAATCCAACAACCGTCGAAGAGTGCCGTCGCCGGTGGTCTGAGGCGTGAGTGTCTCCCAAGAACCGTCGATCGATTCGCTGCTTTGCAGCGAGTAGCGGCGGCCCGGAAGCGATCGGAAGTCGATCGCGGTGCCACCGGCCACCGGATCGATGCGTCGGAGGTAGGGAGCCAGCACCGCATCGGTCCTACGACCGAGGTTTTGGATGCGCAGGTCGAATTCGGAACCTGCATCCTGCTCGGTGAACGACCCGAGACGGGCCAGGTAGTCAGCCAGCGCGCGCTGTTCGCCGCCATCGGTTGAAAACACCATCGGGGTACCGGCCGGGGTCAGGTCGATCCGGTCCCTGGCCTGGGTCAAGGCGAGATAATTGTCACCGCCCGAGGCCATGAAATTGAGCGTGACCATGCGGAAGGTGCGGTCGGGATCTCCAACCAGTCGCCCGTTATCTACCACCAGGTCCTGGGAGTCGTCCGGACGAATCACGACGAGGTTGCGCAACCGTTCACCCGGGAAGTCGATCGCCGCCGGGGTGCCGTTGGTCGACCGGAGGTAGGTCATCGGCTTGTTGGTGGGCTGGTGGCTCAACTGCATACCGGAAACCTGCGGGAACTGCCCCGGCGTGCCGTTTCCGGCCACCGCCCACTCCATGGTGTCCCTGAGTTGTCGGGCCGTCAGGGTCAGGATGCTCAGTGTGTTGTTGAACCGGAGGCTGTTCTCGATGTCGAGTTGGCTGATCTCGCCCGATCGCTTGCCGACCCTGGGGTTGGCCGCCGGGGGTGCCGGGAAGGCGGCTCCGCCCTCGGAGGCGAAGCCGCCGATCGAGTCGCGGATGCCGCCTCCATTCTTGAGGGAAACGGTCGTGGTCGGATCGGTCTGCCTCGCTCGGAACAGGTTGGCGTCGGCCGTCAGGTTCCCCAGGTTGCTCTCCTCCGTGCGCACCGAGTTCCTGAGTCCGTTGAGATAGACCTCGGTCCGGCCGAAACGGTTGCCGTCTTTGGCGTCGAGGATCGCGGCGAGGTTGGTGACCACGTTCATCACCGCCGGCGAAGGGGCGGCGTTGCCGGTGTCGCGCACGCCCATTGCGTCGGCCGCGTAGGTGCCGGATCGAGGGTCGACCTCGCGGATCAGGCCGGCCTCGTCGAAGGCCAGCAGGAGGCGACCCACGTAGCGGTAATTGGCTCCCGCGTTGACCACGAGGACGGGCTCTCCGGAGGTCGAGGTCCTGCGCACGGGGTAGATCTCCGCGGCCGAGTCGCCCTCACGCAGCCGTTCGCCGGGCTTGGCGAAGACGGCGTGGGAGCCACCCGCGATGATCACGTCGACGTCCCGGAGTCTGGAGGCGAGCTCGAGCTCGAGGGCGTATTGTTGCAGATGAGCGAGAACGATCACCTTGTTGATCCCTGAGGCCAGCAGTTGATCCACCGCCGGCTGGATGGACCCGGGCAGGTCCTGCAGCACCCCCACGTTTCCCGGAGAGGAGATGGACCGAAGGGTGGGCGTGGTGCATCCCACGATGCCGATCCGCTGCCCGCCGACGGTCAGCACCGTGCTCCGGGCGATCTTGTTGATCACGATCGCGGCATCCTGCCCGTCGGAGGTCACCAGGGAGGCCAGGCTGCTATCCGTCGTGAAATTCAGGTTGGCGCTGAGGTAGGGGAATCGGGTGCCGGCGTAGCCGATGGTCGCATCCGGCAGGATGAGGCTCCGGACCAGAGGTGTGTTGTCGTCGAACTCATGGTTGCCGAAACAGGACGCCTGGATCCCGAGGGCGTTGAGGATCGCGATGTCGCCGCGTCCCTTGACGCCGTTGTAGGGGGCCGCAGGGTCCGCACTCGCCGTGAAGAAGGCGCCAGGGATGTAGTTGTCCCCGGAGGAAAGAACGAGCGTGTTTGTTGGGGCCTGAGAGCGCAGTCCGTTGAGCACCGCCGAGAAGTTTGGCGCGTCGTCCAGCGACGCGATGCCACCTTCGAAGTCCGAGGCATGGAGGATCTGGAGCGACAGACCCGTGCTTTGGGCGCGGGTCACCTCGATTTTCACGGATTGGCTGGTGGTTGCGAGGCCCAGGTTGTCCCGTGCGACCGCCGTCACCGTGTGTTGGCCCACCGGGATCGCCGTCCAGACTGCCGAGAACGGCGCGTTGGTGCTGAGGGCGATGCGGTTCGTGCCGGCGAGGTATTCGACCGAGGCGACGAGGCCGTCCCCGTCGGCCACCGATACCCGGAGGTCGGCCTGGAATGGGGCCGACCGGATCGTGCCTTCGACCGGTGACAGGATCGATACCGTCGGTGCGAGATTCACCGACGTCACCTCGACGTTCCTCGACGACTCGGCCGTCGCTCCTGCGTCGTCGGTCACCACGACGCGGTAGGCGTGGGACCCGATCGTGGGAGCAGGCAGGTTCAATACCCACGGATGATTCCTCAACTCCCCGATCCGAGTGGCGCCGTCGAAGAACTCGGCCTTCACGATGATGCCGTCATCATCGGCGACCGAAGCCTCGAGGGGCATCGGTCCTTGGGCGAACCGTGATCCGGCCGGAACGGCGATTCCGACCGTGGGCCTCGCATTTGGGGCACGGGGATTTTGGATCCCCGGGAGGGTGACGCGGTAGGCCAGCAGCATGATGTCCACGGGAACCGAGTTGGTGCCGACCGGCACGCCATTGTGGAAGACCACCTCCGCCTTGAAATCGTTGTCATTGCCCACCAGCAGGAGGTGGTCATCGGGATGGGCGGGATCCTTGAGCGGGATGAGAGAGAGGGCCTCCCACTTCTCGCAGAGCGAGTTCGCATCCTGATTGGTGCTCGTGTTGAGGCCGAATCGCGCGAGTTGGACCGGGTCGAGGAGATCCACCAGATCGTGTCGGGCGACGGGTTTCAGGCCCGTGGCCGGCAAGGGCAGATGCCCCGGGGCCCCCGGCTGGAGGTCATGGCCGGTACCGGCGATGTTCGACGCTCCCTCGGTCGAGGCGACCACGATCCGCTTGTACGTGGGCGAGAGTCCCGGATCGGCCCCGCGGCCGATCCCGTCCCGCTCGAGCACAAGGAAGGTCGTGGCGTTCAGCGCGAGGACCTCGCTGACCGGGGTATGGCGATTGGTAGTCGTGTTGCCGTTGAGCGTCAGGGGGTACACGTGTTCAGCGAGGACCCGGCCGTAGGTGGGGGATGCCATGTCCGCATCGAACTGGAGGATGCGCGTCTGGCGTCCGAGGTTGCCCGCCCCGCCATCCTGGATGGTCGGCGATTGGAGGAAGGCGATCAGGCGCTTTCCGTCCGGGGTCAACGAAAGACCCTCCAGCCCTCGGTTGTTCCTGCGACCCGTCGTTGGTGCGGCGGTCCCGGTGAAATGGATCCTGCCCGGAAATGCTCCCTGGAAGGGCAGCAGGGCCGGAGGCGGGAGAATCGTCTCCATCAGCCGCGCCTCAGCGTCGAACCGGAAGATCCCTGGTCCGTACTCGTCGGAGACCCAGAAGCCGCCCCCCGGCAAGATCGCGATCCCTTCCGCGTCGAGCGACCGTCTGCCACTCCCCTTGGACCCGACCGGGGAGGTCGGCACCCCCGTTTGGTTGGTGCTGCCGGCGTCGAATCCCGTGAAGAAGAGTTGGTTGGTCCCATCCGCATAGGTGAGAAGGCGCGTATGGGTGTTGGTGAAGGTGATCTGGTCCTGGGCGACCACGGCATTTCCCTCATCGGGTCGGATCGAGAATCCGTAGATCTCCACCCGTGGCCGGTAGTCGGTTGTCCCGTCGCCGAATCCCCGGTCGGGCAGACCGATCAGACGGCCTGAAATCGTGCCGCTGGAGTAGGTGAGCGAACCGGGCTCCACAGCCATCGCCGAGAATCCGCCGAGGGTGTCCTGCCTTCCGTCGCCGGCCTTGTCGAAGGTGCTGGCTGGAATGCGTCCGACTCCAACCAGGCCTTTGTTGATGAATCCTTGGAATTGGCCGTGTGCGGAGAACCCGGCGGCCATGAGCAGGGCGAGGACCCCACGTGTGAAGTGCTTCATGCGCGCCGAGTCCAACACTCTGAAGTGACGCTCCAGTGTGTTTCGGGTGAATCCCGGGCAAAGCCTTTCCTACGATCCCGTCACGGAGGATGCCGGAGGGATTCGCGATCGCCGAGGTTGCCACGGATGAGCAATGCAGGATCGCCCTGGAATCCGGGCACAAGGATCGAATCGATGGGGCTCAGATCGGGAACCCGGGGTGGGTGAACACCGAGGTCCCCTTCACCATCCACGGCTCAGGGGACTCTTCGCCTGCGCAGGAGGGCGAAGCCGATCAGGGCGGCGGCGGCGGCGGCGGCGCTGGTGGCGGGTTCGGGTACCGCCGAGAAGGAGACGTCATCGAAGCGCCAGGGGCCCGAACCGCTGTAGGCGGTGCCCAGTTGCGAGGCGGTGTAAGCGCTGAGCCCGGGCGTGAAATTGGATACGATCCGGAGGTACAGATTGGGTTGGTTGTCGGCTCCGGCCGGCAGGTTCACCGAACGGGTGTACCAGGTATCACCCGTGCCGCTGGCTTGTGGAGCGAAGGTGAAGACCTGGGCCGGTTGGTAATTGCTGTTGTCGGTCGACCACAACACCGACTGCCGATTGGCCGACTCGATGCCATGCCTGACCGCATACGACAGGGTGATGCCCGTCTTGCCGACCGTGGAGACCTGCATCTGAATGCCCGCCGTCAGGTTGTTTTGACCTTGGGTCGGGTAATCCGAGGTCCGCCATCCCACGTTTTCGTCGTCGAAGCCACCGGCGAAAGTGGCGGTGGTGCCTCCGATTAACGATATCGTTCCGCTTCCCACTGAAGGTTGGAGGTTCGCGGCGTTGAAATCCCACTTGGTGATGAGGATCTGGGCCTGCGAGGAAAGCGCCGCCGACAAACAGCCTGCCATGAGCAGGGTTCTGATATTGCAGGCCTGTACCCCGAACCAACCACGAATGATCGGACCGCAATGCATGAAATGGGTCATAAAACTACTGGACGGAAATCAAACACCAAACCGAAGGCCATTCCTTGATGAATCGTCAACCGAATCATCAAAAGAAATCATTGGGTATCAATATCTGTCAAACAATAACGACCAAAACAATAAAACATCGTCGTAATACCTAAAAACTCGCAGTGCATCATCCCGACTACCAGGCGCCTTGAAGTTCCCCGCATGCCTCCTGCGACGACAATCCGGACCCGGCGGACGTGTTTGTATTGCATCGGGGCCGCCTTTCGGGTCTTTGGCGGGACCCTCGTCGATTCCAGCCCCTGCCCCCGATGAAATCCACCGAACCCTCGGCCCTGCAGCGCCGTCTCGCGTCGGATCCCGCTCTGTTCACGCTGGTCGCCACCATGTCCGCCTTCGGGGCCTACACGGCGATGTACGCCTTCCGGAAGCCCTTCTCGGCGGCCACGTTCCCGGGTCAGGAGATCGGAGGGGTCTCCCTGAAGGTGCTGCTGGTGGTGGCCCAGCTGGTGGGCTACACCTGTTCGAAGTTCCTGGGCATCAAGGTGGTCAGCGAGGCGGGCGCAGGTCGGCGCATCGCCCTGATTGCGGGTCTGATCACCGTGGCCTTCCTGCCGCTGGCTCTTCTGCCTTGGGTGCCCCGATGGGCCCAGGTGGCCTGCCTCTTCGTCAACGGTCTGCCTCTGGGCATGATCTGGGGCCTGATCTTCGGCTTCCTGGAAGGGCGGAAGGTGACCGAGTTCCTCGGATTGGGGATGAGCGTGAGCTTCATCTTCGCCTCGGGCTGGACCAAGTCCGTCGGCGGGTCCCTCATGACGGACTGGGGGGTTCCCGAACTCTGGATGCCGGCCATCACGGGATTGGCGTTCGTGCCCCTCCTGGCCGTGTGCCTGGCCCTGCTCGCCTCCCTCCCCGCGCCCAGCGCGGCCGATGTCGCGGAGCGCTCGGAGCGCCTGCCGATGGATGCCTCCCAACGCCGAAGCTTCCTGGCGAGGAACGCCCTCTCCTTGACCTTGTTGATCATCCCCTACGTCCTGCTGACGGTGTACCGCGATTTGCGCGACACCTTCATGGCCGATGTCCTGAAGGAATTGGGGGTTCGGCCCGATCCCTCCTTTTTTGCCAGGGTTGAATCGTTGGTGGGCCTCGGGGTCCTGGGGGCCTTGGCCGGTCTTTGGTGGATCCGCGACCATTGGAAGGCCCTCGCCACCTACCATGTGCTCATCAGCCTGGGGGCCCTGCTCGTGGGCGGATCGACCCTGGCGTTCCAGCGGGGTTGGCTGGGTCCGGGAGCTTGGATGGTCCTCACCGGGCTGGGGGGATACCTGGGCTACGTGCCCTTCAACAGCGTGCTCTTCGATCGACTGCTGGCCGCGACCAAGCAGGCCGGGACCGCGGCCTTCCTGATCCAGGTGGCAGATTCGGTCGGCTACCTGGCCTCGGCTTCCCTGTACCTCCAGCGGACCTTTTCGAAGGCGTCGCCGGCATGGACGCAGTTGACCCAGAGCGGCGGATTGGGCCTCGCCGTCCTGATTCCCTTGCTGCTCATCGCCTCTTGGATCACGTTGACGCCGGCCCGTCGTGTAACGCGTTGACGGACCGACGGTCTTGAAACGAAAGGGTGACGCTCGCCACCCAGATTTTACTCGCGGAGTTCCGAGAACCCCTCAATAACCTTCGACAATGCAGATAGTTCCGCCCATGAAGCTCCCCTCCCGAGCGACCCGAAGCCCCGGTTTCACCCTGATCGAGCTGCTGGTGGTCATCGCCATCATCGCCATCCTCGCCGGGATGCTCCTCCCGGCACTGGCCACCGCCAAGGCCAAGGGCCAGCAGGCCGCCTGCATGAGCAACCTGCGCCAGATCTCCATCGGCACGACGATGTACACGCAGGACAATGCCGATTTCTTCCACAACCGCGGCGGGGCGGCGCCCAACGACGGCCAGTGGACCGCCTCCCCGGCCTCCCAGGAGATCCTGCCACCCTCCGATGGGCGGGCCTACTGGGCCACGGCCTACATCTCGTATTTCGGCGGCACCCGCCGCATCGGTCGCTGCCCCGGGGCGCGAACGGTGGACGACTGGCGCGATGACGGCTCCCGGCCCAAATGGCCCATGGACTGGTGGCTCGACTCCAGCTACGGCCTCAACCAGTACGCGGTGCTCGATTTCAAATCGGCCGTCGGTCGGCCCCTCAAGGTCTCCGCCCTTGCCAACCCATCCACCCTCATCCACTCGCAGGATGCCGCCGAGCAGCGGATGGATGGAGCCGACGACACCCTGGCGGTCTGGCCCGGGGGAGGCACGATGAACCTCAATCAGTGGCGCGTGGGTCTGGCCTCGTTGTATCCCGGCAAGCGCATGGAGTTCGAGTGGTTCCGCCACGCCCGCAAGTGCAACACCCTCTGGGGCCTGGGCAACGTCTCGGTGATCCCCTACAGCACCGGCCCGGGCATCGACTACCGGTGGTACACCGGCGAGGAGGCGCAGATCTCCCCGAGGTGACCCGCCCGCCCCCTCCCTCCCGAATCCGATCCAGTTCCCATGAAGCCCATCCTTCCATCCCTTCTCTGCATCCTGCTCGTCGCCGTCGGGTGCGAGCCGAAGCCCGACGCCACCGGTCCGAAGGCCAGTTCCGCCGAGGCGAAGTCGCTGACCGACGCCGCCGCCAAGGCGGCCAGCGACAATCCCGCCGATGCGCTGGCCCTGGCCGAGAGCCTCAGGAACCGTCAGGACGTCTCCGCCGAGGACCGGGCCGCCGCCCTCAAGGCCCAGCAGGACGCCCTCAAGAAGCTCTCCGAGTCGGCCGCATCGGGCGACGCCAAGGCGCAGGAGGCCATCGACAAGTACCGCGCCTCCAAGTGATTTCCCTCCGCAACAACAACACAATCCAATGAACTACATCCGAAGAACATCCCTGGCCGCCGCCCTGGCGCTGGCCACGGGCATGACGTCGACGGCGGTGCAAGCCGCCCTCAAGGACGGCCTGGTCTCGCACCTGGCCTTCGACGGCAACGCCACCGACGCCTCGGGCAAGGGCAACAACGGCACCGCCGTGGGCGAACCCACCTACGGGACGGGCCTCCTGGGCAAGGCCGTCTTCTGCAGCAACGCCAAGGACGGTTCCTTCGCGAACTTCGTCACCCTGGGCACCGCGCCCGACGTCCTCTTCGG
>JBEGWF010000097.1:0-22559 GCA_041177965.1 Verrucomicrobiota bacterium | reverse complement strand
TCGCGTGGATGGAGGTTGGCGGGCGCGATCTCGCCGGTCACCCCCTCGAGGCGGATGGACGCGTCGTAGTCGGGAGACGACTGGGCCATGATGCCGAAGAGTCGATCCGTTTGCGCCGGGTCGAGTTGGACGATGCCGTTGATCCGTTGAACGTGCATGTCCGCGAACTGCTGGACCCGTTGGGCCCTCTCCTCCAGTCGTTCTGCCTTGAACGTCTCCAGTTGCGGGCCGCGCAGCAGCCCCTCCATCACCGGATCCAATCCCTCGTCGATGCGATCGTTGCGCATCGTCTTCACCAACTGCATGTAGGTGGCGTCGTCGTCGGAGAGCAGATCGGTCCATTTCTTCCGGTTGGCCCTGGTCTTTTGCCGGAACCAATCCTGCAGGGTCTGCTGTTGGCCGGCATTCAGATCGTATTTGCGGGCCAGTTCGCCGATGACGCTGTCGGCCTGTTGTCGGCTCTTCTGATCCGACAGCCTTTCGAACAGCGGTGACATGTCGCGGAGCAGGGGTTGAGCGGCACGGAAGAGGTCGTCGGAGCTCACCGGACGGCCCTCGCGCAGCCGCTCGGCGATCTCACGGCCGCGGTCGTAGGCGACCTGCGCCGGGGTGCGCGATGAACGGGGTCGATTCTCCCCGAGTGCCGCGATGCGGGTCCGGGCCTGCTGGAGCTCCGACTCCAGGTGCTGGATCCGGGCCTCGGGTGAACCCTCCTTTCCCGGCTTGCTGTGCTGGAAGAGCCCGACGCCGAGGCCTCCCACGAGCAATCCGACGACCAGGGGCAGCACCGATCGAAACGCGGTCGAAGAAATCATGGGGATGGGCGAGGGTGTCCTCGGTGATTCCGAGGGGCTATTGCCTGCTTCGCACGTCGGTGGCCGTGGGAAAATCGTCGGGAATGGGCAGGGTGACCCGGCCCGTGGCCGCCCACTCGGTGCCGCGCAGGAGGGTGGTGATGAAGCCCACGCACCGTTGCGAGGTCAGGTCGGGTCCGTTGTTGTGGCCCAGCGCCGTGTGGAAGACCCGACCCTGGCCGAAGGCGATGGTGAAAAGGAGCGGTTCGTGCTTGCCGGTCCCCCGCGTCTTCGGATCCGACCATGCCGTGGCCAGGACGGTCAGGTTCTTGGCCGGTCCGCGCAGGCGATCGTAGAGTTCGTCCTTGGCGTGCATCCATTCCGTCGGCAGGCCCCTCATGATGGGATGATCGGGTTCCCGGGTGGTCATCTTGAATGCGTGCTGGCTGCCGTGGCTGCCGCCCGGGCCCGGCGACGCGTCCCGCACGATCCTGCCTTCCCAGTAGAGCCACGGTCCGGACTTCTCGTTGCGCCCTTCCCAACCGCCGACACCGATCATCTCGTTGTATTCGGGCCACTGGGCGAAGGCGTTGTTGGCGGCGTGCACCGAGACGAACCCGCCGCCCTTGCGGACGAAGTCGACGAACGCGGTGCGCAGGGCCTCGGGCCAGAGTTCGCCGTTGTAGTTGGAGAGCACGACCGCCACACCGTCGAGCCGTGGCTTGACGGCGGCCATGTCGCCGCCCTTGCCGGGCAGGGTCAGCACCTCGACCGTGAAACGCCCGGAGGCCTCGAGGACCGTCTTGAGGTGCGGCGAGGATGAACGCCAATCATGGTTGTTCTGGCCATCGATGAGCAGGACACGGAGGCGGTTGGCCTCCGCGGCGAACATCGACAGCGTCATCGCCAGGATCAGCAGCGCCATTCGGGGAATCATGTCCCCAGTCTGGGGTGAAGGACGGTCGGTGGCGAGTCGGAACCCGGGATCCCGGGATCAAAACGGGACCCTCGGATCCTCCGCAGGGTCGATCGGTCGGGATCCACCCGCCTCGGGCATGCAGCCTCTGGGCAGTGGTTCGATGCGCGCGGGGATCCGGTGGACGGATTTCGACCGTCTCCTTGCTCGGATACCCCGCCGCGTGGTTCCGTTCGCCCTCCGGTGGCCGCCGGTTCGTCGCGGGTCCACCGGGCTGCCATGCCCGTCCCCTTTGAAGCCCCTGCGGTCCGTCCCACCTGTTCGCGCTGTCGCCGTCCGGTCTCCGCGTGCTGGTGTGCGGAGCTGACACCGGTCGACACGGCGACCCGGGTGGTGTTCCTGCAGCACCCGCGCGAATCCCGGGTGGCCATCGGCACGGCCCGCATCGCCCACCTGGGTCTGACGCACAGCGAACTTCATGAGGGCGTCGAATTCGCCGGTCATCCGCGCCTCGAGGCACTCCTGGCCCGACCGGGCACGGCCCTGTTGTTTCCCGGCCCCGGGGCGGTGGCGCCCGACGCGCTCGAGCATCCGCCCGAGACGTTGATCATCATCGACGGCACGTGGCCCCAGGCGCGCAAGATGGTGGCGCTGAATCCGGCCCTGCGGGCCTTGCCGCGCATCGGGTTCATGCCGCGCAAGCCGGGCAACTACCGCATCCGCCGGGAACCCGACGTGCACTGTGTCGCCACCGTGGAGGCGGTGGTCGAAGTGCTCGGCGCCTGGGAAGGGGATGAGCGGCGGTTCGAGGCCTTGATCCGGGCCTTCGACGCGATGGTCGACCGCCAGATCGCCGCCACCGCCGCCCGCACGGGACCGCCGCGCCGCCGTTTGAAAGGGGCCGACCCCTGGTGGGAAAGCCCGTCGATGCCCGACCTGCTGGGCCTGTGGCCGAACCTCGTGGTGGTGGCCGGCGAAGCCAACGCCCATCGACGCGGCAGCCCGGTTCCGGGATCTCCCGAGCTCCTGCACTGCGTGGCCCTGCGACCGGCGACGGGAGAGGTGTTCGAGACGTTCCTGGCCCCGCGACGCCCGCTGGCCCCCCGGGCCCACCAGCATCTGGAAGTGCCCCGGGAATCGCTCATCGGAGGACTCCCGGTCGCGGAGGCGACCTCGGCCTGGAACCGCTTCCTCAAGCCGGGGGATCGGCTGGTGGGTTGGGGCGATTTCGCCCTCCAGCTTTGGGCCCAGGAATCATGGCATCCCGAGTGCGAGCCCATCGATCTGCGCATCGTAGCGGCCCATCGACTCAAGCGTCGGCCCGGAACCGCCGCCTCGGCCGCGATGTCCATCGGCGCCGATCTCGATGGCCCGGCGGTGGCCACCGGTCGTGCCGGTGCGGCGGTGAGGGCCATGGCGGCCTTCGTTCGGCGACTCCTGGACGAACAGCGGTCGGGCTCCGGGCCCAAGCCGAAACGGTTCAGTTGAAATGGAGAGGCACCGTCTGGCGGCGTTGGTTGTGTGAACAAAAACGAGGCTTCGATGGCTCCCCGGGAGGCAGACCCAACAGTGTGGCTAGAAAACGACTCCACCGCTGCTCCTTCGCCCATTCGGTTCGGGTTCACCGACCAACGTCTCACGGCCTATGGCGGATTGATCGTAGGGACCGATCTCCGAGCGGTCCGGCACCGCGGACATGGCGCTTTCAGAAAAATCGCCCTACCTCGGAAGCGTGTCTGGGAAGGCCAAGTCCACGGTACAATCCCGGATATCGCCTCAGAACCTCCCCGGTAGGGACCGATCTCCGAGCGGTCCGGCACCGCGGACATGGCGCTTTCGGAGAAATCGCCCAACTCCGGAAGCGTGCCTGGGAAGGCCAAGTCCACGGTACAATCCCGGATATTGCCTGAGAACCTCCCGGGTAGGGACCGATCTCCGAGCGGTCCGGCACTGTGGACCCGGCGCTTTCGGAGAAATCGCCCTACCCCGGAAGCGTGCCTGGGAAGGCCAAGTCCACGGTACAATCCCGGATATCGCCCGAGAACCTCCCCGGTAGGGACCGATCTCCGAGCGGTCCGGCACCGCGGACGTGGCGCTTTCGGAGAAATCGCCCTATCCAGAGAGCTCTCCGGGGAATGCTCAGTCGGAGCGCAGCCATGAGGGTGCCCGGGTCAGCGCGGGGCGTTGAGCGTCGGGTAATCGGTGTAGCCCCGGGCGCCGCCGCCATACAGCGTGGCGTAATCGGGCGGGTTCAAGGGCGCCCCGATGCGGAAGCGCTCCACCAGATCGGGGTTGGCCAGGAACGGCACGCCGTAGGCGATGAGGTCGCCCTCTCCCTCGGCGATGGCCCGATCACCCAGAGCGGCATCGTAGCCGCCATTGAGCATCAGTGGGCCCTTGAAGGCCTGGCGCAGCAGCGGCGAGACGCGCGGGCCCGGGCTCGCCAGCGGATGGCCCGGCAACGCCTCCATGATGTGGAGGAACGCCAATCCGAATCGGTTCAACTCCCGGGCGGCGTGGCTGAAGGTCGCGGCCGGGTCGCTGTCGCTCATGTCGCCGAAGGCTCCGGTCGGTGACAGACGAACGCCGACGCGTCCCGGTTGCCACGCCCCCACCACCGCTTCGGTCACCTCGAGGAGGAATCGCGCCCGGTTTTCAATGCTGCCACCGTGGCGATCGGTCCGGTTATTGGTGCCGTCACGCAGGAATTGATCGATGAGGTAGCCGTTGGCCCCGTGGATCTCCACCCCGTCGAATCCGGCCTCTTGGGCCTGGCGTGTCGCCGTGGCGTAGTCGGCCACGATGCCCGGAATCTCATCGGTCTCGAGAGCCCGGGGAGTCGGATGGGGTTTCTTGCCCGAGGGGGTGTGGATGCCGTCGCCGCGGATGGGGATGGCCGACGGAGCCACCGGCAGGGCACCCCCGGGCTGGAAATCGGGATGGGACGAGCGACCCATGTGCCAGAGTTGGACCATGATCTTGCCGCCGGCCGCGTGGACCGCGTCGGTCACGCGCTTCCACCCCTGCACCTGATCGTCGCGGTAGAGGCCCGGGGTGTTGACCCAACCGGCCGCCTGCTCGGAGATGATCGTCGCCTCGCTGATGATCAACCCCGCCGTCGCCCGTTGACGGTAGTACTCGACCATGAGGTCGTTGGGAATACGGTCGGGACCGGTACGACCCCGGGTGAGCGGGGCCATGACCATGCGGTTGGGCAATGCGAGATCGCCGGCGGTGAAGGGGGTGAAGAGGCGGTTCATGCGAGGCCGCTCGCGGAGGCGAACGGCTGCCCGAGGATCGGCCCCATCCTACCCCGCATCAATCCCGCAGGAAGTGGCAGGTGTAGCCGCCGGGATTCTTGAGCAGGTACTTCTGGTGGTAGCCCTCGGCCGGATACCAGATCGAAGCCGTGGTGATCTCGGTGACCACCGGCCGTCGCCACTTGCCCGAGGCGTTGACCCGTGCCTTCACCGTCTCGGCGGTCTTCTTCTGGGTCTCGTTGAAGGTGAAGATGGCCGAGCGGTATTGGCTGCCCACGTCATTGCCCTGGCGGTTGAGCGTGGTGGGGTCGTGCATGCGGAAGAACCACTTCTCGAGCAGCTCCTCGAACGGCAGCGTCTTGGGGTCGAACACCACCTTCACCGACTCGGCGTGGCCCGATTTGCTGTCGTGGGTGTCGTCGTACTTCGGATTGGGCAGCCAGCCGCCCGTGTATCCCGCCTGGGTCTCCCGGACGCCGGGAATCTTGCGCAGGATCTCCTCCATGCCCCAGAAGCAGCCGCCGGCCAGGTAGACGGTCTCGAGTGTCTGGGTGGGCAGCGGGGTCGGAGTGACGGTCGGCGGCGACGAGGTGGGTTGGGTCGATCCTTGGATCGAGGGGGTGGAGGTCATGGGAGCCTTCTTGGGGGAAGGGGTTTTCGCGGGAACGTCAGCGGCCTCGACGGTGGTCCCGGACAGGACCAGCGAGGCGGCCACAAGGGACACGATGGCAATCCAGCGGCGCATGGTTCATCGATAGCCTGATTGGGTTTCCACGCAACCGGCATTCTGGCCCACCTGATGAGATCCCCGGCGATTGGCCGTGGACCGGTACGATCGCCATCCGGATTCCGGGGCCCGACCGGCCAATCCCATCGAAGGCCTCGCCCGACGGTCTACGGGTGCCCGGCGGCGATCCGATCGACTCCGACATCGGGTTCCGCCGCCGGATGGCCCGAGGCGAGGGCCGGAGTGGGACTCACCGTTTCGATCGGTACTCCAGATAACGCTGGGACATGTCGACCGCTTTGGGGTCTCCGATGTGGAAGAGGAAGCGGTATCGCAGGGTGAGCGTCCCGCCGGCAGGCACGGAATGGTCCCCCCGGTGCGGGTCGTCCTTGAGGTTCTCGAAGTCGTGCCGACCGAACGGGTTGGCGGCAAGGAGGCCATAGGGGCGGACCATCCACCAGGTGGGATGGCGGAGGTTGTCCGGGTGGTCGAACAGGGCGATGCCATAGGTCTTGCCCTGATGGTAAGCGTGATAATCGCACCATTCGGCGCGTTTGCCCCAGGCCGCCGCACCCGAATCGCCGCGGGATGTGACGATCTGACCCTTGCCGCCGCGCTGCAACCCTTCGGACTGGTGGGGCATGGTCATCCATTGGGCCACACGCACCGCCATGGTTCCGTCCTTGTTGTCGCCCATGAGCAACGGTCGGTCTTCAGGGGCCAACAACGTCACGCGCCAGTCGATCCAGCGCACCCGGTCATCGCCGCCGAATTCGATCACGCGCTCGTCGGTGCAGATTTGCCGGCCGTCGGGGGCCACCCACCGATTGCGGGTGGCCAGTCGGCCGATCTCGCCGCTGCGGGCCTCGACGATCCCGATCTGTTCAGAGCGCCCCTTTTCCTTCGGAGAGCGCCTGATGTCCCCTCCCGCCTCGTTCCAGAAATCCACACCGTTCATGATGCTGTGGGCGAACCACATGGATCGGTGCCAAGGATGATCGGTCTCCTCACCATCGGTCTTGCCCATGGGGAAATCCCGCGTCAGAGGGGTGCCATCGGATGCCAGTATGGGATGACAGAAGGGCCGTGATGCGCCGTCGCCGAAGACGTAGTCGGTGAAGTGCCTTCCGGAGATCGTCACGCGGACACGGTCCTTCAACGTCTCGAGACGGACCGGTTCGGCGGATTCCAGACGCAGGAGGGTCGTCATCAACCCGAGGAGGGACAGGAGGGCGGGGCGTTGGGGTTTCATCGGCTGCAACGGGTGTCTGCTCGGAGTAGATCCGGAACCGTTCGGTGGCACAATCCATGGATCGGCCCGGCGGGTGACGATCGATCCCCGCGATTGCTCGAAGACGGCTTGAAGTCTCCGCGGGTGCGGTCAGGGTGTGAGCACAGACTCCCCGACATCCTGCCAAAGCCCCACCCGCCCATGAGGTCTTCATCCTGGTTCCTCGCTTCATGCCTGTTGCCGTTTCTGTTCGCCAAGACGACGCACGCGGCCGATGCATCACCGCCCGAGTTGCCCGGCACCCGGCCGTTGACCCAGACCGGAGACCTGGCTCACGCCCTGGTCGGGGGCATCGACCGCTACCTCGACCGTGTTCTGGAGGCCGCGCCCGCGGCCAGGGCCCGGCATTGGCAGCGGGATCTCGGCTCGCCCGAGGCCTACGTGCGGTCCATCGAGACGAACCGCCAGCAGCTGGCCCGCATCCTCGGCGTGGTGGACCCTCGTGCGCCGGCCCTGATCAAGGTCTCGGCCCCGGTGTCCGGCGGCGCCTCGGGCAATCCCGCTGAAGTGGGGCGTGGCCGGGGGTTCCGCGTGCTTTCGGTGACCTGGACGGTCTTCCGCGGAGTCGAGGCCGAGGGGTTGATGCTGGTTCCCGACGGCGAGCCCAGAGCGTCGGTGGTGGCCCTGCCCGATGCCGATCAGACGCCCGAGCAGATCGTCGGGCTTCAGCCGGGCCTGCCCGAGTCGGACCAGTTCGCCCGCCGCCTGGCCGAGCGCGGCTGCCGCGTGCTCATCCCGGCATTGGTCGACCGTTCCGACACCCACAGCGGCCTGCCCGGGGTGCGCAAGCTCAAGCAATCGCAGCGCGAGGTGTTGTGGCGGGCGGCCTACGAAATGGGGCGCACCGTGCAGGGCTACGAGATCCAGAAGGTCTTGGCGGCGGTGGATGGGTTCGCAGCGCAGAAGCCGGCCTCGGGTGGGCGCACTCCGGTGGGCGTGATCGGCTACGGCGAAGGCGGCCTCATCGCCTGCATGGCCGGAGCCCTGGATCCGCGGATCGAGGTCACGGCGGTCAGCGGATACCATGTGAATCCGCGCCTCCACGACGAGCCGATCTACCGCAACGTCTGGTCGCTCACCGACCAGTTCGGCGCCGGCGAGATCGTCGGCCTCATCGCGCCGCGCGGTCTGGTCTGGGTGGGCGGGCGCTATCCCGAGACCCAGTACCCGGCGAAGCCCGGTCAGTCCCACAACGGAGCCGCGCCCGGCAAGCTGGGACGCCCCGATCCTGAGGTGTCCCGTCAGGTGTTGGAGCATGCGGGGGCCTGGTTGAACGGGGTTCCGGGGGTCGACCAATGGAAGCTCGTCGCGGCCCAGCCCGAGGAGGTGTTCAACGACGAGGCGTTGGAGGCCTTCGGCGATCGCCTCGGACTTTCGGGATCTTCCTCCGCGTCGGCCCCGGTCTCGGTCACCGGGATTCTGCCGGACAACGGCGCGCGCCAGTTGCGGATGTACTCTCAAATCCTCGAGGATACCCAGTGGCTCATGCGTGAGGCCGAGTTCACGCGTGCTGAATTCTGGAAAAAGGCCGACCGCAAGAATGCCGACACCTTCGCCCGGAGCGCCCGCCCCTATCGGGATTATTTGCTGAACGAGGTCATCGGCCCCATTCCGCCGGCCTCGCTGCCGCCCTCGCCGCGGACCCGGAAACTCATCGAGACCAACGGCATCACCGCCTACGAGGTGATGCTCGACGTGCACCCCGATGTGGTGGCCTATGGCATCCTGGTGGTGCCCCGTGGACTCCAGCCCGGCGAGAAGCGGCCGGTGGTGGTCTGCCAGCATGGGCTCGAGGGCCGGCCGACGGATGTGGCCGATCCGCGCATCGACGCCGGGGCGTATCACACCTACGCGTGGCGATTGGCCGAGCGGGGCTTCGTGACCTTCGCACCCCAGAACTGCTACATCGGCGAGAACCGCTTCCGTCAGGTGCTGCGCAAGGCCCAGCCGCTGAAACTCACCCTCTGGTCGTTCATCCATCGGCAGCACGAGGTCATCCTCGACTGGCTGGCGTCGCAGGAGTTTGTCGACCCGTCGCGCATGGCCTTCTACGGGCTGAGCTATGGCGGCAAGACGGCCATGCGCATCCCGCAGGTCATCGACCGCTATTGCCTCAGCATCTGCTCGGCCGACTACAACGAGTGGATCTGGAAGAACGTCTCGGCGCGGTCGTCCTACAGCTACTTGTACTGGGGCGAGTACGACATGCCCGAGTTCAACCTCGGCAACACCTTCAACTACGCCGAGCTGAGTTGGTTGATGATCCCCAGGCCCTTCATGGTGGAGCGGGGTCATGATGACGGCGTCGCGCCCGACGAGTGGGTGGCCTACGAGTTCGCAAAGACCCGACGTCAGTACGTCAAGCTGGGCTTGGGCGACCGCACCGCGATCGAATTCTTCGATGGTCCGCACACCATCCATGGCAAGGGCACCTTCGACTTCCTGCACCGTCATCTGCGTTGGCCCAAGCCCTGATTCCGAAGTCTCCATCCCGGTACCCCGAGAGTCCATGAACCCCTCGTCCCTCCGTCGCCGACCCTTCCTCCGCATGACCGGCCTGGCCTGCCTGGCCACCGCCGCCGGGAGCACGACCCAAGCCGAGGACACCGCTCCCGACCTTCACATCGAGGGGTATGCCGGTCAGGTGAGCTATCCTCAGGGAGCCGAACTGACGCTGCACGTCTCCTCCAGCCAGCGGCGCTTCTCGGTGGAGATCACGCGGATGGGAGCCCGGCGGGAGGTGGTCTGGAAGGGGACGCCGGACACCGGGGCGATCCATCCGGTCCCGGCCAATGCCTCGTCGCATGGCTGCGGCTGGCCGGTGGCCCTCAAGGTACCCATCGGATCCGAGTGGAAGTCGGGCTACTACCAGGTGCAGTTCCGCGTCGAGGACCGCGGCGGTGATTTCGTCCGCCGCAACCGCCGGGTCTCGGAGTCGACCTGCTTCTTCATCGTCCGGGCCGCGCAGCCGGGCCGCGATTCGAAGATCCTCCTCCAGTTCGCCACCCACACCTACAACGCCTACAACAACTGGGGCGGGTTCAGTCTCTATGCCTACAATGGGCGCGGTGGCAATCAGGGGCACCGGGTGTCCTACCAGCGGCCGCCCGGGTCGCTCTTTCCCAACTGGGAACAGGCCTTTGTGGAGTGGGCCGAGTCGCAGGGCTACGTCCTCGAGTACGCAGGGAATGGCGACCTCGAGTCGCATCCCGAGATCCTCAAGGCCTACCAGCTGGTCTTGAGTGTCGGGCACGACGAGTACTGGTCGGCGCCCATGCGCGATCACCTCGAGAAGTTCATCGGAGATGGCGGCAACGTGGCGTTCTTCAGTGGCAACACCTGCTGCTGGCAGGTGCGTGCCGAAGACAACGGCTCGGCGTTGACTTGCTGGAAGCAGAACGTCCAACAGGATCCGGTGTTCGTGGCGCGGGGCAGTCAGGCCACGCTGTCGACGCTGTGGAGCCATCACCTCGTCCAACGCCCCGAGAACCAGTTGACCGGCGTGGGCTTCCTGTGGGGCGGCTACCACAAGAGCCACGGTCAGCTCATGGACGCTTCGGGCGGATTCGATGTGCACCGCCCCGACCACTGGGTTTTCGCCGGCACCACCTTGAAGGTCGGTGAGCAGTTCGGCGCCAAAGACACGATTGTGGGCTACGAGTGCGATGGCTGCGAATTGGAATGGAAGGGCGGTCTTCCCAAGCCCACCCATCGCGACGGCACGCCGGCGAGTTTCGAGGTGCTGGCCACGGCTCCGGCCCAGTGGCATCCGGATGACTGCGAGTGGTACGAACGCTGGCAACCCGGTCGCAAGGGACATGCCGTGCTGGGGGTCTACACCCGTGGTGGCACGGTGTTCACCTGTGGGTCCACCGACTGGTCCCACGGGCTCCGCGGCCGCGATCCGGTGGTGGAGCGCATCACCCGCAACGTCCTCGACCGGCTGGGAAAATGAGCCTGTTCCGATGCAGGGCCCTGCGACGGCGAGCCGCTTCGATGGCCGGAGCGGCCGGCCTGCTGTGCTTCCTCGGCCTGAGTGTGCCCGGCCTCGGAGCCGAGGCCGTGGATTTCAACCACGACGGCGTGCCCGAGACCCTGGTGAACGAACCGGGCCGAACCCGCTTGCAGAAGCCCGATGGACAGCCCGCGGACTTCCAATGGCCCGAGGGGATTTCCGTGCTCGATGCCCAGGGGAAGGATTCCGGGCTGCGCTGGGTCGATCTCAATGGCGACGGGTTCGACGACCTCATCCAGTCCCATCCCGAGGGCTACGCCATCCATCTTTGGAACCGTCATGTTCGCGCCGAACTGGGTTGGACCCCGGGTTGGTCGCATGTCGTGCGGTCCGGTCGGCGGACCGGCGCGGTGGATGAGCCACCGTCGCTGGTCGGCACGACGGTGCGCGTGGTCGATGGGGTGTTGATCGTCGAGACTCCGGGATCGGGCGCTTCAGCCGCTCGAACCCAACGGCTCAACACCCGGGACCTCATCGCCGTTCCGATGCCTCCGCCGAAATCCCCGGAGGAGGCTCTGGCCTCCATGCGTCTGCGGGAGGGGTTCCAGATCGAGCCGGTGGCCGCCGAGCCGCTGGTGATCGATCCGGTCCATTTCGACTGGGATGCCCAAGGGCGGCTGTGGGTGGTCGAGATGCGCGATTATCCGCTGGGTCTCGACGGCAAGGGCAGGCCGGGCGGTCGGGTGACGGTGCTCCACGACGACAACGGCGATGGCCGCATGGATCGGTCGGTGCCGTTCCTCACCAATCTGGCCTTTCCATCGAGCCTGTTGCCGTTCGGAAAGGGGGCGTTGATCGCCGCCGCTCCGGACCTGTTTTACGCGGAAGACACCGATGGCGATGGGCGGGCCGATGTGCGACGCGTGCTCTTCACGGGATTCACCGAGGGCAATCAGCAGCACCGCTTCAACGGGTTCGAATGGGGCCTCGACGGATGGCTCCACCTCGCCAACGGCGACAGCGGCGGCACGGTGACATCGCTCCAGACGGGCAAGACCCTGTCGATCCACGGGCGCGATCTGCGTCTCGATCCGGACACCGGTGTGATGGAGACCGTCTCGGCCCAGACCCAATTCGGCCGCCGCCGCGACGACTGGGGGAACTGGTTCGGCAACAACAACCCCACCTGGCTTTGGCAGGTCACGATGCCCGAGCATTACCTGCGCCGGAATCCCAAGGTGGCGGTCAAACGGGTGAGCCGGATGCTCGCCCAGCGCGCGGATGCCACGCGCACCTTCCCGGCCTCCGCGCCGTTGGTGCGGCCCAATCAGCCGTGGTCGTTGAACCATGTGACCAGCGGGTGCAGCCCCACCCCATACCGTGACGACCTCTTCGGGCTCGAGTTCGCCGAATCGGTCTTCATCAGCGAGCCGGTGCACAACGTGATCCACCGTGAAGTGCTCAGCACCCGGGGCAGCGCCCTGCATAGCCAGCGGGCCGTCGGGGAGGAGCAGTCCGAATTCCTGGCCAGCACCGACCCCTGGTTCCGACCGACGACCCTCCGGATCGGGCCCGACGGCGCCCTGTATGTGGCCGACATGTACCGCTTCGTGCTCGAGCACCCGGAGTGGATCTCACCGGAGATGCAGGCGCGCGTGAACCTCAGGGCCGGCGACGACCGGGGCCGCATCTACCGGATCTCCCCGCGCGGGTCGCCACGGCGTCCGGTGCCGAAGCTTGCCCATCTGGACACGGCGGGTCTGGTGGCCGCCATCGATTCACCCAACGGCTGGCAACGCGACCGGGCCCAGAGACTCCTGGTCGAGCGACGTGAGGTGGGAGCCGCCGCCGGCCTGCGACGGTTGATGTCTCCCGACCACCGTCCGCAGGTGCGGGTGCAGGCCTTGGCCACCCTGGGTCTGCTGAAGGGCGGCCTCGATGCGGCGACGGTGATCGCGGCCCTGGGTGATCCGCATCCCGGAGTCCGCCGACAGGCCTTGGAGCAATCGGAGCGTCTGGCGGCCGATCACCCCGAGGTCTTCCCGGCCGTGGCGGCGCTGGCCCGGGATCCCGAGGCCCCGGTGCGGTTGCAGGCGGCCTTCACGCTGGGGCAATGGCCTGCCGAGCGCGCTGAGTCGGTGCTCCGTGAATTGGCGGCCCGCGACGCCGGCGATGAACTCATCCGCACCGCCATCCTGACGTCGTTGCGGGCCGACAGCCTGCTCTTCACCGAATTGAATTCGGGCCAGAGGATCGTGCGGCCGGCCGAGACGCCAGCCTTGAAGCCGAGTTCGGCCGACCGGGCCAAGGTCATCGCCCAGGCCACGGCCGGCCTGAAGGGCCTGAAGGGAGATTCCCGGCAGGGCCAGGCCCACTTCACGACCCTGTGTGCCGGATGCCATCGCCTGCGCGGCGAGGGGCGGGAGGTCGGCCCCGACCTCGACATGGTGGCGGGCAAACCCGCCGATTGGATGCTCATGGCCATCCTCGATCCCAGTCAGGCGGTCGAGGCGCGCTATCGGGCGTGGACGCTGCGACTCACCGACGGGGAATCGGTCACCGGCCTCATCGCGGCCGAGACGGCCAACAATCTGGTGATGCGGTATGCCGGCACCAGCGAGCAGCCCATCCTGCGCTCCGCCATCCGCAGCATCACGCCCCAGTCCCGGTCACTGATGCCCGAAGGCTTCGAGTCGGCCCTGAACCCCCAGGCCTTGGCCGACCTCCTTGCGTGGATCCGGGGCGAGTGATCCGGCATCACTTGGGCCAAACTTGCTTCCCGCCGGGGCCCTCTTTAGTTTGGTTTAGATGAGCGAGATCATTTTCGAGGTGCAGGAAGATGAGATGGATGGGGGCTACGTGGCCACCGCCTTGGGCCATGGGATCGTCACTCAGGGGGATTCGCTCGAAGAGTTGAGGCGGATGGTCAAAGACGCCGTGCATTGCCACTTCGGCGACGCGACCCCCGGCTCCATGCCGAAGGTGATCCGGCTTCACTTTGTCCGGGATGAAGTCCTTGTGACGTGAAAACCCCTCGCGACGTTTCTGGAGAAGAACTGATCCAAGCGTTGCGGGTCATGGGCTATCAGCGCGCTCGTCAGGAGGGTTCCCATGTCCGTCTGACGACCCGACTGGATGGAGAACACCACCTGACCATTCCCAACCATACGCCGCTGCGTGTGGGCACTTTCCGAAGCATTCTCAAACTCGTTGCCGCCCACCACGGTTTGTCCGTCGAGGCATTGTTGAATCGGCTGGGGCTTTGAAGCCTTGCGGTTTGTCGGCTCCCGCCGTCGGTGTCACTCCTGCTGGAAGCTCAACAGGCGGCGGGCTTCGGGGAGCAGGAAATGGAAGTCGGTGAAGGGCTCGAAGCCGATGTCCTGCCAGCGGACCCGGCCCTCGCCATCGATGAGGAACACCCCGTGCAGGGCGGTGCCCTCGAAGTCGTCGTGGGCATGCCACTGCTTGAAGGCCGCCAGTGTCGGATCGGCCGCCAGAGGGAATGAGATCCGCCCGTCCTTGCCGGCCTTCTCCCGGGTCTTGGCCAGGCCCTCCACGGTCTCGGTGCTGATGGCCAGGATGTCGATGCCCGCCTTCTTGAACTCCTCGGTCCGCGGGGCCAACAGGCGGAGTTGCTCGACGCAATGCAGGCAGCCGCCGCCGAGATAGAAGACCAGCAGGACGGGCCGTCCGTGGTAATCGGCCAGACGGACGGGCTTGCCGTCCGAGCCGGTGACCGCGAGCGGCGGGGCCGGCTGCGGCTTCCAGTGGAACGAACCGAGGGTGTCGAGTGCCGGTCGGGTACCGGAGTCGGCGGGATACGTAGGAGCCGGGCGCCAGTCCTTCGACGACGACAGGGCTCCCGACGCCGCGATGACCGGGGCCAGACGCTTCACGAGGGGCAGATCGGTGTCCATCCAGGCGGCGAGCCCGCGCAGGGTCGCGAAGGTGGCGAGGGCTTCGTTGGTCTTTCCGGCCTTCCATTGAAGCTCGGTCAACACGGCCAGCGGATGCACCTGTTGGGCGCCGCCGTCCACGGCCTCCTTCGCCAACTTCAGGGCCTTGTCGCGATCACCGACTTGGAACCACAGGCCAGCCAGGCGTTCCTTGGAAACCGTTTTCAAGGCGTCCAGACGCTTGGGCAGGTCGTTGGTCTCCCCGGCGTGCACCTCCAGACCCACACGCAGTTCCTCGATGAAGTTCTCCAGGTTCTCCATGGGCTCGGTGGTGCGCTTCACGGCGTCGGCGATGGCCGCATCGATCTCGCCGCGGCCCTTCTTGTCGGCCTTGGCCTTGGCCTCGGCGGCATCGACGTGGGCTCGGCGCTCGTCGCGCAACCGGGCGATGGCTGCTTCGATGGCTTCGATCTGCCCCGACACGGCCACGCGGTCGCCTTTGCCGAGGTGGGCCAGCCCGAGCAGTCGGGCGCGACGACCCTGCTCCTCGGCCAAGGTGGTCGGCTCCAGGTACGGAGTCTGGGCCAGCCGCAGGGTGTCGTCCCACAGTTCCCAGCGCAGGAGGGTTTCCATCAGCCGTCGGCGCCCGTGCGACCCGGTGCCCCGCTTGTCGTAGGCGATGCCGTTGGTCTGCTTGTCGAGCGTGTTGAAACCCGGATGCCGGGGCATCTCGATCATGTTGGCCGACAGGTCCACGGCCTTCCTCGCCTGCCCCAGGTAGTTGTAGGTCTGCACCAACCACTCGCTGTTGTGCGCGTAGTTGTGGATCTGATCGGGCAACAGGCGGTCGGCCATCAACTGGCTGTTGTCGACGCGGACCGAGGCCTCCTGCTGCCAGGCCATGTCGGCGTAGCGCTTGAGCTTGTTGAAGGTGTGCCCGGCCATGTGCCACTGATGGGCCACGCCCGGGGAGCTTTGACCGGATCTGGAGGCCGAGGGCACCGCCCGGATGGCCGACTCGTCCTTCTCACCGTCCCAGAGGTGGATCCGGTAGTGGTGAGCCGGATGCATCGGCTGCTGCGCGAAGATCTCCTTGAGGATGGATTCGACCGCCTGGGCGCTGCCGATGGGCCAACCCTTGTAGCCGCTGTCCCACAGGTGGACCGCCAGGAAGGCCTTGGCCTCCACGTCGTCGGGGAACTCGAAGATGAGGTTCTCGAGCGCGCGGGTGTAGTCGCGGCGGCGCTCCTTCTCGTCGCGCTTCGGGTCCTTGTGGAACTCGGCCAGCGACTCGATCCACAGCCGTTCCCGGCGGGTGACCGGGCCCTTGCGGCGGTCGGCCTCCCGGATGAACGCGGCCGCTCTGGTGGCGTTGTTGGCGTTGGCCATGGCCATGCCCCAATAGGCCATGGCGCAGTTCGTGTCGTGGAAGGCCGACTCGCGGAAGGAACGTTCGGCCTCGAGGTACCAGAACCCGTGCAACTGCCCCACCCCTTGCAGGAAGAACTTCCGGGACACGGCGTTGGTGGTGGTGATGTCGAAGCGGATCTCCGGCATTCCCGACATCGGCCGGGCATGCTGCCGGGGGCCTTCGTTGAAGGCCTGTCCGTGCATGGAGTGCCCCGGATCCACCGTCTTGGCGTCGTCGGGCGCGGCCTTGCCCGGGTCGCCGTCATGGGCCGATCCGGAGAGGATTCCGCCGAGGAGCAACGCTCCCAGCCGCAGTGAACACCCAAGACGATGCATGGCCGGAGGCTATCGTTGAGACGCCGGTGGCCAAGGGGGATCTTGCCGCTCCCGTGGGCGGGTGATGTCAGCGGGTTTTCTGAGCCGATGTTGTCAGCGCGATTCGCGCAGGCAATACAGGCGCGAGGCGGTGCGGATGAAGAGCCGGTCGCCCGCGATGGCGGGGGTGGCCATGCACAGTTCGCCCAAGGCGTTGACCCGCTCCAGCCGGTAGGGTTCGCCGGCACCCACCACATAGGTGTCGCCGTCCTCGCTGAGGCAGAACACCCGCCCACGGTAGGCCCACGGCGACGCGGTGAATCCGGCGGTCCCATCGGCTTTCAGGCGCTGCTTGCCATAGAGTTCCCGCCCGGTGCGCGCATCGCGGCTGCTGAGGAAACCGAAATCCCACAGCACGTAGAACCGGCCGTCATAGGCCAGGGGCGACGGATTGTACGGGGCGGCGTTGACCTCCATCCAGGCGATCTGGGCGCTCTCTCTGGTTCCCTCCGGCAGGGTGAGATCCCCGGCACCGCCGGGCCGGATGGCATAGACGGGCTTGTTGACCTTCAGGTTGTCGCCCACGTACCCGGCGCCGACGTACAGCAATCCCTCGGCCTCGAACGGGGTGGGGATGACGATCGTCGAGGGCCCCTGCAATCGCCACAGCACCCGGCCTTCGAGATCGTAGCTGCGGATCTGATTCCGCCCCGGCACCACCAGTTCGCTGCGCTGGGCGTGCTTCCACAGGTAGGGGGTGCTGAAGTTGCTCGGTTCATCGCGCGGGACCTGCCACACGATCTTGCCGGTCTTGGCGTCGAAGGCGGTCAGGGTCGAGGCCTCCTCGTTGTCGTTCACCACGTAGACCCGGCCCCGGTGCAGGACCGGCGAGGAAGACGTCCCCCAGCCGTAGCGCATCGGGCGGGGTTGCATCGGTTGTGACCAGACGACCTTGCCGTGGAGATCGAGGCAGAACAGGCCCACGGATCCGAACAGCACGTACAGGTGTTTGCCGTCGGTCACCGGCGTCTCGGAGGCGTAGCTGTTCTTGAGGTGGATGGGCGTGGTCGGGACCGCTCCATGAAGCTCGGTGCTCCAGAGGGTCTTGCCGGAATCGCGGTCGAGGCACAGGGCCATCCAGCGTTGGCGCTGCTTCGGGGGATTCGGCCGGTCGCCGCCGAAATACAGGCCCTTCTTCGGAGCCTCCAGTTCGCCTTCGCTCACCGCCGTGGTGAGGAACACCCGTTTTCCCCAGACGATCGGTGAAGACCATCCACGCCCCGGCACCTCGGCGCGCCAAGCCACGTTGGTGTCGGTGCCCCAGACCAGCGGCAACCGATCCGAGGTGCCGACGCCGCGGCTTTCGGCCCCGCGGAACTGGGGCCAGTTCGCCTGGGCGAACGCGTCCCACGTTCCATCCAAGAGCCAGAACAGGGCCCAGCACAGGGCCGACCTCCCGAGGTGGATTCGATTGCCGAACGTGCCTGCCGTCGTCGTCATCCGTCTTGGCTAACGGTCTGCACCGCCGGAGGCAACTGTCATCGAACCCACCCGTCAGCGTCCCATCCGACTAGGCCACCACCGATCGCACCACCTCCCCCGACACGTCGGTGAGGCGGAAGTCTCGGCCGGCGTGGCGGTAGGTGAGGCGCTCGTGATCGAAGCCGAGCAGGTGCAGCATCGTGGCGTGCAGGTCGTGCACGCTCACGGGGTTCTCGGTCGCCCGGAAACCGAACTCGTCGGTGGCGCCATGCACCACACCGCCGCGCACACCGCCACCGGCCAGCCACACGCTGAAGCCGTAGTGATTGTGGTCGCGGCCGAGCTTGGACTTGCCGCCGTCGCCCAGTTCCACCGACGGCGTCCGCCCGAATTCGCCGCCCCAGAGGATGAGCGTGTCGTCGAAGAGGCCGCGTTGCTTGAGGTCGGTGATGAAGGCGGCGATGGGTCCGTCGATCTCGGCGGCGTTCCTCCGGTGATTGGCCTCGATGTTGTCGTGATGGTCCCAGGGTTGACCGGCTCCGTGCCACAACTGCACCACGCGCACACCCCGCTCCAGCAATCGGCGGGCGATGAGGGTCTGGCGGCCGTGGACGGTGTCGCCGTACATCGCGCGGATCGATTCCGGTTCGCGGGACAGGTCGAAGGCGTCGCTGGCTTCCATCTGCATTCGGAAAGCCAGCTCGAAGGACTCGATGCGGGCCTCGAGCCGGGGATCGGAGGCGTGGTCCTGCCGATGGGTGGCATTGAGCGATCGGAGGAGATCGAGCTGTCGCCGCTGCATGCCCGGAGTGGCGTGGGGGCTGCGGATGTTCTCGATGAGCCGCTCCACCTCGCGGTGTTTCGGATCGACGAACGTTCCCTGGAACACGCCGGGCAGGAAGGCCGACTGCCAGTTCTCGGAGTCCTTGATGGGCAAGCCGCCGGGGCACAGCGCCACGAATCCCGGCAGGTTCTGGTTCTCGGTGCCGAGCCCGTAAAGGGCCCAGGATCCGAAGCTGGGCCTCGGCTGCACGCTGTCGCCGCAGTTCATGAGCATCAACGACGGCTCATGATTGGGCACCTGCGCGTGCATGGAGCGGATGACGGCGAGGTCGTCGGCATGGGCAGCCGTGCGGGCGAAGAGTTCGCTGATCTCCAAACCGCTCTGGCCGTGGCGCGAGAACCGGAAGGGCGAGGGCAGAGCGGCGCCGGTCTTGCGTTCGGTGCGGAGGTATTGGCCGGGCAGGGGTTGGCCGGCGTATTTCGCGAGGGCCGGCTTGGGATCGAACGTGTCCACCTGAGAGGGCCCGCCGTTCAGGAAGAAATGGACGACGCGCCGGGCGCGGGGTGCGAAATGGGGCGCTCTGGCAGCCAGTGGCGAGGGCAGCGCGGGCGGGACCGAAGCCGGAGCGACGCCGTCACCGAGGGTCTTCAGGGAGAGGGCTCCCAATCCCAGCCCGGATCGTGTCAGGAACTCGCGACGGCTCCAGGCGGGCCGCGGCGGACGGGAGCTGAAGGCGGGGGAGGGCATGGCGGACGGTGGGGCGGTGTCAGTCGGCGAAGGCGAACTCGTTGGAGAGGAGCAGCACGTGGGCGTATTGCTCCCAAGGGCCCAGTCGTGCCTCGGGAGGGCCGATCCGCGGCGGGTGCGGTCGGTCGGGATCCCGTTCGGCCGCGGCCACGAAGGCGAGGCCGGCGTCGATCTCCAAGGGCAGGGCGGCGCGTTGGAAGAGCCGGCGGTGCAGGTCCTGGATGCGCGCCCGATCCGGCAGCCCATGGCCGATCCGGGCGAGCGCCCGGGCCCGATCCGCCGCGAAGGGGCCGTTGAGAAAGTAGAGCCCCTGTTGGGGGACCGTGGTCTCGTGTCGCACGGCCACGTGCAGGTCGGGATTGGCGAAATCGAAGGTCCGCAGCACGCCGGGAAGGAATTGACGATCGACCAGGCCGTACACCGAGCGTCGGTGATTGCCGGAGTCCAGCAGGCCCGAGGCATGGCCGCCGCGCCGGGAGTCCAGTTGGTCGGCGGTGGCGAGCAGGGCATCGCGCATGGCTTCGAATTCCAGGCGTCGCAGCGGGAAATGGGCGAGCAGGCGGTCCTCGGGATCGAGTCGCTGGAGTCGGCTCCGTTCCTCGGGCGTGCGGTCGTCGCGTCCGGCCGCACTCGCCTGGTACACGGCGCTGGACAGGATGAGGCGGTGCAAGGCCTTGAGACTCCAGCCGGAGTCGATGAAGCGCAGGGCCAGCCAGTCGAGCAGCTCGGGATGGCTCGGGGCTTCGGCACGCAGGCCGAAGTCGCTGGGCGTCTTGACGAGGCCGGCGCCGAAGTGGTGCTGCCAGACGCGGTTGGCCAGGACGCGGGCGGTGAGTGGGTTCTCTGAGGATGCGATGGCCCGGGCCAGTTCTAGGCGACCGTTGCCCTTCTGGAACGGTCGGCGGTCGGCGCCTGAAAGGACTTCGAGGAAGCGGCGTGGGACTTCAGGACCCGGCTGCGAGGGGCTGCCGCGGCGGAACACCACGGGCTGCGGCTCCGGGGGGCGATCGCGCAGGATGAGGGCAGCATGGACACCCAGAGCGATGAGGCGTCGGTCCACCGCGCCCTGGAGTTGCCAGAGTTCGACGGTGATGTCGGTCGGATAGAAGAACTCGGTGTTCACCATTCCCGTGTCGGGAACCGTGGTGGGTGAAGCGGGGTCGTGGAGGAATTGCCGCAGGGCTTCGGCGTGGACATCGGGCAGTCGGGCCGGGGGCGGGTTCGTGGCGGCGCGGGCGGTTTCGTGGAGGGTCTTCCAGTCGGTGTCCACCCGGGTGAAGAGCGCGCCGTAGCGTTGGGCGATGTCGGTGCGGGAGGTGGGTGGCTGGCGAAAGGCGGCCGACACGAGAGGGTTCCACGCCGGTGCGTGGCGTTGGGCGGCGGCCAAGGCCTTGGCGGCGGCGGCGGGCCAGTCGGGATCGGGAATGTCCCGGAGGTCGAGGATGAGAGCCCGCCAGGGTCCGAAGATCGGGTGGTCGGGGGTGGCGGACACTTTCAGGAAATCCCGCCAGCGGCGCACCGACATGGGGATGATGTCTCCGGTGGAGAGGAGTTGGTCGAAGCCCTCTTCGGGGTAGTCCTTGGGGTTCAGTTGGGCGGCGAGGTAGTCGCCCGCCCGTTCGCGCAGTCGGGCGTTGGCCTCGGAACGCCGGAGGCGCATCTGGTCGGAGGATTTCTTTCGCAGGGCGGCGAGTTCGGAATCCTGCGGTTCGTGGAAGGTGACCAGTTGGTCGTCGTTGCCCCGGAGCACGCCGTAGAGGGAGTAGTAGTCGGCCGTCGGGACGGGGTCGTATTTGTGATCGTGGCACCGGGCGCAGGCGACGGTGAGGCCCAGGGTGCCCCGGGTGATGACGTCGATGCGGTCGTCGATGATGTCGTGGGTGACACCGAGGAAGCGGCGGCCGCCGGTGATGAATCCCAGGGCGGCGAGGTCGGGGGAATCGGCGGGGACCAGTTGATCCGCCGCCAGTTGCAGCATGAGGAAGCGGTCGTAGGGCAGGTCGGTGTCGAGGGCGCGGATGACCCAATCGCGGTAGGCCGGTGCGTGGACGAAGCGGGGTTCTTCGCGTCCGTAGACGTAGCCCTTGGTGTCGGAGTAGCGGGCGACGTCCAGCCAGTGCCGTCCCCAGCGTTCGCCGTATCGGGGGGAGGCCAGCAGGCGGTCGATGAGCCGGTTCACGGCACCGGTCCGATCGCGCCGGGTTTCGGCGACGAAGCGGTCGACCTCGGTGGGATCCGGGGGGAGGCCGGTGAGGTCGAGCGACATCCGACGGATCAGGGTGCGTGGGTCGGCCGGCGGAGCCAGGGACAGGCCGCGGGTCTCGAGTTGGGCGAGGATGAAGTGATCGATCGGGGTTTGTGCCCGGGCCGTGGAGTGGATGGTGGGAATGGCCTCCGCTTTCGGAGGGTGGAAGGCCCAGTGGTCGCGGGCGTTGTCGGGGGGCCTGACGGCGGCGTGGAGGGTGTCGAGCGCCAGTCCCATGGCGAGGGTCCGCGCGATGGCGGGGACGCTTGCCAGGAACCGGGTCACGACTCGGGGGATCACTGACGAAAGGCTACCCGAAGCGGTTCGGACGCGTCATGGGTTAAAGCGGGTCGTCGAGGCGGTCGGGCGGGTTGCGGGTGGGGGCTCCGCGGGATCGGGCGCTCCGCTCGCAGGGAAGCTTGGGGGAGGCGGGGCTTTCGCGCTGTGCGCGAGGGATGAGGGTGATCGCTTCCAGTGCTCGCTCCGACCCGGTCCCGCTGCCGCCGGTAGGTGCGTGGCATGGGCGGCTGTGGATGGGCTTCTGGGTTGGGCTTCGTGGATGAGGGTGAGGTTCATGGGATGGGGTGGCGTTGTGGGTCTGGCGATGGGGGTGGGTTGCGGGTGGGGGCTCCGCGGGACCGGGCGCTCCGCTCGCAGGGAAGCTCGAGGGAGGTGGGGCTTTCGCGCTTTGCGCGAGGGATGAGGGTGATCGCTTCCAGTGCTCGCTCCGGCCCGGT
>JBEGWF010000096.1:0-77312 GCA_041177965.1 Verrucomicrobiota bacterium | reverse complement strand
ACGGATGGGTTCATCGGATCCCCGGGCGGTCCCTTGGCGGGTTCCGGATCCCGGTTCCACCGCATCGCGAGCGTCGAGTGCCTTTTGTCGAAAGGGGAACGCCCCGTTCCAGTCGCGATCCGGCACCTTCGGAAACCGGGATGCGTCGGTTGTGAAGGGGTCCTGGAGGGCATCCCTGAAGCGCTCGATGGCACCCCTGGGAGATCGCGCTCATCGGCACCCGTCGGTCGCCAAGCACGCGTCCCTATCACCGGTATCCTGAGAGGCCCGATTCATGGACCCTGCTTCGTCAGCGATGCATGTCGACCATCGGTCGGATGCGCGACGTCGACGCAGGAAAAAGTTTCATAGCGCCGAAAATGACAATTTTCTTGTAACAAGTACCGATAGAGTAAATGTCCCACCGATGATAAAAAAATTACTGATGGCCGGCTGGGTCGCTTTGGCTGGGGCGACAGGGTTGTTGGCCCAGACCAAGACCGACAGCTTCTCTGAAATCATTGGTGAGAACACCCAATCCTTGTTGGGAATCACCCGGTTGATCGTCGTGGGAATCCCGGGGATCACAGAAATGTCGATCGACAACCCGCGGACCGACCCCGCCACAGGCAAACTGTCCGAGGGAACGGGCTTCATCCGATGGAACAAGTGGGGAGCCCTGCGCGTCGAGGATGTGGAGGTCAAGGACGGCAAACTCGAGTTGAAGGTCGTGGGCATGCTTCCCACTCGGAATTTCATCCAGAGAAAAGGGTCTGCCGATGCCATCGAGGTCCGCTTCATCATGTCGATCGGATCGGGCGGGGTCGAGCAGAGCGGTTTCAACGTGACCGTTCCGGAAGCCCAGGTTCCCGGCGGGGCGATCTCGGTGAAGGACATCTTCGTCACCTACAACCCTCCCGAGATCGCGATGGGGGCCCTTTTCCAGATCGGGGATGGCCGGGGAATCGGCGCCTCGTTCGCCCTGTCTGATGGCAATTTGAATGGCCTGTCTCTGCGGGGAACCGATCTGAACTGGAGGCTGGGCGCCTCTGGCTCCAGGATCGACAAGCTCGACGTCGGGTTCGGCAACATCCAGAACCCTCCCTGGTACATCGATGGAGGTTTCACGGTCATCGTCGGCGAGACCCGCGTCGCCGGTCGCTGGCCGCTCGAGGTGGAGGCTCGTGGTCGGTTCTACTCCGATTATCGCGTCGACATCCGCGGAAGCGCCATGATCGCGGGCATCCCCGTCGGAAACGCCTACCTGACGTACGTGCCTTCGTTCAACGTCGATGCCGGCGCTCAGGTCGACCTCCTCTCCATCATCATCGGATCGGCGCAGATCCAGGCCCGGTACGGCAGCCTGGGCGGTAGCATCGCCGCCAAGGTCCAGGTTCCGCCCTACGTCCCGCTCATCGGCAATTGGACCCTCGGTCAGGCCAGCGCCTACTTCCTGTTCCAACCTCCCGACTGGGAGGTCGCCGGCAACGTGGGGGTCAACGTGACGCCCGAGATCCCCAGTTGGTGCACCCCCGCGTGGTGTCCGCCGTGCATCCCCTATTGCTATCCCTGCGGATGGTCCTGGTGCAATGCCAGCTGGTGTCCTCCCTGCGTTCCCCCGATCTGCACCCCGCGGATCCCCGGCGTGAGCATCAACTTCGGGTTCAAGGTCCGGAACGGCGGTTTCTCGTTCAGCACCTATGACTGGGAGGAGGAAGGGTTTTCGTCCCAGATGATGGATTACGTCCAGTACCCGAATCCCCATCGGGACGTCTGGGGTGCAAGCACCTGGGAAAAGCCCTGGCGGCCGATCGCCCATGATCCCGACGGGTTGTACGCGATCGAATGGCTGACCAATTTCCGCCAGATCGGCAAGGTGTCGACGACTCCCAGTGATCTCCTGACGCAGCAGATGACGGTCGCCTCCATCACCGAGCCGTCCAAGGGGAACGCCAAGGGCGGCGCCGTCCGCTCGCTGCAGTCCGGGACGCTGACGGTCCCCGAGGGTTCACCGGAGGTCGGAGTCCGCATCCATTGGGGAAGTTCCGATGCCTTCGCAGAGAACGATCTGGCCTTCACGGTCACCCTGCCCTCCGGCAAGACCCTCCCCCTCGAGGACGAGGCCACGCTCGCCGAACTGGAGAAGACTGGCCTCACCGTCCTCACCGATTTCAATTTCGAGGAACGTTCCGCCTGGGTCTTCCTGCTCGATGCCCCGAAGGGCGATTACCAGATCAGCGTGGAGTCGCCCCGCAAATTCAGCGAACTGGTGTTCGACATGATCCGGGAGGATGAAGCGGGCGTCATCGACATCGACGAGCCCTATCTCGATCCCGATGACGGTGAACTGGTGCTCTGGTGGCACGACATGGACATCGACTCCAATGCGAAGATCTCCATGTCGCTGCTCCACGACCGCAACGACGACCAGGGATTCGAGATCTTCGCCACCTCCGAGGATGATGCCGGTGACGAGGCGTTTCTCGCCTCGACCTCGGGCGATTTCGACGACCTCCTGGACGACGAGTCCGACCGTGAGAGCCAGACCGACGACGAGGACGCCGGGGACGGTCTGATGGAGGGCGAGATCGGCGACGACGGTTGGCAGTACGTTTCCATCAGTCCCGACGAGATCGACGCCCCTCCGGGAGAGTACTACGTGATGGCCACCATCTCCGACGGGTACAACCAGCCGGTCCGAAAGGTCTCCGCCACGACCATCGTCATCAACCGCACCAAGTCGTTCCGGTTGAACTCGGATCGCAAGGTGACCTATCAGCCCAAGAACAACGGACAGGGCGCCCTGGCGCCGCAGGAGTTGCCCGCTCAGGTCACCGGCATCCGCAGCCGCCCGGAGGCCGACGGTTTCAGCATCCAGTGGCAGCCGGTCACCAACTCCCAGTTGAACGGCTACACCATCGAGTACAGCACCAACAGCGTGCCTGGAATGTTCGAGAGTTCGCAGGCGACTCCGGTCGACAAGACCGAGGCCCGTGTCTCCGGCCTGACTCCCGGCCTGCCCTACCTGGTGCGCGTCAGGGCGGTGGGTGTCGGCGGCCAACCCGGCACGCCGAGCGAGGTCATGACCATCGTGCCCACCCCGGGCTTCGGTCGGACGCCCCCGGTCTTCCGCTCGTCGGCCTCGGTCGTCGGTTTCCCGGGACTGCTGTACACCTACTTTCCGCGGCTCTTCGACGGAGACCTGTTGCACATCAACAGCACCAACGCCGCCGTGCACAAGGATCACGGCCCCAATGGAGAACCGCTGCCGGACATCGTCGCCGGATACAAATACGTGCTGCTCTCCGCGCCGGCCGGCATGACGGTGGACCCCAGCGGCATCGTCATGTGGACGCCGACGACGAACCAGATCGGAACCAACGTGTTCATCCTCCATGCCTACGAGGTCAACGCCAAGGAGGTCGGTGACGCCGCGGTCGAGAGAACCCTGAGGACCTCCCAGACCAACACCGTGCTGGTGCTCGACCCCGACGCCAAGCCGGCCGCGATCCCCACGCCGGCCAACCGTTTCTTCGCGCCCCTGGGCAGCCGTCCGAAGGGTGGCAAGCAGACGCCGCCGGCCGGAAAGAACTACAACGGCATCGAATCGCTGGTCTTCCGTTTCTTCAGCGTTCCTCCGCCGTATGTGCTCGAGACCGAGAGGTTCGATTTCGTGATCTCGCACAACTCGGATCCGAAGTTCGTTACCCTGGAACTCCTCCAGGGTCCGAGCGGCATGGCCTTGGAGTCCACCAACCACCTCGTCTGGAACGTGCCGGTCGGCGCCAAGGGCTCGAGGGTGGTCGTGCGCGCCACCGTCGTCCCCGAGGCCGGCGCCCGGTCCGAGGAATTCATCCTGGACTTCTACCTGCCGGTGCATCGCGTGGACAACCAGTTGAGCAGTCCGGCCCAGATCCTCATCGACGCATCCGCCACCGCGACGAAGCTGGTCATCCTGTCGAGGAACGCGGATCCGACGTCGCTGCCGCGCTCCTACCGATTGCAGGTCAAGTCCGGCGATCTCGGGGAGGCTTGGAAGGACGTCATGGAGATCCCGGTCGACCGGGCGGCTGCCATGAAATCATCGATGCTGATCCCAAGCAGCACCGTGACCCTCCCGGCGACACCGTCCGCGTCGTTCTACCGGGTCGTCAATGTCGATTGAACCCGCGACATTCCGTCGAACGCCTCCGCCGAGGACTTTGGCCGACCGATCGCCCACCCGGGCGGAAGGCTGAGCCATGTTCGAGCGGTTCCCAGGCGGCGGACACCGGAGAAAGTTCCACTCCCCAGCGTCGTTATTGGCGTTGGGGGTGGTCCTTCTTCAGGTGTCCGCCGATCCGGGAGTTCAGTTCCACCCCATCGATGCGGCGCGAGCGGGAATCAGGCAGGGGCCGCCGATCTCGGTTGAACAGTTCAGCCGCATCCGTTTCATGCTCAATGGCTGGGGCATGGCGGTCCGCGATCTGAACGAGGACGGTTGGCCCGACCTGATCCTCGGAGGTGTGCCCGGGTGGGGGGGGCTCCATCTCAGTGCCGGTGCACCCTGGCGTTTCACGAACGCGGTATCGCTTTCGGCCACCAACCTCGGCCGATCTTCCATCGCGGGTGTCGTCGTCTCGGATCTGGACCGCGATGGTCACCTGGACCTGATCACTTCCACCTACGACTCGGGCATCCTGATCAACCATGGTGCGGGGCGGGACGGATTCCGCTCCGGGGAAGGGGTTCATCGGCCTCCCAAAGGTGTCTACTGGGGCGGGATGGCTGCCGCGGACATCGATCAGGACGGCCGAGTGGATCTCGTGGCCCTGGGGTATCGCCAGAACCGCAGCGGCAGTCAGAGCGGCCTACGGTCGGCCGGCGGTGCCGATCGGCGCCTGATCGATGCGGCCTCCGGCGGCAAGCCGCCGGGCGACCCCGACCGGTTTCGCATCAGTGCGACGGGCCTGGTGGCCGAGATGGGGGCCGCCAGCGTCGTTCTCCTGAATCGGGGTGATGGACGGATGGTCCTGCAGGACCTGGCCTCGATCGCCGATTACGGCACCGGGGGCGACAAGGCCCTGGAGTTGGACTGGTCGCTCTCATGCGCTTTCCAGGACATCAACGCAGACGGACTGCCCGATCTCTACGTCTGCAACGACTACCACAGTCCCGATCGGTTGTGGATCAACCGGGGAGGTGGAAGGTTCGAGGATGCGCTCCGGAGATCCCTGCCATACACCAGCCTCTACTCGATGGGGGTCTCCTTCACGGACATCAATCGTGACGGAATCCCCGACTGGATCGTCTCGGACATGCTGCCCCGCAGTCCCGTCCAGAGGATCCTGGAATACGACGACGCGTTCCTGAACGAGCGTCCGTCGGAGCTGTTCGGTCCGTTGCGTCAGGTCAGCAGGAACACGTTGTTCGTCTCGGATCGGTCCCGCGGGAAGTGGAACGAAATGGCCTGCCTCAAGGGTTTGGCGGCCTCGGGTTGGAGTTGGGGGCCTGTCTGGATCGATCTGGACGGAGACGGGCTGACCGACCTGTTGGTCCCTTCGGGCTACGCCCAGAACCTGCAGGACAAGGGCAGGCCGCCGGGACTGGGCCCGGATGATCTCCATCCGACCCGTGAGAACGGCGTGTTCGCGTTCCTCCAGACGTCCGACGGTCGATTCGAGGAGAGATCCGGTGCCTTGGGTCTCGATCGGGCCCGATCGATCACGATGTCCGTCGTTCCCTGCGACATGGATCACGATGGCGACCCGGACCTGGTGGTGCACAATTTCTCCGAACCCATCCAGTTGTTCGAGAACAGGACCGCTCGTCGCCATGTCTGCGTCAGCCTCGCCGTGCAGCCCGGGGGGCAGCCATTGGAGGGGACGCGCATCCGGTGGATGAAGGGGACCCGAGCCGTGTCCTCGACCTGGTTCGGGGGCGGAACCTACCTGAGCAGCACTCCACCGGAGTTCCACGCGCCCATGGATGAGCGTGCCACCGAGGTCCAATTGGAGGTGGTTTGGCCCGATGGGCGTTCCGAGGTCCATGCGTTCGAAGCGGGGTGGCATCGGTTGGTCGCCCCTCCGTCGAGAGGAGGCGTCGGGGGGCCGGTTCCCGGCCCTGCATCGGCTCCGATGGGCGGTCCCGGTCGAGCCGCACCCTACCCGTTGATCCAGGACCTGGTGCTGCCGGGGACCAACGGGGACCACCACGAGGACCTCCCGATGCAGGACCACCTGCCGCTTTCCCTCGCCCGGCTGGGGTGGATCCATCGGACGTCGGGAACCGGTGCCTGGCTTTCGGATTCCGGTGGGGGCAGCCTCGTCCGGATCGCCCCTGCGGATGCCACGACGACGAACTGGGTCGCCCGACTCGTCATGAAGCGGATCGATCCGGCGCCGGCCGGGTTCCTGCCCGGACCGGCGATCGGTTGGTTGGAAAACACCTACAGATACGGAGCCGGACCGGTGGCCGGCATCCGGCGTCTGGAGTCGGATTCCCGGACCGTTCCCATCGGTTCCGTCCGTGAGAACGGGTTGACCCGCGTCGCCGGACCCGACGAGGGACCTTGGCTTCTCGGGGGTCCCGGACGTTTCGGCCGGTTTCCCGAGCACCCGGCGCTGACCCTCTTCGACCCGGTCCACGGCGGATCGAAGCCCGTTGGCGGACTGCCATTCGACGGAGGGATCAGTGACATGATCTGGATGGGATCAAGCGGGGTGAAGGAGGGGACCTGGATGCTGGCCGAATGGTTCGGCCAGGTGTGGGAGTCCGCCACGCCGACCGGATCCGGTCGATGGAGCGAGGTCGGTTCTCCATCGCACCGGCGCGGGACGGCCTTCGTCCAAACGGCGCTTTTCAGCGGGACGGCCTCCGGTTTCCCGGGGCGGGAAGAGGTGATCGTCGCCGGTCTGGGCACCAACAACGAATGGGTGTTTCGTGCCGATGACCGTCTGGGATGGTTGTTGCGCAAGGCCACCAACGAGGCCGTGTTCTCCGGCCTCATCGAGTTCATGCATGATGCCGAGGGGGTGCCCATGCCTCTGATCCCTTTCAAACGGTTCCCAGCCGATCCCGAAGCGGTGCCTCCGTCCGACATCCGGGACTACGCCATGATGCGTGGTCCGCGCATCCACAAGGCGATCGCCGATTCCCAACGGGTGGATCCGTCCAATTCGATGCTGGTCAAGGACGCGTCGGGTCGATGGCAAAGGAGGCGGCTGCCGATGGAGTTGCAGGTCGCGCCCATCCTCGACGCCGCGGTCATACCGACCTCCGGGGGGCCGGCCTGGCTCATCACCTTCAAGGAGACCGACGGTCACCGGATCTTCGGATCTCCCGGCCAGGAATGGCCCGCCGTCGTGTTCCGGCCCGACACGACCGGCATCGGCGGATCCGTCGTGCCATCGGCCGATCTCGGTTTTCCCGGGCTTTCGGGCGAGGCCGAACTGGTCGTCGTGACCGATCCGGGGGGCCGCACCCGCGTGCTCGCCCTGTGGACGGAGGGTCGTCGGTGCCGGATCTACGGGCGCGCCGATCCGTGACGGACCCTCTCAACGGCGCGTGCCCGGAAGCGTGTCGTCGCCCGTTGGAGCAATCCGCGCGCCCCCGGGCGCGATGGGACCGAGGAGTCCCTCGTTCAGCCCCGCGACCCTGCCATCGGTCCCGGGCAATCCACGGATGAGATCCCGCGCCTTGGCGATCTCCTCGGGCCTTCCGGCGTTCCGAAGGCATTCGCCGAGGCGTCTGAACAAGCGGGTGTGCCGGGCCTCGGAAGGGCCGCACTGGGGATCGGCGAGCAACTGTCCCAGAAAGCCGAGTTCACGGTGCGTCAGTCCGCTGATGGTGGCGTCCTCCAGCAGGACCGAATGGCTCCCCGAAAGGAGGATGGAACGCATCCGTCCGTCGGCCTGCGGAGTGGCGGCCGATCCCAGGCAGATCAACAGCGACGGTGTGGCCTCCCTCGGGAATGCCGCCGATCGTTGGAGGGCCCAGGACATGCCCTCGTCCCTCAGCGGGCCGGGCGCCAGATCCGCGACGATCTGCAGTGTCGCCGACCTCACTCCGGTGTCCGGATCCTCCATGGCACTGCGCAGGACCTCGGCTGAGATCCGTCCTTGCCCCTCGAGAGCCCACAAGGCCCGAAGGCGGACCGATGCGGGTGTCGATTCCTGATCTCCGACCAGACGTCGATGGTCGGAAACCCATTGTTCCAGAATGCGCGTGGACTGCGGTGACGACTGCTCCACCCACCGGCGTTGGGCCCAATCCTGCCAGAATCCCCGGGTGCTGGTGAACCTTGCCGCGATGTCCCAGGTCCGGAGGGCCGGGGACGGCTCCGCGAGGGGGAGGCCGGATCCGTGCCTGCCGCGCACCCGCAGGACGCGCCCTCTGGACCGTTCCGATGGACGAGGGATCGGAGGTGTCGTGATCGTCGCGGCACCCCGGCGATGCGGAAGTTCCGGTCGTGCCTCGGGAAGCCCACCTCCGTCCAACACGTAGAGGGAGCCATCGGGGCCGTTCCTCAGGCGGATCGGCCTGAAGCTCGCCCGATCCGCCTCCATGAAGACCTCCCCGTCTTCGGCCATGCCGGCCGCGTCTCTCCGGGCACCTCGGGACGGGCGGTACCGTCGGATCACGCCGCGTTCGGCATCGCAGATGAAGAGGTCGCCTCGAAACTCCGACGGCAGTTGATCGCCGCGATACACGAGGGTTCCGGCGGCGCGGATCCTCCCCGGCACATCCACCCGGTCGATCTTCCGCCTCTCCGCGATGACATGGCCGTCGGACAGGGGCGAAGGAACCGAGGTTCCGGTCCCATCGCCTCCGCGCTGGAAAACCGGTGTCTCCGGTCTGTGGTTCGCATTCCGATACAGGAATCGAAGGGGAACGGGCTCGACCCGCACCCCGTTCTCGAGGTCCGCATGGATCAGTCGTCCCGACTCGTCGGCACCCACCGTCGAACCCTCGGGGTCCACCAGACGTTGACGCGTCCAATGCCCCGGCCTTCCGGCCACCGGCCTGAATCGAGCCCTCAGGCCCGGTGAATAGATCCAATTGTCGATGTTGGCGAACAGGGCCCCCTCGAGAGGTCCGGCCTGCGGACGCGGGGAGTCCGGGCCTCGATCGGCATTCCCGGATGGAGCGAAGACCTCGGTGCGTCGGGCCGATCTCCCGGACCCGTCCGTGTCCTGCAACCAAAGGACGCCATCGGGGTGTCCGATGTAGATCCCGGACTCCAGGACGAGGATCGATGTGGCCCCGGCGATGCCTTCGGTCTGGATCGCCCGCGAATCGAATCGGCCATCGCCATCGGTGTCGGTCAACCGGACGAGCCTGGCGCCGGAACCGGTCCGGCCTGCCGACGACCTGCCCGGATGCGCTTGGGCGTCGACCTGTTCCAGCACCCACAGTCGACCTTGTGCATCGAAGTCCATGTCGAGGGGATGGTCCACCAGCGACCCATCGGCCGAGACCTCCGCGAGGATCCCCGAAGGCGGTTCCGATTCTCCGGGGGTTCGTCCAGCCCGTGCGATCGGGCCTTGATCGACGGGGCCGCCGCCGTTCGGCTCCGGGTTCGAGGCCCGAGCCGTTGCATCGAAGCTCGCGAACATCCATCGGATCGCCGCGATCCATGCGATGAAGGGACGGAGACTCATTCGAATCGTCCGCAAAGGGTATCGAAAAGCGGCATGGTCGCCAAGATCCGGTGGTGCATCCGCATGCCGGACCGGGATCCGACCGGCGGAGATGGTTCATGCCGGGGCGATCGTGCCACCGCGGGCGACGGCCATCCCGAGGGAACCGGCCGGGCGGTGACGGAGCGGGGGCGATCCTGCTCAGGACAGGATCTCATGGATGGGACCTCCCCGTTCCACCAGCCGCGAGACGGGGCCGAGCGCCGGGTGTTCCATGCGGGTATGGTCGAGCCCCAGCAGGTGGAGGATCGTCGCGTTGAGGTCGCTGTAGTAATGCGGGTTCTCGACGGCACGGTAGCCGAAGTCGTCGGTGGCTCCATGGACCATTCCGCCGCGCACGCCTCCGCCCGCCAACCAGGAGGTGTAGCCCTTGGGGTTGTGGTCGCGCCCCGTGGTGTTCTGCGACCAGGGGGTCCGGCCGAATTCGCTGGTCCAGACCACGAGGGTATCGTCGAGCATGCCTCGTTGGCGCAGATCTCGGATGAGGCCGGCGATGGGCTGGTCGGTGGCACGGCACAGGGGTTCGTGGCTCTTCATGTCGCCGTGCGAATCCCAGCCACCGTTGCCTCCACCGGCATGGCAGACCTGGATGAACCGCACCCCACGTTCGGCCAACCGACGGGCCAGGAGGAGTTGTTTGCCGAATTCCTCGGTCTGGGGGCGATCCAGGCCGTACATCGATCGGATGTGGGTCGGCTCCGATGGAAAATCGACGGCCTCGGGTGCCGACGCCTGCATGCGGCCGGCCAGTTCGTAGGCGCGGGCCCGGGCCTGGATGTCGGACTGGAGCCGGTGACGGGCCCGGAACTCGGCATTCATCGATTCGAGTCGCTCGATGCGCCGATCGCGCTCGCCCGAGCCCGGCCCGGCGGGTGGATGCAGATGCGCCACCGGTTCGGCCCCGGCCTGGAACGGAGTCGCGGAGACGCCCGCACCCAGGTAGCCCCCGGTCAACTGCACGGGCGACGAGGGACGGCCGATGTTGACGAAGGTCGGCAGGTTGCGGTTCACCGAGCCCAACGCGTGGGAGATCCACGCTCCGAACGACGGATGATCGAATTGCCGCCCGCGGTGCCCCGTGCAGGTCTCGATGACCGCCGGGAAATGGTTCCCCTCGTGGCACCACATCGAGCGCACGACGGCGATCTCGTCGATGACACCGCCGACCTGCGGGAACCAGTCCGACACCGGGATCCCCGAGGCGCCGTGCCGGGTGAAGGTCCGGTGGCACGGGATGATCGGGCGTTGCATCCTGGCCTGGTTGTCGCCGAAACCGATGGCATCGATGAGGCGGCCGGCGTGCTGGTTGCCCTTGGGGTCGAAGGTGTCGATGTGGCTGACCCCGCCGCACATGAACAGGAAGATCACCGAGCGGGCCCGTGGCCTGAAATGGGGCCCCAGGATGGCATCGGGAATTTCGCCGGCCTCGGCCCAGACGCCCCCGAGCGCCAGGCCCAGGAAGCCTCCTCCGGCCCGGAAGAGGAAGCGGCGGCGCTCGATGTCGGCGGCCCGGGAAGCGTGTTCTTCAGGGGACATACAGGAACTCATCGAGGTTGAAGAGCATCCAGGCCAAGCCCTCGAGGCGGGATGGAGCGTCGCCCAGGTGGGCCCGGGCGGCGGCCTGTTCGGTGGCGTTGGGCGGACGCGACAGCACGCGCCGGAAGGCCAGTTCGATGGCGCGTTCGCGATCGAAGGCGGAGGCCGTGCCGGTCCCGCATTGTTCGCGCAACTGCCTGGCGAGAGTCGATGCCGCCAGGTCGATCTCCCGGCTGTTCATCAGGAACAGGGCCTGTGGAGCCGTGACCGTCCGCGTCCGCATCGGACAGGGTTCACGGCCATCCTCGGCATCGAACGTGCGGAGGAACTCCGGAGTGACCTCGCGACTGGTCGAGAAGCCTCGGAACAGGTAGGCGCCGCGTCGCCGTCGTTCGTCGGATCGGCCCGCCGCGGGCTTCGGGGCCGCGTCGGGTGGCTGGAAGGAGGGACCGCCCACCTGGAGGTTCAGCAGATCCGCGGCGGCGTGCAGGCCGTCCCAGACGGCCTCGGCCTCGAGACGACGGACCGGATGCCGCCACAGGGTGAGGTTATCGGGATCGAGGCGCTGGTTGCCGTCGTCGCCCGGTCCGGTCTCCGATGCGAGCCGGTAGGCGGCCGAGGTGACGATCAGCCGATGGAGGTGCCGTTGACTGTAACCGGAGCGGACGAACTCGGAGGCGAGCCAGTCGAGGAGTTGAGGGTGGGTCGGCGTCCCTGCCTGACGTCCGAAGTCGCTCGGTTGGCGGTGGAGCCCGATGCCGAAATGCCATTGCCAGATCCGGTTGACGGCCACGCGGGCGAACAGCGGGTTGTCCGGCGCGGTGAGCCAATCGGTGAAGGCCTCCAATCGGCCTTCGCGGAAGTCGGGAGCCGAGGTCGCGAAGGGCCACCCTGCGGTCACTTCCCGCGTCTTGTCGGGCCGCGACGGATCCGCGCTGGTGAGCACATACCGCTTCTCCCGGGCCCGGTCCGGGTCGGCCTCGACCGTGTGGAACACGGGGATGACCGGGGCCTTGGCCTGACGGGAGTCCCGGCCCGCCTCGTCGATGCGACGCCGCAGGTCGCGGACCCGGTTGCGATCGGCCTCGGCCAACACCTCGTCGATCTTTTCGTTGTCGATGCGGAGGATCGGGAAGTAATCGTCGGCGATCCTCTGCTCCTCCGGGGTGCGCTCGCGTTCGGGCTTTCGGATGATGGCCTGGATGTCCGCGGGGAGCATGGTGATCCGTTCCTCACGCAGGCGATTCCGGACCGGTTCCACCAGGGCATCCAATTCGCGCTGGATCGGGGCGCGGGCCCGTTCGATCTCCGCCTCCGCCCGCCCCGCCGCCATGAGGTCGGCGGCCGGTGCGAGGGTGACCTTGCGGACCACCCAGGGGTCGAACAACGCCTTCATGGCGTAGTAGTCCGACTGCTTCACGGGGTCGAAGACATGATCATGGCATTTGGCGCAGGCCACCGTCATGCCCAGGAATGCGCTTGAGACCGTGTCGACCGCGTTCATGGCCAGGTCCTGCGGATCGGACCCGACCCCACGTGCCAGGAAGCCGAGGGCGAAGAGATCGCCTGGGCGGGGTTCGCGCTGGGACCGGTGCCCGGTGGCCGACATCCGGGTGCGCTCCCGGGATCGGCGTCCGGTCAGTTGGACCTGCACGAACTGGTCGAAGGGCATGTCCTCATGGAGGGCTCGGATGATCCAATCGCGCCACAGGTGGATGCCCGTCGTGCCGGCGAGGTGCTCGTCGGCGTCGGCATAGCGCAGCACATCCAACCAGTGGCGGGCGTACCGGACGGCGTGCTGCTCGTCGGCGAGGAGCCGGTCCACGACCTTCTCGTAGGCGTCGGTGGAGGCGTCGGCGAGGAATGCCTCCTGCTCGGCCGGCGAGGGCGGAAGCCCTGTCAGGTCGAGGTGGACGCGGCGAAGCAGGGCGAGGCGGGAAGCCGGAGGATGGGGGCGAAGGCCGCGGGCGTCGCGGGCGGCCGACAGGAACCGGTCGATCGGATGGTCGGATCCCGGATCTCCACCGGGAATCGTCGGGCGCACCACCGGTTGCAGCGACCACCAGGGTCCCTCCGGAGGGCGGGGGGGTGCGGCCTGGACCGTCTCGGCGGCGAGCAGCATCCCGAGGAACAGCACCACGGCCGACCAGAGGCGCATCGGTGCCGATCGATCCTGCTTCGGTGCGGTGAATGGCAATGGAGGGACGATGGACCCAGCCTAGCCCGCGTCGTGCATCCGCGGCAACCGGGGGATGCTGGGAAACACCAGGAGCGGCACGGAAGGCGCGACCGTGGCGTGTCGGCTGGGGCGGCTAGGGTTTCGGCCGTTCCAAGAGCGCTTTGAGGGTCGCCAGATCGGCGGGTTGGCCGCCCGGGTCGAAGCCCAGAGCGTTCTCGGCCGCGAGCAATTCCCGACGACGGGCTTCGATCCGGGCGCGTTCTCCGGGCCGGGCCGAGGCGACATAGATGGCCACCCGGGCGACCCGGTCTCGGATCCCGATGCCGCCATCGACCCTGGCCTGCTCCACGTCGGTGATCCCGTCGGCGTCCACACGGAAGACTTCGGCGGGAGCCCGGAGGTGGGGCGGGAGCGGGAATCGGAACGTCACCGAGCGGGGAGCTCCGAAGCGGAAGACCCGTTCGTCCGGGTCGGCTTCGTAGGCGAGGTCGAGGGCGAAGAGCATCGCGGCCGAGGGTCCGGCCACCACGTCGAGATCCCAATCGGGTCTGCCGTCGCGAGCCACCCGCTGATGGCTCGTGGCGTCGCCCTCCAGGTAGTGCCGTTCGAGCATCCGGATCTCCCGGCCCACCCGGGTCATGGGCTCGATGAGGTCGGGGAAGGTGACCAGCGAACGCAGGCTGAGGTTGAACCAGTAGAGCGAGGTGATCCGGCTGGCGAGGGCGTGGTACGCCTGCAGCCGAAGTTCATCGGGCGTCGGAGAGCCTCGTTTCCGACCTCCGTAGCCGTTCCAGTCGTGGTGGGGGCCCTGCGACCAGTAGGCCGTGGGACGCGGGCGATTGAGGTCCCGGAGCGAGCGGGACATCTCGCCGATGGTCTCGAGCGGGGAACCCCAGCGGATCCGCGCGCCGTTCCATCGGTCGTACTGTCCCCAGGCGTCGGGCGAGGGTGCGGTGACCCGGTAGGCGTCGTAGTGCGGGTGGTCTGATATGCCGGCGTAGAAGCGCCAGACGCGTTCCTCGCTGTGGGTGATCGAGGTCGGCAGACGGGTCGGCGCGTAGGGAGACAGCGCCTTCCAGCAGTCCTGGGGCGGGATGGGCTTTCCGCCGCCGTATTGGGGTTCCCCCAGGAACTCCACCGCATGCACCCGGGGCAGCACCGCATCGGATCCGTACCGGGAGACCGGTTCGAGCTTGGAGAAGTACTTCAGCGGATACCGCGTGTACAGGCCGCCGGGTCCGTCCTGGTCGGTGTAGCCGGGGGTCTCCTGGATGTGGGCGGTGTTCACGTGGACCCGTTTCAGGGTCTTGTGGAACGCCTCGGACTCGAGGGGTTTGTGCCCGCCGCCGCTGGTGTCATGCACCCAACCGCCGCTGATGTCGAAGGTCTCGCGTTTGATGCGTTGATGGGCCCAGAGGGTGATGACCTTGCCTCCCGAGTCCACCATCCGGACCTCGATCGCCGCATAGGTGAGGGGCAGCGGCCCCGTATGGACACGGGCACCGCCGCGCTCGTGGGTCGGCAGGATTCCATCGGCGGGGAAACGCTCGAGCGCCTGCGTTGGGATCCAGGCGCGAGGTCGCAGCACCCTCCAGTCCGTCCGGTCGTCGGGCCACCACAGGCGCAGGGCCTCCAGGGTCAACGGGCCACCCGAGTGGTTGGCGACATGGACCACCACCGAATCGGGGTTCACCGGGTGATTGGTCCCGAGGAAGGTGACGGCGGAGATCCAAGCCTTGGGGCTGTCGATCGCTGCGGTCAGGCGCTCCGGGGCGGTCCTGCCCGGGAGGGCAAGGGCGAGGTCGACGGTGGTGTTCGTGCCCCATGTGGCACGCTTGCCGTTCCAACTCCAGACGGTCATCGCCCCGGGCGGCAGTTGCAGGGCGCCTCCGCCCCAGGCCGAAGGAAGGTCGTGCCAGGCCCATTCGTCGGCCTTGAGCAGTTCCTCCGGGGTCCGGCCACGGAGCCGGATCTCCGTCGTCGACGGAATCTCCAGGGGTGCCTGCGAGGAGTTCTTGAGGAACACCTCCACCCGGGCACCGAGGCTGAAGTCCGGTTTCCGCCGATACTGCATCTCGGTGGATTGCACATGCGGGACCACATGGACGCCTTCGAGGGAAACAACTTCCTGGGCTCCGGCCCGGAGAATCGGACCTCCGCCGGTTCCCAAGGCGACCCCGAACAGGCCAATGGCGAGCTTTTGATGCAGGGCGATGGGGCCCCGGAGGAACCGATGGATGGTCACACGAACAAGGAGGCGGGCGATGGTGGTGATCATGGTTCCGTGGGCCCTTCGGCGGATCCCCGATTTCCGGGGCGGCAAGGTCCGGGCAATTCTAGAATCGTCCGTCCTGGGGGCAACTCGAACCGGGCCGAGGGTTTCATCCAAGACCCATGGTCCCCTCGGTACAACTCAGGCGTTGCCCGGAGAGCATGGGATTCCCTGCGAGGAGGATCCGAAGGTCAGGTTCCTGAGAGCGGCCTGATGGGTGGCGGCGTCCAGATGGGGGCCGATCAACACCGCGACCGGGGCCGGATGGGGCAGGGCGGGGAACTCCTCGATGAAGTGATGTCCCCAGACCTGCTGGAAGAGGAAGAGCTTCTGGGGAGACTGCTTGAACCGCACGAATCCCTTGGCGCGCACGACCTCGCGCGGATCGAGGCGGCTCAGGAAGGTCTCGAAAGCCGGGCGATCGACCGGCACCGGGAAATGCCAGGTCACGCTGCGGTACCCGGTGTGGAGATGGGGGGTGGGCGCAGGAGCCCCGGTGGTGACATCGATGCGTGCCTCGGCGGGAGGCATGCCCAGCAGGTCACCGATTTCGGGCAGGTCGAACGGCAAACGGATGCGCAGGGCCCGCGGATTCCGAGCGACCAGATCGGCCTCCAGGGCGTCGAGCGCCGGGGCGTCCAAACGGTCGCATTTCGAAAGGCAGAGGACGTTGGCGAACTCGATCTGCTTGCGGGCCAGGACACGTTCACCGATGTCGCCATCGGGTCGGGAGTACCAGGGGGCGTCGATCACGCTCACCACGGCCTGGAGTCTGGCCACCTCCAGCAGGTCCGGATCGGTGAGCACGTCGATGACGTTGTCCGGATCGGCCAGGCCGCTGGTCTCGACCACCAGGTAGTCGCAGTCGCCGGACTTGGCCAGCTGCCGGACCGCGCGGTCGAGTTCGTTGTCCGGGGCGCAACAGACACACCCTCCGCTGACCTGCGACACCGGAAGACCCGGGCGGTCGAGGATCTGGCTGTCGACGCTTTCGGCCCCGAACTCGTTCATCACCACCCCCATGCGCAACCCTGTGGCAGGTGATTCCTTCAGCCAGCGCAACAGCAGCGTGGTCTTGCCCGCCCCCAGGAAGCCCGTGACCAGGACCACCGGAATCCGCAACGAGCCCGCATCGGCGGGCGCCGGGATGTCGCCGACGGGGCTCATGAGCAGGCGACCGCCAGCTCGGGCCACAGCTGGGCCGCCATCCGCATGCCGGAGGCGTAGGCGTCGAGGCTGAACTTCTCGTTCGGCGAGTGCGGATTGTCGTCGGGCAGCGACATGCCCAGCAACAGGGTGTCGGCGCGCAGGTGCTTCTTGAAGGCGGCCACGATGGGGATGCTGCCACCCTCGCGCATCAGGAGCGCCTCGCGGCCGAAACCGGAGGACATCGCCCGGAGGGCCGCCTGGGCCAATGGGCCTTTGGGCGAGACGAGGTAGGGTTCACCACCATGGCCATGCTTCACGGTGAGTCGCACGGTCGGCGGACACAGCGATTGGAGGTGCTTCTTGACGGCGGCGAGGATCTTCGCCGGCGTCTGGTCGGGCACCAGGCGCAGGGTGATCTTGGCGCTGGCCCAGGCCGGCACGATGGTTTTGCTGCCCTCGCCCTGGTAGCCGCTGGTCAGGCCGTTGATCTCGAAGGTCGGGCGGCAGGTGCGACGCTCGTTGGCCGTGAACCCGGTCTCGCCGGTCAACTCCGGCACGCCCAGAAACTTGGCGTAGCGCTTGTCGTCATGGGGGATGCGCGCCATCTGCTTGCGCTCATAGGTCGAGAGCGGCGCCACCTCGTTGTAGAATCCGGGAACGGTGATGCGCCCGCGCTTGTCCTTCATCCGGGCCAGCAACTGGCACAGGGCGAAGGCGGGGTTCTCGAGGCTGCCCCCGAACAGGCCGGAGTGGAGGTCGCGCGAGGGGCCGTCGATGCGGACTTCGAGGGCGGCGATGCCCCGGAGGCCGTAGGTCAGCGCGGGGTGTTCGAGCGAGGGGATGCCGTTGTCGGAGATCACCACGGCATCGCAGGCCAATTCCTTTCGATGCCTGGGCAGGAAGCTGTAGAGCTGGGTGGAACCGACCTCTTCTTCGCCCTCGATCAGAAAGATGAGGTTGCAGGGCAGGGGTGTTCCGGTGCGGACATAGGCCTCCACCGCGTTGAGGTGGGCCAGATGCTGCCCCTTGTTGTCGGCCGATCCCCGGGCGTAGAGGTTGCGGTTCTCGATGCGCGGTTCGAAGGGCGGGCTCTTCCACAAGTCGAAGGGCTCGGGAGGTTGGACATCGTAGTGGCCGTACACCAGGAACGTGGGCTTCTTGGGATCCTGCTTCGGGGTGCGGGCGACCACGATGGGGTTGCCTTCCGTTTCGTGGACCGTGGTCTCGAGGTTCAGGCTGCGGGTCCGCTCGGCGATCCATTGCGCGGCCGCCCGGAGGTCGGGTGCGTGCCGGGGCTGCGCGCTGACGCTGGGGAAACGGACGTAGTCACAGAGCGAGTCGATGAAACGGCTCTTGTGATCTTCGAGGTATTGGAAGACGGGAGTCATGGAGATCGCAGAATCGGAGTCTGGGGCGATGGCGGTTGCGGTGGCCCGATGGATCGGGCCGGTCTCAGTTCTTGGGTTTTCCGAAGCCGCGAAGCAGCCCTTCGATGGCCTTGACCGGCGAATTCGTCGAAAGCAGGGGATTCACGACGTTGGTATTGGCCGGGGTCGACCTCTGGGTCCCAGGCGCATTGGTGGAGGCGGTCGGCGGGGTACCCAGCAGATTGCCCAGTACGCCTGCGGCCCCGGCGACCTTGCCGCCCAGATTGCCGCCCAAACCGGCGGCCGCGCGCCCGAGAGTCTTGGCTCCCATCGCCGCCAGCGCCAGCTTGTCGGTCGCCGGGGAAGGATTGCCCAGGGTTCCCTTGATCGTCAGGAACTCGGGCAGCGGCGCGTAGGCCGCATCGGCCGGGGTGGAGGCGTCGAGCAGCACGGCCTTCTCGGCGATCTTCCGCGACAGGGCGATGCTGACGGGAATGTTCAGCGGGGAGTTGGTCAACTGCGGTGCGAACCGCAGTCCCCCCCGGGCATCGATGCGCAGGGCCGCGCTCTGGACCCGCGCCGTCTTCAAGGCCACGCCGCCGTTGCCCAGATCGGCCGACAGATCGATGACGTCCAGCGGTTGGGCCTCCAGATCATCGACCCAGGAACCGGTCTTGGCCTGGCCCGAGGCTCCGCCGGTCAGTTGGCCCAGCCAGCTGCCGACCTGGGCTCCGGGGTTCTGGATCAGGCGCGGCAAGGCGGTGACGACGTTGATGACGGCCCGGATGAGCGGCGTGCGCGTATCGGCCAGCTTCAGGTTGAGGTTGGTGGCCGTGAACGAGAGGCCACCAGCGAGGTTCGAGGAGAGGGAAGCCCCGGTGACACCCGCCCCGCGGATGCCGGCCTTGGCCAACAGGGTTCCGTGGACCTGCCCCTTCCGCTCGGGCATGAAGCTCGAGACGAAGGGCTCCAACGGGAGTCTGTCGATGGTCCATTGGGTATCGTAGCGGAAGCCCGGCACGCCCAGATCGGCCATGACCTTGGCGGTGATCGGCGCTCCATTCACCTTCAGCGCGAGCGGATCGATGGACACGGCGGAATCCTTCAGGCTGACGCGCGTCCTCCAATCCGTGACCTGGATCTCGCGCAGCAGGATCTTGGCGATGTCCAGGTCCACCGCCAATTGCCGGAGGGGCAGGGTGACGGCCGCGGGTTCGCCGCCGGACGCAGCGACGTCCGGGGTCTCGGGAGCGGGTGCCGCGGCCGGGGCGTTGGTATTTGTGGAACCGGCCAGGAGGTTGTAGAGCGGGGTCAGGTCGAGGCCATCGCTCTGGATGGAAAGCGCATTCTTGGGGGCCGAAGCCGGGGCGTTGGTGGCCAGATCCACCGATCCTTTGATCATCAATTGATTGTTCGCCAGGGCGGTCTTGCCCAGATCGAGGCGCAGGTTCTTCAGATCGATGACCGAGGCGCGGCGAGCCACGTCGAGATTCAGACCGACGGCGAACGGAGTGTTGGCGACGGATCCGCTCGGATCCTCGACCACCAGCTTGCTGACGCCCAGGTCGGACTGCAAAGACAGGTCACCGCCGGAGAGCAGGCTCGCCTTGCCGTTCACATCGAGGGAAACGGATACCAGACGCTTGGGGGCCAGCGCCGCCGCGACGAACGGTCCGATGGCCTTCTCGTTGAAATCGGTGGTCTTGAAGGTGAATTCGCCGGTCTTCTGGGAAAGATCGTAGCTGCCACCGGCCTCCAGTCGGCCGCCATTGGACGGCCCGGACTGGGCGCTCAGCAGCAGTTTTTTGAGGTTCAGCGTGTTGCCCGTGACATCGGCCACGAGGCTCACGGCGGACCGGTAATCCTGGAGCTTAAGGTCTCCGAAGCTGCCGGTGAGCCCCTCGAGGAACAGGTCGGTGGCCAGGTTGGTGACCCCGGGCTTGGCCTCGAGCTTGCCGTCGAGTCGCAGGGTTCCTCCCGAAAACGAACCGCCCTCGACGGGCATGGCGGCCAACAGCGCGGGAATCCGGACCTGACCGCTGAAGGCGGCGCTGGTTTCCTTGCGTTCGGTGTGATGGGCGGCCGAGGCCTTCAGCGCCACCACATCCCCGCCGGAAGCCGTCACGGACAGGTCGAGAAAGTGGACCTTCAGATCCTTGAACTCCGACACGCTGGCATCGGTGGCGAGCTTCACCTGCAATCCTCGGACCGTCTTGTCGCCGACCAGCAGGGCGAGGTCGTCGACGGCGGTCCGGAGGGCGGCCTGCAGATCCTGACCGTTGCGCGTCGCCCGGACGGTGAGTTGGGCCGTGACGGTGGCCGAGGGGAGGTTCGTGCCGGCCAGGGCCTTCCAGTCGGAGGTTTCCAAGCGCTGGAGGTCGAGCTTGAAGGTGGAGTCCGGAAGACCCGCCCCCGCCTTGGCCCAGGACAGGGTCATGGGTTGATCGAGGCCTCCGACCACCAGGGGACGCCCGGATTGGGTGATGTTCACCGAGAGCTTCTCCACCCGGGCGGCCTGGTCGGCCTGGTTCACCTTGGCCTGGTATTCGGTGACGATCTGCAGTTCAGGAGTCTTGCCGCCGGACGGCGTGGCCAGGCTCAGGTCGGCCACCGAGAGACGTCCTTGCGAGGCGATGACCTTGCCCTGCTGGAGCAGATCGACCCGCCCCTCGGCGCTCATGGCCGTGCGGCCCAGGTCGTAGGGCAACAACGGAGCGGCCAGCTTCAGGACCCGGCGATCGATCCCGGAGATCTGATAACGGATCTGCGCCTCCTGCTTGGCCGGGTCGAAGGGGCCGCTCAGGGAGACCGCGCCGAAGGACTGACCGCCCTGCTCGAAGGTCAGCTTCAGTTGCCTCAGTTCCGTGGCCGTGGTCTCGAGGGTCAGGCCCGCGGAGAATCCCTGGGCCTCCTTGAGCGAGCCCGTGGCGGAGACGATCTCGGCGCGTAGGGATCCCGACACGGACTGCGGCATCAGATCGGGAGTCAGGGCCAGGTCGTGCTTGCCGACGATCCTGCCCTGCAGGGCGGCCCCGTCGGGCAGGGACACCGCGAGTCCGGCGCCGAGGTTCAGGTGCGTGGAAGCGCCATTGGCCAATTGGTCGATGTCGAGGTTCAGCCCGGAGACCTCCACCTTCTGTTGGGCTCCGCCAGCGGGAGTCGTGGTCATGCGGAAGGTCCCGTTCTTGATGGCCACGTTCCGCACCTTCAGTTGGAGCGGCTTCGAGGGCGCCTGAGGACCGGAGGCCGGAGGGGATGCCTGGGCGGGGGCCTTCGGGAGGTTCATGGATCCGTCGGCCCGCTGCTCCAGCGTGACGACCGGGCCTTCGAGGAGCACCTCGGAGACGTCGATGGTGCCCCCCAGAATGGCGGTGAGGCTGTAGCGGACCCGAACCCGTTCGATGGCGGCCAGGGTCGAAGCCCCATTGGGGGTGACACGGAGCTTCGTGAGTTCGAGTCCGGAGAAGGGTTGGAGCGAGAGGTCTTCGACGGTGACGGAGGCCCCGAGGGTGTCGGAGACCTTCGGCAGCACGAAGCTCTTGAGGAACAACCCGCTGGTCAGGAAAAAATAGAGGACCAGCAGGGACACCAGTGCCCCGCCGGCGAACAAGGGCCAGCGGCGGGTGGAACGGACGGTTTCAGAGGACATGATTCGGGTGGGAGGATGCCGCAGGCGGACGTCAACGTGTCGCTCAAGCCTCGCGGCGTCGGCGCAAGGTACGAGGCGATTCCCGCATCGCAAGCCTTGGCTGGGTCCCGTTTGGGCCGCCGACCGGGCGGGTGCGACGGGTCGTCATGCCACGGTCTCCGAGAATTCACATGCCCTGGGATTGCCTCCGCGTGCGCCCGGGGAATCATCGGGCGGTTTCCATGCGATCCAAGGGGTTCACGCTCATCGAGTTGCTGGTGGTCATCGCCATCATCGCCATCCTCGCCGGCATGTTGTTGCCTGCCCTCGCCAAGGCGCGGGCCAGGGCCGCGCAAACGGCGTGCCTCTCCAATCTGCGCCAAGTGGGGTTGGCGACGGCACTCTATGGCGGGGATCACCAGGACCGGTTGCCCTTCGTGCCGGACGAGGAGCTCCAGTTGACCCCACCGGTGGATGCCAATGGCAAGCGGTACGCTTCCATGGGATCCTTCATGCCTCTGCTGCATCCCTATGGCGCGACAGCCGCGCTCTGGTGGAGTCCGCCGGTGCAGGCCGCCGCCTCCAACGACTGGCGGCGGCATTTCATCGGCGAGTGGCGATCCGGCGGCCGGACCGATCCGTCGAAGGGGCGGGCCAACTACATCTCCGACAAGATGGCCGAGATCGATACCGCCGCCGCGCGTTATTCCCGGGGGCGGACCCCGGAGAGCATCGCCCTGCTTCGCGGATCCAGCGTCTCGGACGAGGAATGGCTCATGAGCCCGTTCTTCGAGCGTGGATGGTGGGGTGGCTTCAAGGACGCCTGGAGCGTTCCGGGCAGCGAACCACCGTCGCTCGGATGGTCGGCCCACCGGGCCGGCCGCAACCAACTCTACCTCGATTCCCACGCGGCCTGGATGAAGCGGGACATCGCCCGCTGACCATCGTCGATCGCATCCGGTGATCGGTGGCATTCTTCCCGGGTCCCAGGGTGAGCCGCGGGATCCATGCTTCGTCCACAGGGACCGAGCGCTACTTCGCCGGGGTCTCGAACCGGACCCGCGCGAAGCACTCGGGCACATGGGAGTCCCAGATGCCATGCGGGTTGAGGGCCCATCCGCCGGAGTCCTTGGCAGGAGCCGGGGCCTTGGCGGTGTTGAAGCGTGAGAAATCCATGGCCCACTCGTGGCCGTTCTTCGGGGGGATCGGGCGTTTTCCTTCCGGGAACAGGGCCCGGATGCCGGACCAGGGCAGCGCGATCTCGACGCTCCAGCCACGGTCGGTGTCGGAGTCGTCGTTGAGGGTCCCATTCACGTGGACCGCCGTGCGGATGCCCGGAAATCGCCAATTGAAATGCCCCAGGCGCGGTCCCCGGGGATGGGTGGTGTAGCCCACACCGTTGAAGGGTTGCAGGTGCTTGCGGGCGAACTCCGGCAGCCCCGCGAACCCCGAACTCTCGTAGGCCGATTCCCAGATGAAGAAGACCTCGTACACCGTGTTCCGCGCATTGATCTCGAACTCGTAGTAGGCGTTGTCGCCCGCGATGAAGAGTTCCACGTCGTTCTCGGTGTAGATCGGGTCGTTGTGCTGGGTGAGTTGGGCACGGACCTTGGGCTCCTCGATGGTGTAGGCCGCATACAGGTGGGTGTCGTCCCAGAGCAGGCGCACACGGGTGTCGAGGTGGGCGCGGTCTCCGGAGATCAGGTCCACGAACCGTTCGGACACCACGGCCTGGGACCAGACCGAGTCCTCGAGCTTGCCGTCGATGACCGGAGCCACCGGGGTCTTGCGGGCCACCAGGGTCTTGGCGGCCTGCGGATCGCACGGGAGTTTCGCCCGTGAGGCGGCGACGGCCGCGGTGTTGGTGGCGGCCGAGAGGGTGAGCGAGGTGCCCAGCAGGATCGCCGGGACGCCGAGACGCAGGAACAGGGGGTTTGCCGAGGGCATCGTCCGCCGAGGGTCGATGGCCGATGCCCCATCGTGCAAGCGGCGGATACGGCGGCGACACGAGGGATCGATCCCGTTCCGAGCGGCACCGACGGGATCCGAACGGATCCGGCTTGCCGCTGGCAGGGCCGCCGGAACACCTTCATGTCATGAATTCCCCGTCCCGTCGTCAGTTCCTCAAGCATTCCCTCGTCCTGGCCGGAGGCACCGTTCTTGCCGGATGCCATGCTCCCTACGTCAGTCGCCGTCGGGTGATCGGTGCCAACGAGCGCCTCCGCATCGCGGCGGTGGGCGTGGGTGGCAAGGGATGGACCGACGTCACCCAGGCCGGAGCCACCGAGACGGTCGTCGGCCTGTGCGATGTGGATGCCGGGCGATTGGCCCAGGCGGGCAAGACCTTCACCTCGGCGCGGCGATTCGCGGATTGGCGCGAGATGTTCGACCAGTTGGGCAACCAGATCGACGCGGTGACCGTGTCCACGCCCGACCACATGCATTTCCCGCCGTCGATGCGGGCCGTCCAGCAGGGGTGGCATGTGTATTGTCAGAAGCCGTTGACCCATACGATCTGGGAGGCCCGCGAGTTGACCCGGGCCGCGCGCGCCGCGGGGGTCGCCACCCAGATGGGCAATCAGGGGATGTCGCGGGCGGCGGTCCGTCGCGACGCCGAATGGGTGAAAGCGGGCGTGCTGGGTTCGGTGCGCGAGATCCACTGCTGGACCGATCGTCCGGGTCCGTGGTGGCCGCAGGGCGTGCAGCGTCCGACCGACCGGCCGGCGGTGCCCAGGGAGTTGTCCTGGGACCTGTGGCTGGGGACCGCCCCGGAACGCCCCTACCATCCGGCCTGGGGCCACTTCAAATGGCGGGGTTGGTGGGACTTCGGCACCGGGGCCGTGGGCGACATGGGGTGCCACCTGCTCAACGTTCCGACGCTCTCGATGGACCTGTCGAATCCCGGCGCCGTGGAGGCGACCTCCGAGGGGGCCAATGACGAGACCGGTCCGGTGCGTTCGCACGTGATCTGGGATCTGCCCGCACGGAAGGGTCAGGCCGCCCTGCGGTTCCACTGGTACGACGGCGGGGCCCTGCCCCCGGCACACCTGTTCCCGGGCCAGACCTACGGGGGCAACGGCGTGCTGATGGTCGGCTCCGACGACACGCTCCTGACCAGTTACGAGAGTCTGCCGGGCGGAGGCAAGCTTCGCTCCGGCCGGACCGCCGCCGACCTCAAGTCGGTTCCGGAGCGGTTCGAGAAGTACGCCGACTCCGAGGGGGCCCACTATCAGGAATGGATCCGGGCCTGCAAAGGCGGGCCGAAGGCGCAATCGGCCTTCGACATCGCCGGTCCGGTGACCGAGACGCTGCTGCTGGGCAACCTCGCGATCCGATCGGGTCAGCGGTTGGAGTGGGATTCCCGGTCGATGCGAGTGCGCAACCTGCCCTCTGCCAACCAGTGGGTGCGCACGCAATACCGTCCGGGCTTCGTGTCCTGAGCCGGACCCGGGGTCGCAACCGAGGTTGGACCCCCGGTTGCGAAGAGGGTGAATGGGCCCGGCGCCCAGGCGCGCGGATCGCCGCCTCAGAGCGTCACCACACGGACGTTGTAGATCGACCGATCGGCGGCCAACTGATCGAGGCAGGCCTTGGGCGGGCGGCTGTCGAGCACCAGGACCGTGAGCGCCAGTCCGCCCTCGGTCTCGCGGCCCAGGCTCATGCTGGCGATGTTGACGTTGTGGTCGGCCAGGATGCTGCCGAGCTTGCCCACCATGCCGGGCCGGTCCTGGTTGTTGAGCAGCAGGATCGTGCCCGAGGTCGGGATCTCGACGGGCGTGCTGGAGACCCGGACGATCCGGGGGTTCTGCGTCGAACCGAAGAAGGTGCCGCCGGCGCTGCCCACCTTGGTGTTGCCCTGGAAGAGCTGTACATGCAGCCACTCGTTGAAGGTGACCGGCTCGTCGGACTTCTTCTCTTCGACGGTGAGCCCCAGGTTCGAGGCGATGGAGCGGACGTTGATGTTGTTGATGTCCTTCGGGCCGGTACCGGCGCCGCTGAGGTATCCCTTCAGGATGGCGCGGGTGACGGGGTCGGTGGCGGGCAGGTCCTGGGCCTTGCCGCCGAAGGTCACGTACAGGCGATCGACTCCCGGAGGGGCCAACTGGCTCAGGAGTCGGCCCAGTTTCTCGCCCAATCCCACGTAGGGCTGCACCTGCTCGAAAGCCTTGGCATCCACCCCGGGCAGGTTGACCGCATTGCGGACCTCGCCCGTGAGCAGGAAGGCGCTGATGATCTCGGCGACCTCGAGGCCGCACTTCTCCTGAGCCTCCTCGGTGCTCGCCCCCAGGTGCGGGGTCAGCACGACATTGGGCAGCGTACGGAACTTGTGGTCGGCGGCCAGCGGCTCGGAGGCGAAGACGTCCAGCGCGGCCCCGGCGACCTTGCCGGACTCGAGGCCGGCGATGAGGTCGGGCTCGTTGACGATCTCGCCGCGGGCGCAGTTCACGATCCGCACACCGGGCTTCATCTTGGCGATGGACTCGGAGTTGATCATGCCCCGGGTGTCGGGGGTCACCGGCATGTGGACGGTGATGAAGTCGGAAGACCGGTAGATGGCGTCGGTGTCGGCGACCAGTTCGACTCCCAATTGCCGCGCGCGCGCCTCGGTGAGGAAGGGATCGTAGGCGATCACCCGCATGCCGAAGGCAATGGCCCGCTTGGCGACCTCGGAGCCGATCCGGCCCATGCCCAGCACGCCCAGGGTCTTGCCCTGGATCTCGGCGCCCTGGAAGGCCTTCCGGTCCCACTTGCCCGCCACCATGGTGGCATGCGCGGCGGGGATCTTGCGGGCCAGCGCGCCCAGCATGAAGAAGGTCAGTTCCGCCGTGGTGACGGTGTTGCCGGCCGGGGTGTTCATCACCACCACGCCCCGCTGGGTCGCGGCGGAGACATCGACGTTGTCGACCCCCACGCCCGCACGGCCGACCACGCGGAGCTTCGGGGCGGCCTCGAGCACGGCCTTGGTGACCTTGGTCTCGGAGCGGACCACGATGGCCTCCACGTCGGCCAGCAACGGCATCAGCTCGGCCTCGGAGAGCCGCTTGGACAGGACGGTCACCTTGAACTCGGGACGGGCTTGGAAATACGCGATGCCGCGCGGGGAGATGGGGTCGCAGACGAGAACGTGCATAGAGCGCCGCGACGGTATGAACCGGGCCGACGCAGGTCAACGCACCGTTGGGCGGGCCCCGAGGTCGTGATGTCGGAATCCGGTGCGTGTGAACGCCCGGTTCTTGCTCCGGTGCGGGCCCTGGCCTCCAATCAGGCCCATGGCGACCTTCTCCCGCCCGCCGTTCGGCCCGGACACGAGCGGGCCCGACATTCCCGCCTCGCCGGATCTGGAGGAACGTCTCCGGAGCGTATCGGAGACCCTGGGCGGGGCCCTGTCGTTCGCCCGGTTCATGGAGATGGCACTGTATGAGCCGGGATTGGGGTATTACGAGCGCGCGCCGGGAGTGGTCGGTCGCGGGGGGGATTTCGCCACCAGTGTCTCGGTGGGATCGCTCTTCGGGGAGTTGGTGGCCTTCTGGATCGGTCACGCGTTCGGGGCGGACGACCCCGCGGCTTCGGGGCCCATCGAGATCGTGGAGGTGGGGGCGCATGACGGTCGGTGGGCGGCCGACATCCTCACGGCCTTGGCGGAATCGTGGGGCGACGGGGTCGATCGTTTCCGGTATCGGATCATCGAGCCCAGCCCGGTCCGACGGAGGTGGCAGCAGGAGCGACTGGCCCGTTTTGGCGATCGGGTCCGCTGGTCCGATGCGCTGCCGGCCCAGGTCAGGGGAGTGATCCTCTCCAACGAACTGCTCGATGCCTTCCCGGTGGAACGGTGGCGGTGGAGTGCGGAGCAGCGGCGCTGGGTCGAGCAGGGAGTCCGCTGGCGGGCCGGGCGCTGGGAGTGGGTTCCGATGGCAACGCCGTCGCCGTCCGATTGGGAACTGCCCGAGGCGCTCCAGGCCGTTCTTCCCGATGGTTTCTGCCGAGAGCGGAGCCCGGCCGCGGTGGCGTGGTGGGGTCGCGCGGCGGAGGTCCTGCAGCAGGGGTGCCTGCTCACGTTCGACTACGGTCTGGATAGCGCCGAGGAGTTTCTGGCGCCCAACCGGGCCCACGGAACCCTACGAGCCTACCATCGGCATCGTCTGTCGGAAGATCCGCTCCAGCGGCCCGGGGAGGTGGATCTGACCTCCCATGTGGATTTCAGCGCGGTGGCCGAGGCCGGTGAGCGGCAAGGGTTGTCGACCTGGCATCGGGAGCGGCAATCCCGATTCCTGATGCGGATCCTGGAATCGACCCGGCGTCCTGCGGCGCGGTTCCCCGAGTGGACTCCGGCCCGGGTGCGTGCCTTCCAGACGCTGACCCATCCGGAGCACTTCGGGCGGTCGTTCCGGGTGCTGGCGCAGGGCCGGGGTCCGGGACCGGTGGATCCGGGGTCGTGAGTCATTGGGCGGGTACGGTCGCGGGTGGCTGGTCCTTCAGATCGCCTCGATGGGGCCTGAACCATCGGACCTTCCGATCTCGGCCCCCCTAGGATCTCCCTCTGGAACTTCCCGTTGCCCCTGGACCGACCGTGGGCCAAGTTTTGCGCGCACGAGAATGGACCTGGCAGGCACAGCTCCCTGGCGACGGCCGGATCTCCGCCCGCTGGCGTGGGCGGCGGTGCTGGCCGTGGCTGCCCATCTGCTGATCCTGTTGCTGTGGACCGGTGCCGCCGTCTGGGTGCGCCGGGCTCCCGATCAGGCCCCGGACTGGGTGAAGAGCCTCGTGCAACCCACCGCCGCCGTTCCCCAGCGACCGGTCGACCCCGCGCAGGATCCCGCCTGGCAGGAGGTGCCCCTGACCTTCATCGAGGTCGATCCGGCCCTGGCGGTGAAGGATCCTCCCAGAGACGCCAGATTCTATTCCGCCGCGAACGCGCTGTCGGGTCAGCCGATCCCGTCCCAGAAGGCGCTCAAGGATCCGGAGATCACCGGCGTGCAGAAGTCCATGCCCAAGACCTTCGACACGGCCAAACCATCGCCGAGTCCTCCCCAGGCCCGACCGAAGGTCGAGGAGGTGCCGGCCACCCCGGAAACGGCCGTCCGCCAGGAGAAGAAGGAGGCCCAGGCGGCCCAGCCGCTGGGGGGTGTCCGAGAGGCGGGCGAGACCCAGTTGGCCAAGGTGGTACCGAAGGCGCAGTCCGAACGGCCCCAGGAGGAGCGAAAATCCGTGGAGGCCCAGGAACCGGGAGCGCCCCGGCGCAAGCCCATCAAGCGACTCGATCAGGCCATGGAGCAGAAGGGCATCGTGCGCGGCGAGAAGATGCTCCAGCAGGGGGGGGCCGGTCGCTTCAGCATCTCCCCATCGTTCGACGTCAAGAGCACCCCGTTCGGCGAGTACGACCTGCGGATGATCGCCGCCGTCCAGGAGCGCTGGTGGGCCCTGCTGGAGGAACGTCACTACGCGCTGGAGCGCACCGGCAAGGTGGTGCTCAAGTTCCGACTGCATGGTGACGGTTCCATCTCCCAGATGACCACCGCCGAATCGAACGTCGGTGAGACCCTCAGCTTCACCTGCGAGGCGGCGGTCATGGGGGCCTCGCCCTTCGGCCGATGGCCCAGCGTCCTCAAGGCCCAGGCCTTGGATCCCCGCGAGATCACCTTCACCTTCCACTACTACTGAAATCGGCGTCCCGGAGTCGGGGCGATACCCTCAAGAATCAAGAATCCCATGCGATCATTGTTGGATGGCGGTCCATTTGTCTGGCTCCTGCTGGGCCTTTCGGTGACGGCGTTGACCGTGGTGCTGGAGCGCGTCTGGTCGTTGCGCCGCGATCGCATCCTGCCGCGGACGCTCATCGACGTGATGGCCGACGGCGACGTGGCGCGCCTGCGCGGAGCCTGCCAGGCCCAACCCTCGCCGTTGTCGCGTCTGATCGTTTCCATCCTGGACCATCTGCCCTGGTCCAAGGCCGAGAACGTGGCCGCCCTCGAGGTGCGTGCTCGCCAGGAGATCGCCGGCCTCGAGCGCGGTCTGGTGATCCTGGAGATCATCGTGGGCATCGCTCCGCTCCTGGGTCTGGTGGGCACCATCTACGGCATCATCCCGCTCCTGGGTGACTTCGGCTCCAACCTGCAGGCCGACAACGCCTTCATCGCCAAGGGCATGTCGGTGGCCCTCTACAAGACCGTGCTGGGATTGCTGGTGGCCATGCCGACACTGGCTGCCTGGAGCTTCTTCAACAAGCGGGTCGAGCTGCTGGGCCTCGAGTTGGAAGGCGTTTGCGATGCCCTGCTGCGACGGCACTATCTGCGGCAGCGCGGATCCGGTGTCGGATCGGCCGGCGGGGGAGGTGGTGTCGATGGGGGGCACCCATGAAGTTCCTGACCCGACGTCGCAAGGCGGCCCCGGCCATCGTCATCATCTCGCTGATCGACGTGCTGGTGGTGCTGCTGGTCTTCCTGATGGTGAGCACCCGGTTCAAGAACACCCCGTCGGTGGCCCTGACCCTGCCCGAGACCCGTGAAGCACCGAAGGCAGGCGCCAGCGCCGAGAAGCCACCCATGGTGGTGACCATCGCCTCGGCTGCGCCGCAATTCTATGTGGGCCCGCGTGCGGTGACCTCCGACAAGCTGCTCAACGAGTTGAAGGACGCCGTGGCGGGCGACCCCAAGGTCAAGGTCGTGCTGAGGGCCGACGAGAACGCCAACTGGGGCGACGTGGTGAAGGTCATGGACTTCGCCAAGCAGGCCAAGGTCCAGAACATCCGCGCATTCACCCGATCGGCCGGGAGCAAGTGAGTCGGGTTGGGAGCCGTGCATGGTGATCCGTAGGCTCTGATCTCCCGTCCATGGCCCCCATCTTCAAGGGGCTTTTCCCGGGGTCGGAAGACCACCCAACGAGCGCCAGGCCGTCAGTCGCTCCTCGGGCGTGATGACCTCGTGCTTTCCGGAGGGGGAGATCCGGTAGGGGGCCAGCAGGTCGATCCAACGCCGAGCCTCCGCGAGAGTCCACGGAGCCGGATCGAGGTTGAGCGTGGTCAGGGTCGAATCCCGGGTGTACGTGGCGATCATCCGTCCATCCGAAGACACCCCAAACAGCCGCAGCGGTACATCGACCGACGGTTCCAGGAGGATCGGGTTCCAATCCTCGGCCCTCCAGAGGGCGACCGAACCATCGTTGCCGAGGCTCAGCAGGTGGCCAGAGGCGATGGTCTGAACATGTGCCACGCTGGCCTGCAATTCGATGTCGGGCGCCGCCGGTTCACCCGACGGCAGAGCCCAGAACCGGATATGACGGTCGGTCGATCCTGTGATCAGCACCCGGCCCGACCGATCGAGGGCGATGCATCGGATCGGAGCACCCTGCCGGCGCAGAGGCGTGGCCGGTGAACCATCGGCGGCGTTGAAGATCCGATACGATCCGTCCCAGGTGCCGGCCGCGATCCATCGGCCGTCCATCGAATAGGTCGCCGAGGAACAGTTTCCCGGGAATTCGAGGGCGATCTCGGTGCCGCTGCGGAACGGAAAACGCCCCATCCAAAGTCCGGAGAAGCGGTGGATATCCGGGGCGGCCACGTTCTGGGGGCTCAGGGCGAGGAGGAAGCTCTCTCCGTCGGGGCTTCGGACGAACTTTTGATCGAATGGGGGCGGGCGCAGAATCCTGGTGGGCGTCGCTGCGTGGGCCTGATTCGTCGTTTCCTGAGGGCGCTTGTGAGCCGCCACCGAGATCAGCCGGGCATCCCTCGTCACCGCGATCCATCGTTCTCCTGTCGGCTCCAACATCGCCGATTTGATGCCGATGGCTTCGAGGGGGGGCAAGATCCCGGAACCGCTCACCTCCGGCAGTGGGACGTCTTGGCAAACCCCGGTCTGAAACAGCACCTTCAGTGCGGATGACCGACCGTCGAAACCCAATCCGGCGATCGGGTTCGAATTCGTCCATGTCAGGGGAGGGTTCCTCGGATTGCCTCCATCGTAGATGTGGGTCCGTTTGTCGTTGCCGACGGTGATCCAACGATTGTCCGGGGAGATCACGATCCGCGACGAGTCGTCGTTTCCTTTCCACGAGTTCTTGAAACGCCCGTTTTCCCGGATTCTCCAAACGATCCCGAATCCCGGGAATGGATGGGTCAGGATCGTGTCCGGCGACAACCAATGGTGGCCGAACTTCTCGTCGGCCACCGGCAGATTGGCGATCGCAAACGACGATCGATCGACCGAGATGATCCGGAGCGTCTGGTCGGAGGTGGCCACGGCCAGACGGGTGTTGTCTGGATTGAACGAAAGTCTTCGGATCGCCGAGGAGGAGTAACGGGTCCACTTCAAGCGAGGTTTGCCGGTGAAGGGATCCCAAATGGCGATGTTCCCGCCACGATCACCCACGGCTATCCGCGATCCGTCGCTCGCCACCGTCAACTGCATGGCCCAATCGGGACAGGGGATCGAGAAGGTCTCTCGGAGGCTTCGCAAGTCCACGATGTGCAGCAACCGATCATCGCCCCCGAAGGCCAGCCAGCGACCGTGGGGATCCACCGCGAGGTCCCGCACGTATTCTTCGGTGCGCCATGTCGCCAGCACCCGATCCCCGGGCCAACGGCGCAAGATCACTGTTCCGTCCCAGGAGGCCGTGACGACGTGGTCGGATCCCACCCAGCAGACCCGCCTTATTCTGTCGGTATGGTCGCGGAAAGTGGCGACCCGTTCGGGAGGTGAGGCCCGCCAAAGTTGGGTCTGCGGTGATCCATCATCGAGGGCCAACGCCAGCCATTGCCCATCGGGCGACAGCGAAACGTCCCGAAGGTATCCGGTGACGGGGACGGACTGTGGTGAAGGAGTGGGACCGTCATTGATCCACAGCAGATGGTTCTGGTTCGAGGCTCCGCGAGCGTGGACGAAGAGGGTCTTTCTTTGGGGGAACAACGCCAACAATGAGAAGTCCACCCGGGTTTCCGTCACCTGTGGCATGGGATCTGTCGCCGCCCATCGGGAGATCCTTCCCTGTTCGGCGATGGCCACGAGGTCCGAACCGGATTCCGGCGCCCAGACATGGGTGCCATCCGGGGCGATGGGCGCCACTTGGATCGGTTCCGGAAACTCCGAGAGGCATGCCTCCAGCGACAGGGAATGAACGGAGGCGCCATTCGAGGCTCCCGCCAGGATCTCCGATTGCCAGGCCGCACCGAACCAGGCCATGGCCTCACCGGGGCGATGACGGGCCATGGAATCGACACCGTTCTCGTCCCAGAGTCGAACCACCGTGCGACGGCGCTCCTCGGCGAGCCTTCGGCTCTCATCGTGGGCGGTGGACACCCTGGCCAGGGCCGAGAGGCTGACCACAGCCACGACCACGCCGGCGACCGCGGCCGTCCCAAGAATGCCGGCGGTGAACCGGTTGCGGCGCGCCCAGTCGGTGAGTTGCCCGAAGGCCGTGGGAGCGGGAGCCCTCGGCGCCTCCCCGCGCAGGAAACGGGCGAGATCGTCCTCGAGATCGCGGGCCGAGCGATATCGCCGGCCCGGATCCCGCGACAGGCACCGGGCGCAGATGGTGTTGAGGTCGCGCGGCACCGATGGATTGCGGTTCCGGGGCGTGGATTCCGGGGCCTCGGAGGCTTCTCGCAGCGCTGCCAGCACATTCGGCCCGGTGTAGGGAGGCCGACCCGTGAGCAGGGTCATCAGGATCGCCCCAATGCCGTAGATGTCGGCGGCCACGGTTCCGCCGGCCATGCTTCCTGACACCCATTCCGGGGCCATGTAGCCGGGGGACCCGAGCACCCAACCGGTCGGGGTCATCCGCTGGTCGGACGCCACCGATCCGCTGATGCCGAAATCGCCGACGCGGATCCGTTGTCCGTCATCGAGCAGGAGGTTCGAGGGCTTGAGATCCCGGTGGATGATGCCCTGCTCGTGGAGACAACCCACGGCCTGGGCGACCTCGAGCACCCACCGGGCGATCTGGTGGAAGTCGAGGTCGGGGACTGTGGATCCCCCGGGGTGCCCGCCTTGCCTCGCCCAGATGGCGTCGACCCGGTCGGCCAGCGATCCGCCCGCGTAGAACGGGATCACCAGATAGGGAGTGTCGCCATGGGAGCCCGAGTCGAGCACCGGCACCACATGCGGGTGGTCGATCCGGCGCGAGGCCTCGAGCAGGAAGCGGTGGTACGCCACCTCATCCTGCACCAACGACGGCGAGAGGCACTTGACCACCACCGTCCGCGAAACCGAGGCATCGGTGGCGAGGAAGACCGTGGCTTGCGGTCCTCTGCGGATGGGGCGACTCAGCACCCATTCCGCGATCCGGTCGCCCGAAACGGGGCCCTGACCCCCGGGGATGACCGATCCCATCAGCCCGATCCGGAGCATGCACGCGGGGCATTCCGGGTCGTCGTCGCGGCCCGAGAACCTCACCCCGCACCGATCGCAGACGCGAGTCATGCGCCGGAGATGGCCCAGATGAGTTCCCTCAGTTCGGCATCCACATCGTCACCCTCGTCGAGGGTCGCCCGCACGGCCTTGCGGAGGATCCGCTGGTATTCCTGACGGAACTGCCACAGCGCGGTGGCCAATGCCCCGGGTGTCATCCGGAGCGAATTCGCCAGGGAATGATGCTCCTCAGGTCGTGCTCCGGGGATCATCCGTGGCCAGAAGCTCAGGAACCGGGCCTCCTGCCCGCGGGCCGCGTATCGGCTGCGCATCTCCTGATAAGCCTGCTCGAGCAACTCTTGGGCCCACTGGCGCCGGAAGGCATCCTCGGCGGAGCCATTCCCTTCGATCCGCAGGGTCTGGTCTATCTCGGAGAGTTCTCGGGGATCGAAGCCGCCGACCGGACGACGTTTCTGGGCCTGGGCCGCCCGCCATACCCGGCTCCGATGCTGAACCATCGCCGCCATCAACCAGTTCCGGAGCTTTCCACCGGCCGGATCGATGCCGGTCAAGCGTCGCTGCGACAACAGTTCGTGGAAGAATCCCTGCACATGGTCTTCCGCCGTCTCCGGCGGGTCCCCTTTCTTCCGGCAGAACACGTAGAGCGGTTTCCAGTACTGCCGGGCGAGCGATTCCCAGGCCTCGACCGACTCCCCAGCGCTGCCATGTGTCGCCCTCAGCACCCAGGTCCATTGGGTCTGGCTGAATATTTCGTTTCCCTCGGTTTTTGGCCAAGCGGCGGTCATGGGTCCATGGCGGCACGCCCTTCGGGGGACGATGGCCGGAATCACGCTTCCCAGCGATTGGGAATGAGAGTCATCAAAAACTTGGACCGGTAAAACAAGAAAACGCGGAATGGGACACCGCGGGAAGGTCTGGAACCGCTCCCGCCCTCGCAGAGTCGCTGAAGGAGTCGACTCCCGTTCGCGGAGGTCGATCCGCCGAATGGTCCCCATTTCCATCATGCGGTCCGTCGGTTCACGCACCGTGCAAGGATCCGGCGGTCGCCTGCCGAAGCCCGGATCCGTGGACCGCACCGGATACGAATCGACCCTGGATCTTGAGGTGGATGGCAGCAATGTGGGCGAGGACGGCCGGTCGACTGAGTTTCAGCTCCTTCTCGATCTCCGGATACCGGCATCCGCGGGCCAGCGCGCTCAAGACCTCCTCCTCCAGGGGCGTGAGACCCGTTTCGCCCCCATCCGGGGCGTCGACAGGGAATTGGATCGCGAGGTCCAGCACCCTTCGAGCCGAGGAGTCCGAAAGGGGGAATCCGCCCCGACGCACATCCAGGATCGCATCCCGTATCAGTTCCCGCGAGGGACCGATGGCGCTCTTGACCAGATATCCGGTCGCCCCGGCGCGGAACGCGGCGATCACCGCTTCGGGGTGATCGTGTGCCGTGAGGATCAGGATCTCGATCGAGGGGTGCAGGGCCTTCAATCGGGAGATGCATTCGATCCCGTCGATGTCCGGCAACTCGATATCCATCAACACCACGTCGGGCTCGAGATCCGACAGGGTGTCGAGCGCTTCCCGGGCGGAAGCGAACGATCCGACCCATTCGAGCCGATTCTCGGGTCTGAGCAGGCGTTCGACCGCCGAGTGGAACACCTTCCAACCGTCCAACAACGCCCAGCGGATGGGACGGTCGCGGCAGGGTTCCCGCGAGTGAGCCGAAGATTGGGCCGTTTTTACTGCAGCGTCGGGTGTCATGCAGGCGAGGCGTTGATGTCGGTGGCCGGTACCGTCGGATACCCGAATCGGAGGGCCACCGTGTTCCATGCAAGGGCGGTTGGGCGATCAGTCGATAAAAACCCATTCCGAGGAGCGAGAGGATGATCCGGATTCGCGGATCCCGACCTTCGGGGGCGATTCCTGCATGGATCGGGCGGGGAATCCGGCATGGGCGGGTGGACGAACCCGTGCGGGATTTGCAATTTGGTCCGGGGGCGCTTTCCGGCTAGGATCGCCGGCAGAACATGGAAAACGTCGTCATCATCGGGACCGGATGCGCCGGTCTGACCGCCGCCATCTACACCGCCCGTGCCAATCTCAAGCCGTTGGTGCTCACGGGCACCATGCCGGGCGGACTCCTGACCACCACGAGCATCGTGGAGAACTTCCCCGGATTCCCCGACGGGGTGGACGGTTACGAGTTGATGACCCGCATGCAGGCCCAGGCCGAGAAGTTCGGGGCCCAGGTGAAGTTCGCGACCGTGGATTCGGTGACCTTCGGAAATGGAGTGACCGAACTGGTCGTCGATGGAGAGGCGGTGCAGACCCGGACCCTGATCATCGCCAGCGGCGCCGGCCACAAGCACCTCGACGTGCCCGGTGAGCACGAGCTGGAGAAGAAGGGGGTGACCTACTGCGCGACCTGCGACGGCGCATTGCCCATGTTCCGCAACCAACCGGTGGTGGTGGTGGGCGGCGGCGACTCGGCCTGCGAAGAGGCCAATTATCTGACCCGGTTCGCTTCGAAGGTGTACCTGATCCATCGCCGCGACACGCTGCGGGCGTCCCGGATCATGGCCGAGCGCACGCTGGCCAATCCGAAGATCGAACCGGTTTGGGACAGCGTGGTGACGGAGGTCACCGACCTGGCCGCCGACAAGGTCACGGGCGTGAAGCTCAAGAATCTCAAGACCGGCGGCGAGTCGCACCTGCCATGCACGGGCGTGTTCGTGGCCATCGGGCATGTGCCCAACACCTCGCTGTTCAAGGGTACGTTGGACCTGCACGAGAACGGGTATTTCAAGACCGACGGGACCGTGCGCACGAAGGTTCCCGGCGTGTTCGTGGCCGGGGATTGCGTCGATTCGGTGTACCGTCAGGCCATCACGGCGGCAGGCCTGGGTTGTTCGGCGGCCATCGAGGCCGAGCGCTACCTGGCGGCCCTGCAGGGTTGATGTCCGGAATGCCCCGGGCTGACGGGCGCTCCGGTCCTCGATATGGAATCCCTCACTCCCAAGGAACTTCGGAAGCGCTTGGAGTCATCGGCCTCTGCGCAGCGGCTGCGCTTGCTCGACGTGCGCGAACCCGAAGAGCATGCCCATTGCGCCCTGCCGGAGTCGCGCCTGCTGCCGTTGTCGCAGCTGGAGTCGCGGTGGGAGGAGTTGACCGAATGGTGCGCCGGAGGTGGAACCACGGTGGTGTACTGCCACCACGGGGTCCGCAGTGCCCACGCCATCGCATTCCTGGAGGAGCACGGGTTCACCGGTCTGGTGAACCTCACCGGCGGCATCGACCGCTGGAGCCGCGAGGTCGATCCATCGGTGCCCCGTTACTGGTGACCGGTCCTTGCGATCGGGGTTCTCCCAGAAGGCTCCCGGAAGGCCGGGTCTCCCGACCCGGCGTTCCGAGGGCCCTCCCCACGGATCGACGTTCTCCACTCAACCTTCGAACAGGTACTTCAGGTCGTCGAGCGTGAGCGACTGGGCGAACTTGTCTTCGCCCAGCACGTCCTCGGCGAGTTGGCTCTTCGACTTCTGCAACGCGCGGATCTTCTCTTCCACGCTGTCCTTGATGAGCAACCGGTAGGCGATGACCGTCTGCCGCTGACCGATGCGGTGGGCCCGGTCGATCGCCTGGTTCTCCACGGCGGGATTCCACCAGGGGTCGAAGAGCACCACGTAGCTGGCGGCCGTCAGGTTCAGTCCGAATCCACCGGCCTTGAGCGAGATGAGGAACACCGCCTCGCCGGCGTGCTGCTGGAATTGCTGCACCAGTTCCCCACGGTTCTCGGTGTCGCCGGCGAGGTAGTAGGTGGGCCAATTGCGTTCGGCGATGGCCTTCTTGAGCAGGCCCAGCATCTCCACGAACTGGGAGAACACGATGACCTTGCCGCCCTCTTCCATGATGGGGTCCAGCGTCTCGATCAGGGCCTCCACCTTGGTGCTCTCGGCCTTCGAGTCCTCCTTCACCAATTTCGGGTGACAGCAGATTTGCCGCAGGCGGAGCAGGGAGGTCAGCAGGTTGAAGCGGTTCTTGTTGAGCTGCGAAGCCGTGCTGATGCCCAGAAGCATCTGTTGCGCGCGCTTGAGCTCGGCCTTGTAGAGGGTCTTCTGCTCGCCCTCGAGTTCGCAGAGCAGGTCTTCTTCGATGCGCTCGGGCAGGTCCTTGGCCACCTGCATCTTGGTGCGCCGCAGCAGGAACGGTCGGACCCGGGCGGCGAGGCGGCGTCGGCAGAGCGGGTCCTCCTTGGCGTCGAAGAGTTTCTGGAAGTCGGCCCGATTGCCCAGGATGCCCGGCATGGCGAAGGCCATCAGGCTCCACAGGTCCATCAGCTTGTTCTCGATGGGCGTGCCGCTGAGCAGCACCCGGTTCTTGGCCTCGATGCGGGTGGCGATGAGGGCGGTGACCGAACCGGGGTTCTTGATGTACTGCCCCTCGTCGAGGATGACGGCGAGGAATTCGGTCCGGAGTTTTTCGCCGATGGAGCGGAGTTGGTTGTAGTTGATGATGTGCAGGTCGGCCGAGTGTGTCTGCGCGGGGAGCGACTTCATGTCGTCGCTGCTCCAGACCCTCGGACGCAGGGTCGGCAGAAATCGCACGGTCTCGGATCGCCAGTTGTCGGCGACCGACTTCGGGCACACCACCAGGATCGGGGCGGGTTGGGCGTATTGGCCGCGCAGCCAGGCGATCCAGGTCAGGGTCTGCAGGGTTTTGCCGAGGCCCATGTCGTCGGCCAGGATGCCGCCGAACCGGTTGGTGCTCAGGTAGGCCAGGAAATGGAATCCCTCCTTCTGGTAGGGACGGAGTTCGGCATGGATTTCGACCGGCACCTCGGGGGTCACCCGGGCCTTCAATTCGGCGGCGCGGCGCTCGACCTTCTGGTAGCTGGTCTCCGAGAGGAATTGCCGGGCGGCCGGGTCGGCCAACTGGAGCGCATGGAGCCGCTGCTTTTCGGAGCTCAGTTCGTGCGGGTTGAGCCCCAGGCGGGCCAGTTGCTCGTCTTCCTGGGCCGACAGTTTGAACTCCAGCTTGCGCCAGCCCTTGTTCGACAACCGTACCCACTTTCCACGGGCGTTGAGCAGGATCCTGATCTCGTCCTGCGTGAGCGAGGTGTCGGACACGTCGACGATCACCGATAGGTCGAACCAGTCGATGCCCGATTCCTGGACCTCGAGCTTCACCGTGCCGGAGACCTCGGATTTGAGGAATGAGGCCAGTTCGCCCTGCAGATCGAGTTCGAGCGACGCGGGCAGCGACTTCAGCCAGGGAACGAAACGGTCGGGGAATTGTCGGGTGACCTTGGCCGACCAGCGCTGGCGCGCGAAGTCCCAGCGGAATCCGGAGGCGTCGAGGCGACGGGCCGCTTCGGCCAGGGCGGAGCGGTCGTACATCCAGAGCGCATCGGCCGGTTCGGCCGAACCCGCGGCTGGGCCTTTGCCGCTCGCCGGTGCGGCTCCCGGGGCGTCCAGCTCGCTCCAGGCGGTGCCCGTCCAGCGCTCGACGGGTTGACCGTCGGGTCTCGCGGCGACGAGGTCCAGGAAGCAGAACTCGTTGTCGTACCCGACGATGGGCTGCACCAGTTCGGCCCGAATCCGGGGTTGGAGCGGGATCACCGCCACCTTGGAGGACAGTCGCGGAGGGAGCGCCAGTTGGAGGTGTGACAGGAATCGCACGCCCGCCTGGGTCTCGAGGGCCGGGGCGGGGATGCGGGTCTCCAGGGCGGGATCGAGCGCGCGATCCTCGGCCGGAGGGCCCGCATAGAGGGTGTCGGGCGTCAGGTACAGCGAGGGGCGCCCCTGCAGGGTGAGCAGGAAGGGCGGCACCGGTTGACCCTCGCCGGTCAGCAGGCGCAGGGAGTAATCGGAGTGGGTGTCGTCGGCGTCGCCGAGGGTCCAGCGCAGGGGTTGCTCCGGACGGTTCAGTGGTTCGCCCGCGGCGCCCACGATGAACGGATGCAGCGCGGGCAGGCGGAGCACCCGGTTGAGGAACAGCCGGGTGTTCTGGTCGTGGTAGAAGAGTTCGATGGGGTAGCCGTACCGGGCCCTTTGGGCCAGCGGTTGCCAAAGGAGCGCCACCTCGGGAAGGAGCTCCGTGGCGTGCTTCTCGTCGAAGTCCTTGAACTTGCCGGGCTTGATCGCCGTCCAGGCGTCGGCACCGGCCCTGCGCCATTCGACCAACGCCTCCTTGGTATCGAGGCGCAGGCGAAGCTCGATCTGCCCCCCGGGTCGGGCATCTTCCGACGGTCCCAGTTGCAGGTTGGCCAGGAGCGTCTTCCAGCGTTGGACATCACGCTCGCGGCGATGGGTTGCGACCGCGGCCCGCGCCTCGGCGGTTCGGGTGACCGGCTTGAGGAAAGTCGGGATGGCCAGGTTCCGTTCCTCGGCGAGGACGGCGATGTATTGCCACAGTTCCCCGGCCGAACGGGGGGGGCTGCTCCATAGATCGGCCTTCTGCCAGGCATTGTCGCCGACCAGGAAGCCGAGTTCGGCGACATGCCCGAGGGTCAGCGGCGTTCCGCTCCGGACACGGGCGAACAGGCTGTCGACCAGACGGAGGGTCTCGATCTCCCCCGATTTTAGGGGCCTACCCAGTTCCGCGGTCACCTGTCCGGCGAATTCGCTGGCGGCGGTGTCGGTGGGAACCTCGTCGGGAACCCCGGCACCCGATCCGATCCGTTCCCGGGTGGATCCCGGTGCCCTACCGGGCTTTTTGACCGCGGTGGGTCCCGGGGTTTTGGCCAGCGGATTCACGGAGGGCTTGGCCTTGGGTTTCATCGGATCGAAGAACCCCGAGGATGCCCGCTCCCCACAGGGTCAGCAAGGACGGGCATGGACGGCGGGAGGATCCCGAACTGCATGGGAGCCTCGCGATCCCGGTTCCGGCCCCCGCCTTGGCCCCCGATTTGGACTGTTCGATCGGACCGCGGGCAGGGAGTGTTCGGCGGAAATGGTGTCACGAGGGTTGCGGCGAGGGGTTCGATGGGTGATCGCGCTGTCGCTGTTGCCGGTCAATCTGGGCTTGAGCCTGGCCGTCTGGGATGTCGCGCGACTGTCCGTTTCCGGCAGTCCCTCCTGGGTGCCTCTGGTGGTCGGGTTGGGCATCTGGGCCGTGGTGTACGCCCAGTTGCCCAGGCCGATGTGGTTGTACGTCCTGGGACACGAACTGACCCATGCGGTCAGCGCCTGGATGTGCGGGGCCAGGGTCGAGTCGTTCAAGGTCCACAGTCGCGGCGGGGAGGTGCGGGTGAGCCGGAGCAACGCCTTCATCGCCCTCTCTCCCTATTTCCTGCCCATCTATTCGCTGCTGTGGTCCCTCGTGATGGCAGGGGTGCATTGGCGCTGGGGAACCGTGTGGTGGGTGCTGCCGCTCTATCAGGCGGGGTTGGGATTCACCTACGGGTTCCATCTCACCATGACGGCGGTCATCCTGCGGATCCGGCAGCCGGACCTCGCGGGGGAGGGATTCCTGTTCTCGGGCTCGCTCATCTGGCTGGGCAATGCGCTGGTGCTGCTCGTGGGCATGGCTTGGATCGCCGATCGGCCGGGTGTCTGGACGGTTCTGCGGTGGGCCGCGATCCACGCGAGGGATGTCTCCATCGGGGCGTGGCGGCTGGTCGAGCGGTGGGTGCTTTGAGTCCCCGGCGGGGCGGTGACCCGGGCGCCGAACAGGGCCCGGCCGGGTCGGGTGACTTGCGGTCGGCGGAAGGTCGTCCCGCAAATGACACTTGAAACAACGCCTCCGGCGGCGAGAAGCTGCGTCTCCACAGGACGCATGAATCTTGGCGACATTCTCACGACCCGGCAGATCGTTCCTGAACTCGCGGCCAAAAACCGCTGGGAGGCGATCGACGAATTGATCGGTTGTCTGGTCGCCTCGGGCAAGGTCCTGCCCGAGCATCGCGAGGCCGTGACCGCGGTGGTCAAGAAGCGCGAGACCTCCATGAGCACCGGCATCGGTTTCGGCATCGGCATCCCGCACGCCTCGACCGACCTGATCACCGAGGTGACCGCCGCCTTCGGGCGCTCCCGCCCCGGTGTCAGCTTCGATGCGCTCGACAATCAGCCCGTGCACCTGGTCACGCTGTTCCTGGTGCCGGCGGGGCAGTTCCAGCGGCATCTGCACACCCTGGCCGGCATCGCCAAGGTCCTCCGCCGCGACGAATTCCTGAAGTCCATCACCCAGGCGCCCGACGCGGAGGCCATGATCAAGATGATCCGCGACTTCTCCGAGGGTCTTCGCTGACCCCGGTCCGCGGGCCCTCCGACCGAGCCCGACCCCGTTCTCCCATGTTCCAACGTGTCCTCGAATCCCGGCTGCGCGCCGCGGTTTCCGCCCTCGTTCCTGCCGCCGACCCCGCCACCATCCAGGTGAAACCGGCCTCCGAGGCGCGCTTCGGGGACTTCCAGAGCAATTCCCTGATGCTGGTGGCCAAGGCCGCCCGCATGAACCCTCGGCAATTGGCCGCCGACGTGATCGCGCGCCTCGAGGTCTCGGATTGCTGCGAACCGGTCGAGATCGCCGGGCCCGGTTTCCTGAATTTCCGACTGACCCGAAAGGCCCTGGAGAGCTGGGTCACCGACGCGGCCGACGGCAAACCCGTGCTGGTGCCGAAGGCCGAGACGCCTCGGACGGTCGTCCTCGACTTCTCCTCGCCGAATGTCGCCAAGCCGATGCACGTCGGTCACATCCGCTCCACGGGCATCGGCGATGCGCTGCAACGGATGTGGCGACTGCTCGGGCACCGGGTCATCAGCGACAACCACATCGGCGACTGGGGAACCCAGTTCGGCAAGCTGCTGGTGGGTTGGAAGGAGTCGCTGGATCGGCCGGCCCTCGAGCGAGATCCCATCGCGGAGATGGAGCGACTCTACAAGACGGTCAACGCGCAGTGCGACGCCGATCCGGCGCGGCTCGAGACCGCGCGGCAGGAACTGGTGCGTCTGCAGGCGGGCGACCCGGAGAACCTGGCGATCTGGCAGGAGATGATCCGCCTCTCGCAGGTCCAGTTCGACACGCTCTACGGACGGATGGGCACCCGGTTCGACCACACTCTGGGTGAGAGCTTCTACAATCCGCAGTTGGGGGCCGTGGTCGAGGCGCTGCTGGCATCGGGCATCGCACGATCCAGCGACGGTGCGGTGGCGGTCTTCAGCGACCGTTCGATGCCACCCAAGGACGATCCTTTCCTGGTGAGCCGCGATGGGGAATGGGTGGATGTCCCCGCCTTGATCCGCAAGAGCGACGGCGGGTTCAACTACATGACGACCGACCTGGCCACGGTCGATCATCGCATCCGCACCTGGGCCCCCGACGAGATCCTGTATGTGGTCGACGACCGTCAGTCGGGCCATTTCCGGGCGTTGTTCCATGTCTTCGCCCGGTGGCAGCCCGAGGCCTACGGCAAGACCCAACTCCGGCACATCGGCTTCGGCAAGATCCTGGGCGAGGACGGCAAGCCCTTCAAAACCCGATCCGGAGACACCGTGCGCCTGGCCGACCTGCTCGACGAGGCCGAGGAGAGGGCCCTGAAGGTCGTGACCGAGAAGCGTCCGGACCTCGAAGAGGCCGAGCGCCGCGAGATCGCCCGGATCGTCGGCATCGGTGCCGTGAAGTGGCAGGACCTGTTGCCCAATCGGCAGAGCGACTACGTCTTCTCCTGGGACAAGATGCTGGCCCTCCAGGGCAACACGGCCCCTTACGTGCAGTACCAGTACACCCGTGCGGCCAAGGTGGTGCGCGATTCCGGGGCCCCGGCCGCCGCGCAAACGATCGTGCTCACCGAGGCCGCGGAGGTCGCGCTGGCCAAGCACCTCATGAACCTGGGCTTCACGCTGCAGGCCGCCGCCGAGGAATGCCGGCCGAACTACCTCTGCAACTACCTGCACGAGTTGGCGGGGCTCTACAGCAGCTTCTACGAGGCCTGCCCGGTGCTGAAGGCCGATGAGCCCGCCCGCTCGACCCGCCTGGCCCTGTGCCGCCTCAGCGCCCAGGTGCTGAAGCTCGGGCTCGAGACGCTGGGCATCGAGGTCACCGAGAAGATGTGAAACCCGCGGTCCGGGTTCAGCGTCGGGGATTGTTCCTCAGATGCTCCCGGATCTCGGTCAGGAATTCAGCGCCGTAGTCGCGCAGCTTGCGATCGCCGACGCCCGAGATGGTCAGGAACTCCTCGTCGGTGGTCGGGCATTCGCGGGCCATGAGCCGCAGCGAGTTGTCCCCGAACACGATGTAGGGCGGCACCCCCATGCTGTCGGCCAGCGATTTGCGCAGGATCCGGAGCTTCTCGAAGAGCAGTTCGTCGCAGTCGATGTCGCCCACCCGCTCGGCTTTGGGGCGCGACCGTTCCATCGGCTTCGTGAGGGTGATCGTCCGGCGGTCCTTCAAGGCCGCCATGCCCTCCGGGGTGATCTCCAGCACGCTGAACTGCTCGGAGGTCTGCCGGAGGTATCCCAGGCGCACCAGCTCCCGGCCGATGGAGGCCCACTCGTTGCGGCCCAGGTCGGAACCGATGCCGTAGGTGCTCAGCTGATCGTGCCCCCATTGGACCACCTTCTCGGATTCGCTGCCCGTGAGCACCGCGATCACGTGGTTGAAGCCGGTCCCGAAGCCGCTCTTCTGGCGGATGCGGAACACGCAGCTCAGGAACTTCTGCGCGGCCACCGTGCCGTCCCAGGTGGACCGGGGGCTCAGGCAGTTGTCGCAGGTGCCGCAATTGGGCTGGGGATAGGCTTCGCCGAAGTACTCCAGAAGGGCGGCCCGTCGGCACTCGGAGCTGTCGGCGTAGTGACTGATCCGCTGGAGCTGTTCCCGGGCGATGCGCTGCTCCTCCGGATCGGTCTTCTCGGCGATGAACGCCGTCTGCTTGGCCACGTCGCCGGGGCTGAAGAGCAGCAGGCATTCGCCGGGAAGGCCGTCGCGGCCCGCGCGACCGGTCTCCTGATAGTACCCCTCGATGTTCTTCGGGAGATCGTGGTGGATGACGAAGCGGACATTGGGTTTGTTGATGCCCATGCCGAAGGCGATCGTCGCGCAGACGACCCGGACCTCGTCCCGGAGGAACGCCTCCTGGTTGGCCGAACGTTCCTTGGCCGACAGTCCCGCATGGTAGGCCAGGGACTTGATCCCGTCCTGGGCCAGCTTGGCCGCCACCGACTCCGCCGAGGCCCGCGAGAAACAGTACACGATGCCGCTTTCCTTCGGGCGCGCCTTCACGAAATCGAGCACCTGCCGGTAGGCCTGGGACTTGGGGATCACCCGGTAGGTCAGGTTGGGTCGATTGAAGCTCGCCACATGGATCGACGGATCCCTGAGACGGAGTTGGCGGACGATGTCGTCGCGCACCCGGGTGGTGGCCGTCGCCGTGAGGGCCATGAACGGCAGTTCGGCGAATTGTTCGCGGAGCAGGGACAATTGCCGGTATTCGGGTCGGAAATCGTGCCCCCATTCGCTGATGCAATGGGCCTCGTCGACCGCCACCTGCTGGACGTTCCACTGGCGCAGGCTCTCGAAGAGCGATCCCTCGCCGACCATGAGGCGTTCCGGGGACAGGTAGAGCAGCTTGAACTCCCCATGGTGCAGGCCCCGCCATCGGGCCTTCCGCTCCTTTTCGGAGAGGGACGAATTGAGGAAGGTCGCGGCCACGCCGTTGGCCTGCAGTTGATCGACCTGGTCCTTCATGAGGGCGATCAGCGGCGAGATGACGACCGTCAGCCCCGGCCGGACCAGGGCCGGGAGTTGGAAGCACAGGGACTTGCCCCCGCCGGTGGGCAGCAGGGCGAAGACATCGCGCCCCGCCAGCGCGTCCCGGATGATCTCCTCCTGGTGCGGGCGGAAACCGGTGTAGCCGAACACCTGTTTCAGCAGCGCGGGCAGTGCAGTTGGACCGAGGGATCGGGACACGAGGGCCGAAGCCTATGGACCGTCCAGCCGGGGGGCAATGCGGCGGAAGGACGATCGCCGATGTCATGGACCCGGGGATCCGGTGCGGGAGGGACGCGGGACGGAATGCCAGTTGCCCGCAAGTAGGCGGTTTTGGCAGGCTTCGCGTTGCAGATATGTCGTACCAAAAACGGATCTTCGGGACCGACGGTGTCCGAGGGCGCGCCAACATCGAGCCCGTGACGGCCGAGACCGCCCTGAAGCTGGGTCGCGCAGCGGCGCATGTGTTCAAGAACAGGAACGGCCAGGCCCGCAATCGCGTCCGGCACCGGATCGTCATCGGCAAGGACACCCGCCTCTCGGGCTACATGCTCGAGAACGCCATCAGTTCGGGGATCCTGTCGATGGGGGTCGACGTGGTGCTCATCGGTCCGCTGCCGACCCCGGGCGTCGCCTATGTGACCCGCTCCATGCGGGCCGATGCGGGCATCGTGATCACCGCCTCGCACAATCCCTACGACGACAACGGCATCAAGTTCTTCGGGCCCGACGGCTACAAGCTCGACGATCCCACCGAGGACCGCATCGAGGAACTGGTCTTCAGCGGCGAGATCGAGGCGTTCCGTCCCACGGCCAGCGAGATCGGCAAGGCCATCCGCGTGGACGACGCCATCGGGCGGTACGTCGAGCAGGCCAAGTCCTCCTACCCGAAGCAGTTGACCCTCGAGGGCATGCGCATCGTGGTCGATTGCGGGCACGGGGCCTCGTACAAGACCACGCCCATGGTGCTCCAGGAACTCGGGGCCGAGGTGATCGCCTTCGGCACCCAGCCCAACGGCACCAACATCAACCGCGAGTGCGGCTCAATGCACCCGCAGCTCATCTGCGGCAAGGTCCGCGAATATCGGGCCGACCTGGGCATCGCCCACGACGGCGACGCCGACCGGGTGCTCCTCTGCGACGAGGCCGGCAACCTCGTGGATGGCGACGACATCATGGCCATCAGTGCGCTCCAGATGATCGCCGAAGGGCGGTTGGCCAAGAACACCCTGGTGGCCACGGTGATGAGCAACGCGGGCCTCGATGTGGCGATCCGCGCGGCCGGGGGCGAGGTGGTGCGGACGGCGGTCGGCGACAAGAACGTGATCGATTGCATGCTGGCCAACGGGTACAACTTCGGGGGCGAGCAGAGCGGGCACCTGATCTTCCGCGACCACAGCAGCACGGGCGACGGCCTGGTCGCGGCCCTGCAGATCCTCGGTGCCATGCGCACCCGCGGCGAGCCCCTCTCCAAGATGGCCCGCTGCTGGACCCGCTATCCCCAGTTGGTGACCAACGTGCCGGTGCGGATGAAGACGCCCTTCGAGGAGCTCGAGGAGATCCTCGATCTGGTGAAGCAGGCCGAGGCCGAGGTCGGGCCCAAGGGGGGCCGCGTGCTGCTCCGTTATTCGGGCACCGAGCCCAAGGCCCGGTTGCTCATCGAGGGTCCGGACATGGAGGTGATGGAGCGCTGGACCGCCACGATCTGCGGATCGATCCGCCGTCAGGTGGGCCAGGCCGGTTGACGCTCCTCCCGGCCCGGCGTGTCGGTCTCCACACGCCGCCCGGCTGAGGAAGTCCGGGCCGGAAAGGCTTGCGTCGCCGCGTGGCTCGGGCGGAATTCCCCGCATGAACCCGTCTTCGGAGGTGTCTCAGCGGCGGTTTGTCACGGCCGATGACAGCCGGTCCGACCTCACGCCCTACACGCTGAACACCTGGCTCTCCCGCCCGGACATCGTGCCGTGCGAGTCGCTGTTGCTGGTGCGGGCCACCCTGGATGCGGGTCGCTGCCATGGGTTCCATCGCCATCCCACCCGCGAGGAGATCATCTACATCCTGTCCGGACAGGCCGAGCAGTGGTGCGGTCGGCAGCACCGGGTCCTGAAGGCGGGCGAGATGGTGTTGATCCCGAAGAACGAGGTCCATGGCACCTACAACCCGTTCCGCGAACCCGTGATCTTCCTGGCGATGCTGTCGCCGGCGGAGGCAGAGGAACCCGGGACCGTGAACGAGTGGGACCACGAGCCCTGGGCCGGCCTCAGGCGCGATCTCGGCCTGCCCGAGTGTCGCTGATCGCGGGCATCCCGCGTCCTTCCCATGGTCGAGATCCTGCCACCGGACCTGTTGAGGCTGCTGCGCGACACGCCCGGACTGGAGCGATCCTACCTGGTGGGTGGCTGCGTGCGGGACTGGATGCTGGGAGTGCCGGTCCATGATTTCGACATCGAGGTCTACGGGCTCGATTACCCTCGCCTGGCCGCCCTGCTTTCCCGCCATGGGCGCGCCGATTGGGTGGGCAGGTCCTTCGGGGTGGTGAAACTCTCCCATCCGAGCGGAGCGGTCTGGGATTTCTCCGTGCCGCGCCGCGACTCGAAGCGGGGACCCGGCCACAAGGGGTTCGACATCGAGTTCGACCCGGAGTTGAGCCCGGTCGAGGCCTCGGCCCGCCGCGACTTCACCATCAATTCGATGCTGTGGGATCCCCGGAAATGCGAGGTGATCGATCCCCACGGCGGACGGTCGGACCTGCGCGCGGGCATCCTCCGGCACACCAGCGGAGCGTTTCCCGAGGATCCATTGCGGGTCTTGCGCGGCATGCAGTTCGCGGGCCGGTTCCGCCTGAGGGCCGCGCCGGACACCCTGGATTTGTGCCGTTCGATCCGCTCGAGCTATCGAGAGTTGGCGGTCGAGCGCGTGCGGGAGGAATGGCTCAAGTGGGCGACCCGCTCGGTCCATCCATCGTTGGGCCTGGCCTTCCTCAGGGACAGCGGTTGGTTGGAGCACCTGCCGGAATTGGCCGCCGTGGTCGGGGTGCCGCAGGACCCCGAATGGCATCCCGAGGGCGATGTCTGGACCCACACCCTCCATGCCGTCGACGCGCTGGTGGATGGCCCCGGTTGGGCGGACCTGGCGACGGACGAACGGTGCGTCCTCATGATGGCGGTGCTGCTGCATGATGTCGGCAAGGCCACCTGCACCCGTGTCGAGGCCAAGGGCGGTCGCGATCGGATCGTGTCGCCGGGACACGAGGTGGCCGGGGGAGGCCTCGCGGCGGGGTTTCTTCGGCGCATCGGTTTCCAGGAGACCCTGGTGGACCGCGTGGTGCCGCTGGTGGTCAACCACATGGTGCATTCCGAAGACCCCTCGGCACGGATGGTCCGGCGATTGGCGGTCCGGCTTCGGCCCTCATCGATCGACACCTTGTGCACCGTCATGACCGCCGACGCCTCGGCGCGCCCCCCGCGGCCTCCGGGGGTTCCGCCCTCGGTCCAACGGCTTCGTCAGGCGGCGGCGGAACTGCAGGTGCAGGCCTCGGCTCCGGCCCCCCTCCTTCAGGGACGTCATCTTCTGGCGCGCGGCTGGGTCGCGGGACCCCGTCTTGGAGCCCTGTTGAAGGATGCCTATACCGCCCAGCTCGACGGTGAGTTCACCGATCTTGAGGGAGCCCTCCGCTGGGTCTCCGATCGAGCCTGGACCGGCGATCCCGCCGCGGGGTGAGGGCCGGCATCGCTCTCACAGGCAACGCATCGGCGGCCTCCCGGTGGACGACGGGGCGTACCCCAGGTGTCAGGCCGGCAGCCGCTCTTCGAGCAGCCGATACAACGCCCTGGTGTCGGCGACCGGGATCTCCCGGCCCGGAGTCCACCAGGTGAACCCGGGGCCATGGGCCGGTCCGTTGGCCACCACGGCGTCGGAGCGGCAGCTCTCCAATTGGGCCCGGGCGCGAGCCATCACGTCGTCCCGGGTGCCATCCACCTCGTACTTCCATCCCGTGATCCAGGCTTTCGGGTAGAGGTCCCGCAGTTGGGCGAGGATCTTCGGCGTGGGTCTCAACTCGGCCAGGAGATCGCCGTCGCGGGTGGAGTACTTTCCGGAATGGAGGCGGGTGAGGCGACCATCGGCCTCCTTGCGGAACACGGAGCCGATCTCGAAGTCGCCGACCGCGGCCGCATGGAAGATGGCCACCGGATCGGGGGTGGCATGGGCCTGGAATCGGGCGAGCAGCTCCCGGGAGGTTCCGAACGCCTCGGTGGCCACGGCATGGATCGGAGGCGCGGCGGTGGCGGTGCGGCTGCGCAGCAGGATCACCTCATGTCCGAGGCCGGCGAGGTGGTTGGCCAACGCGGTGCCCAGGTTGCCGGTCGAGTGGTTGGTCAATCGACGCACCGCGTCCAGGGGTTCCACGGTGGGGCCCGCCGTCACGAGGCACTTCATGGATGGGGACGGTAGGGCCTGGGGCCCGGGGGTCACAAGGCCCGGCGGAGGTTCCCGGCGTATCCGGTCATCTCCACGAAGGCCCTTCCGACCTCGCGGCCCCGGGAGTCGAGGACACGGCAGGCGCCCTCCCAATACGGAACGCCACCGATGCCTCCGGACAACTCCTGGTCGGCGCACAGGGGCTCGATCTTCAGCGTGGGGCCCGGGCGTCCATCGGGCTCGGGCACCGTGAGCGACACGGTGGCGGGGTACGTCCCGCCGGAACGGGGGCTCTTCCATCGGCCCTCGCCCCGCCACTGGAACCGGTCGGCACCCCATTGCGACACCCGACCGTCCCGGTCGATCCAGGCGACGGTGGAGAAGGGATCGGTGCCGCCGTCGGAGCGTCGCATCCGATAGGCCATGAGCTCGCGGCCATCGAAGAACTGGATGCAGGTCCAGTCCCACCCCACCTGGCCCTCACCGAGTTGGCTGCTGCTCAGTTCATGGTCCATCCAAGCGTCGCCTTCGAGGCGCTCGGTCCGGTCGCCGCGACGGAGTTCCCCGGAGACCAAGAGGCGCGGGAAGGTGAGGTAATGACTGGCCGCCGATGGTTCCCGGGCCTTCCGGGAAACGCCGTTCGTTCCGAACACCACCAGGGGTTTGGTGGCGCGCAGTTCCATGCGCCAGGCGAGGTCGGCCTGGATGCCGCCCTTCAGCTCCAGGGTGGTGCGGCCTTCGGCATCGGGCCCGAGTTCCTTCAGGGACCAATTGCCATTGCGGACCTCCAACTTGCCGGTCTCGGCCCTTGCGTCCCAGCCCCGCCGGTTGAGGCGCTCCTCATGGCGGAAGGTCCCGGTGCCCACGTCGAGCCAGGCCATGTGGGCCAGGAAGAACTCGTCGGTGGCGAAATTCGTCGAACCCCCTCCGGTGGCCGGTGCAGGGAGTCCTTCGCCGGCGCGCCGAAAGAAGGTGGCCTGGAATCCATGCCTTTGGCCGCCGCCCGAGACGAGGTGCCCGGTGAGGTACCACCACTCGATCTTGAACTCGGGATGGCTGCCGTGGTCGGCGGGGAATCGGAAAACGCGCCCCGCCTGCGGTATGGCGAATCCGCGGCGGTCGGAGACCGGGGTGTCGTCGGCGGCACCCGCTGCGAGGGCTCCAAGGAAGCCTGTGATCAGGAACAGCACGCGGGTGACGGAGCCGGGCCGTCGCGGGGCATGGATCGGAGATGCGGGGTGGGGCATGGCAGGGGGTGACGTCGGTCGGGTCATTCCTCGCGTTCGGCGGGCAGGGCCGCTCCCCAGCGTCCGATGCTCCAGCCGGTCAGGGCTGCCATCGCCAGGACAGCGAGGGCGAGGCCTCCCATCCACAGCCATGGCGGGTCGGTTTCGAGGGTCCAACCGAAGGTCTGGACGTTGACCCGGTGGATGAGCAGCCATCCCAATCCGAGGCTGGCCAGCAATCCGACGAGTACGCCGACCCCGGCCGTGACGAGACTCTCCAGGGTGGTGGCCCAGGCGATCTCGCTGTGCCGGAATCCGAGCGCGCGCAGGGTGGTCAGGTCGTTGCGCCGTTCCCACAGGAGACTGGCTAGCGTGAAGCCCAATCCCAGGACCGAGACGGCGACACCGATGAGTTCCAGCGCATCGGTGATGGCGAAGGTCTGACGGAAGATCCGCAGGGCCTCGCCGCGGAGGTGACCCTGGGTGTACACCGCCAGGCCCGGGTGTTCGGACTTCCAACGGGTCCGGATCGCAGGTGCCTGTTCGGGATCCCGGAGTTTGGCGATGATGCTGGTCGCCAGTTCGTCGCCGTACCAGGCCGCGAAATGCTCCCGCTGGATCACCAGCGAGCCGCGCTCGTTGCCGTAGTCCGAGAAGACGCCCGCCAGCATCAGGGGCCGAGGCCCGGCCGGGGTGGGCAGGATGAGGGTGTCACCGCGGTGCAGTTGGAACCGGTGGGAGAAGCTCTCGCTGGCGAGAGCGAGCCCCTGGTTGCGGGCGGGATCCCAGACCGCGTCATCGGCGGGAGCTTCGCGCCAGGCGATGCGTGCCTGATCCCGCATGAAGGCGGGGTTCCCGCCGAAGAGCAGGGTGGAGCCGCCCGGGAGCTGCAGTTCGAGCGCTTGGACGACATTGGCGGCCACCACCTCCGGGTCGGCCACCAACGACTTCCAGGTCTCGGGTCGGATGCGGTTCTGGGTCGAGGCGCTTTGTGCCCCCTCGCTGGAGACATAGAGGTCGGCCATGAAGGTGCGTTCGATCCACCCTCGAAGGGTGGTGTCGAAGCTGCCCACGAGGATGGCCATGCCTGAGGTCATGGCGACGGCGCAGACCAGCCCGGCGATCGCCAGACGATGACGGCCGGTGGGTCGCCGGAGATGGCTCAGGGCCAGGCGCCCGGGAGCCGAGATCCGGCTCCAAGACGTCCATCGGCCGATCAGCCACGGGGGCAGCAGGCCCGCCAACAGTCCCGATCCGAGCAACCCGGTCAGGGCCGAACCGTAGGCCGCCAACGAGATGCGCGAGCCCCCCTCCCATCGGAGCGGGGGCGGCAGTGTCAGCAGGGCGCTCAGCGTGAGCAGCACCAGCGCCGTGGGAAGGATCCAGCGGGGTGACCGGGTGCCGGCCTGGGCCCGACCGCGACCGATCAGCTGGGCGGGTGGCGTTCCGGCGGCCCGGCGGGCGGGCCAGGCTCCGGCCCCCAGGCTGGCGGCGATGGCCAACGCCAGCGCGAGTGCGGCCTCGGCGGGGTCCAGTGAGGCGGATTGCACCGCGGTGGCGTAGTAGAGCGAGTTGACCGTCTGTCCGACCCCGCGCACGGCGCCCTGGGCTCCGGCCCACCCGAGCAGCAGTCCCAGCAGGCCTCCGATCCCTCCGAGGGCGGCGGATTCCCAAAGCCAAGCGCGGGCGATCCTCCGCGGCTCGACCCCGAGGGAGCGCAGGATGGCGATCTCCTCGCGGCGCCGGACCACCGCCCCGTCGAGGGCCTGGAACACCAGCATCAGGCCGACGAGCAGTGCCAGCAGCGACAGGATGGTGAGGTTCAGTCGGAAGGCCCGCGTCATGGTGGCGGCGTTGTCGCGGCGGTCGGACGGGGTGCTGAGGATCCAGCGCCCGCCCGACCATTCCCCCAGCTGCCGGCGAAGGGCCGCCGCCCTGGCCGGACGATCGATCCCCTCGGGCAGCACGAATTCGATCCGGTCGAGCTGTCCGGGCCGCGCCGTCAGACGTTGCAGCGCGGGCAGGTCGAGGAGCAGCAGGTTGTCCGGGGCCTTGGGTTGCGAAGGATCCTCGGGGATCACTCCCGCGATCCGCAGTTCCACCACCTGCTCCTGGATCACCAGGCGCAGGGTCGGGGTGCCGACCCGGGCGGCGACCGCGGCCGGGATCAACACGGCCCGGGGATCCTGCAATCGGGCCCACAGTGCGGATTCGTCCAGCGATGGTCGGGAGTCGTTCGTGCCAGCCGGGGCAGCAGGGCGTGGCCCTTCGGCCGTCCTTCGGTGGGGCGACTGGCGGGCCTGGGCGAGGTTCTGCAAGGCCACCCAATCCACCCCCAGGAGCGTGTAGGTCGGGCGGCTGCCGATGGTTCCCGGCGTTCCGTCGCCCGGTTCCACAGCGGTGCTCTCCACCACTGGCACCCAATGGACCGGGGTGTCGGGAAACCGTCGCCGCAGATCGGTCAGCAGCGATTCCGGCAGGCTGCCGGCGGGAGAAAGGATCATGCCGTCGCTCTCGGCCGTGACCACATCGGTGAAATTCCTGAAGCTGGCGATGGCCGCCTGGTTGGCCAATCGGATGGCGAGGTACACGGCCACCCCGAGCGCCAGAGTGAGCACCAACAGGGCGGTGGTCCATGGAGTGCCTCGGGCATGACGCCAACTCACGCGGGTCCAGAGGAGTCGTTGGACCTGAGCCGGGGTCCCGGGGTTCATAGGCGCTCCGGGGAGGGCGACAGTTCCGACTCGATCAGTCCATCCCTCAGGCGGATCTCGCGATGGCAGATGGCGGCGGCCTCCGGGCTGTGGGTGACGAGCACCAGCGCCGTGCCCGTCTCGTCGGTGAGTTCCTGCAGCAGCGCGAGGATCCGTTGTCCGTTGCGCGAGTCGAGGTTGCCCGTGGGTTCGTCGGCCAGCAGCAATCGGGGCCGGTGGACCAGGGCCCGGGCGATGGCGACGCGCTGCATCTCGCCGCCGGAGAGTTCGCCCGGAGGCGCCTCGGCGCGATGGGCCACTCCGACACGCTCCATCAGGTGGGCCACCCGATCGAGTCGCTCGCGGGTGGGAATTCCCAGCAATTGCAGCGGCAGCTCGACGTTCTCGGCCGCGGTCAGCGTGGGCAGGAGGTGGAAGAACTGGAAGATGGTGCCGAACGATCGGCGTCGGAGATCGGCCAATCCGTCTCCGTCGAGCTCGTTCAGGCACACCCCGTCGAATTCGATGCGGCCCGACCGGGGGCGATCGACGCCGCCGAGGAGATTGAGCAGGGTGGTCTTGCCGGATCCGGAGGGACCGGTCAGTGCCACCCGCTCACCGGCGTGCAGCCGCAGCGAGACGCCCGCCAGCACCGGGCGGTCTCCGTAGGCATGGTGCAGGTCGCTGACTCTCAACAGCGGGGGATTCTGGGCGGCATCGGCCATGGACCCCTCAGTATGGAGCCGATTCCAGGAACTCCAAACCGCACCCTGTCGAGTTCATCGGATCCGGCCGCGAGGTCCGGTGCCGCTTCGGGGCGCAGCGGCCGCCTAGGCGGCGGACACCCGGAGCGCGATAGGGGCGGGTCCGCGTCGGTAGCCGTTCAGATCCACCGTGACCAACCCATATCCCAGACTCCTCAGTCTCAGGACCACCGATTCGCGCAACACCGCATCCCCCCATCGATGGAACTCCTTCGGCCCGACCTCGATGCGTGCGAGGTGGGCCTTGAGGGCACCCCCGAGCTCATGGTGACGGACGCGGAGGTCGTAGAAGCCCTGATCGCGCAGGAATGCCTCGGCCTCTTCGACCATCCGGAGTTTTTCCTCGGTCACCGCCTCGCCGGTGGGAATGCGGGAACTCAGGCAGGCCATCTGGGGTTTGTCGGCGGTGGGCAGGCCGAGGTGCGCGCTGATTTCTCGGATTTCGGCCTTCGTCAGACCGACCTCCTTCAGCGGGGCCCGGACCTGGAATTCATCGGCGGCCTTGGCTCCGGGGCGATGGTCTCCGATGTCGCTGGCGTTCTCGCCGTAGGCCAACACCCGATAACCCAGCGATCGGGCCATGGGCTCGAGTTCGCGGAAGAGGGCGTGCTTGCAGAAGTAGCAGCGGTTCTCGGGGTTTGAAAGGTAGCGGGGATCGTTGAATTCCTGGGTCTGGAGGACGCGGACGGGGATTCCGAATCGTTCGGCGATCTCCAGGGCCTCCTGCAATTCGCGCCGGGGCAGGCTGGGGGAATCGGCGATGGCCGCGAGGGAGCGATCTCCGAGCACCTCGTGGGCGACCTTGGCCAGGAAGACCGAGTCCACGCCCCCGGAGTAGGCGATGACGCAGCTCCCGTAGCCGGCCAGAAGCTCGCGCAGTCCGCGGTATTTGTCCGCGGTGAGGGGCTTCAACGGGGATTCGGAGGTCGCCAGGCTCACACGGTGAAGAGGGTCTCGGGCCGGTCCTTCAGGCCCAGATTGAGTCCACCCTGCTGGATCTCCGCCACGGCGCCGTTCTTCCAGAGGCAACGGCGGTAGAGCGTGGCGAACCCGAAATCGGGAGCGGCGCCGCCCTGGCCTCCGACGAGTTCGCTGCCGCGGCGGACGTTGTCCTGCATCCATGCGGGCAGGAGCAGGTGGAAGGGGTTGCGCTTCACCTCGCCGGCGTGGAAGGAGATGCCCGTGACCAGGTCGGTGAGGTCGGTCTCGCCGATCTCGACCATCAGGTTGGGGCGGGTCATCTGGCCCCAGTACTCGGTTTCGATGATCACGGTCTGGAATTCCGATCCGAGCGTGGCCAAGGCATCCATCACCAGGTGGTGGGTGCCGATGTGGGTGCCGTTCCAATCGGCGACGTGGGGAACGAAGATGGCCGCAGGGGCCTCCTGCTTCAGGATCTCGGCGATGCGCCGGACCATCGGGGCCCAGACGGCGGGTTCCTCGGCGCGGCACTTGGGGGTGACCTTCTCGAGGCCGTTCTCGATGGTCTGGATGAGGCCGAAGCCCATGTAGGCGCAGGCGGCCTGCAGTTCGGTCCAGCGCTCCGTCTGTCGGGCCCGGTTGCTGCCTTGCGTGACGGCGACGTTGCGGATGTTCCACCCGCATTCCCGGAGGAGGCGCAGGGCGAGCCCACCGATGATGCATTCGTCGTCGGGGTGGGGCGAAAAGATCAGGGCCGTGGGGGCCCCGGGACGTGGAGTGGCCACGGTGGTCGGCTCGAGTCCGCCCATCGGGTAGGAGCGGCCTTCGCGGAAGCTGCGGGCGTAGTCGCGGACGATCGAGGCGTAGGGATTCATGCGGGCGAGGGGATGGTAGTGGGGGAATGAGCGGAGAAAAGGATCGAGTCGTGATCCTTACCGTCGGTGGTGGCCCGCGGGATGGGGCCTGCGCGCGCAGGGAGGCTCTGGAGGTGGTGGGATTTCGCGCTGCGCGCGGGGGGGTGGGGTGATCGCCTCCAGAGCTTGCTCCGGCCCCATCCCGATGGTGCCAGGGGGCGATGCGGGATGGAGGGTGTGGGGTGGGATCACGACAAAAGGGGAGAAGCGGGTGGGGTGGGGGCTCGCGGGTGTCGATGCGGGATGGAGCTCAGGATGGGATCACGAGGGGGTGGACAAATGGCGTGGGATTGGTTTCATCGGAGGAACTCCCCGAGCCCCGCCTGTTGCCATGAAAACCCGGAACCCTCGTTCAGCCCGCGCAGCCTTCACGTTGATCGAACTGCTCGTGGTCATCGCCATCATCGCGATTCTGGCCGGAATGCTCCTGCCGGCCCTCGGAAAGGCCAAGGCCAAGGGCGAGACCATCGCCTGCATGAACAACCTGAAGCAGATCGCGCTGTTCATGCAGCTCTACACCGATGACAACCGGGATGTGTTCCCCGGCCATCGCAATGGCAACCTCACCGTGGCCGACGAGCTTCCCTCCCGAACGAACTGGTGGGGGACGGCGATGGTGGGGTACGCCAAGGGGCAGTCGAATTACTTCCGCTGCCATGCGCTCAAGGGTCAGCGGAAGGACGCCGGGATCAGTTGGTCGTGGAAATTCGACTGCCACCTCGTTGGGTACGGCTACAATGCGTTCTTCCTGGGTGTCCATCCCTACGATTCCCACGAGGCGGCCGGGCTCTCGACCACCAAGTGGTTCAAGCGGACCGCCATCGTCAATCCCACTCAGAACCTCGTGGTGGGCGACACGATGCCCAAGCCCGACCTGACCTGGAGCAGTAGCCTCTGGTGGCCAAGTTCCGGCATGACTCCGGGACGCGGCAACACCTACGAGGGCATCGACGACAATCGCCACGGACGTCGCGGGAATGTGGTCTTCAATGATGGGCATGCCGAGACCCGTCGCAGCGCGAACATCAATCCGCCGGACGACCCCATCAAGGGCGGGGCCAACCAGTACCGCAATGCGCTCTACTGGGATCCGCTGCAGCGCAAGGGGACGGCCGAATAGTCGGAGGCGGGCTCCGGGCACAGGGTGACCGTGTCCGATGCTCGGATCCGCAGCGGTGTTCCGTTGGCTCTCGGTATTGGCTTCAAAGCCGGGGAACCGTGGGCCAGCCTTTGCCGGTGAGCGCCCATTCCAACGAGTCAGCCCGTCTTCGTCATGCCCGGTTGGCGGAGGAGATCCTGGCCCACGATCGGGCCTACTACGTCCTGTCGGCACCCACCATCACGGACCTCGAGTACGATCGTCTGTACCGGGAACTCCAGCAGTTGGAGGCGGCCCACCCGGAGTTGATCAGCCCGGAGTCGCCCACGCAGCGGGTCGGCGGTGCCCCGTCGGAAGGTTTCGCCCGCGTGGAACACCAGCGGCCGATGCTGTCGCTCGAGAAGGTCGAGGCGTCGGAATCGCCCACGTCGGCGGAGGAGCCGGATCGCGAGCGGCGGGTCCGACTTCAGGACGAGAACACCTTGGCGGCCTTGCGGGCCTGGCACGGGCAGATCTGCAAGGTCCTCGGACGCGAGAGCGTGCCGCTCGTCATGGAACCCAAGGTGGACGGCGTGTCGTTGAGCGTCCATTACCGGCAGGGGAAACTCTCCCTCGGGGTGACGCGGGGCGATGGCCGGTTCGGTGACGACATCACGGCCAACCTGCGCACGATCCGGGCCATCCCATTGCAATTGGCGACGGAGCAGCCACCGGAGTGGGTGGAGATCCGCGGCGAGGCCTACATGACGCTGGAGGAGTTCGGCACCATGAACGCCGCGCTGGTCGCCGCCGGCGACAAGGCCGCGCCGAATCCCCGCAACGCCACCTCCGGGTCGCTCAAGCTCCTCGATCCGCGGATCGTCGCCCGTCGGCCCATCCGAGCGGTGTTCTATGCGGTGGGAGTCTGCGAGGGCATCCGCTTCGAGAGCCATTCCCAGATGCTCCGCCAGTTCGCGGCCTGGGGGTTGCCGGTGCAGGGGCGTTGGTGGGCTTGCGGGGGCATCGAGGCGTTGCTCGAGGCCTATCGCTCCGATGTCGTGGCCGGGTACGACGAGAACCGCGATCTGCGGCGCCGGTTGCCCTATGAGATCGACGGCGTGGTCATCAAGGTGGACCGCTTCGACGACGCGGCGCGCATCCCTGACAAACGGCGTTCCCCGGGATACGCCATCGTCCACAAGCCGGTGCCTTGGATCACGCCGGCCCAGACCCTGTTGCGGGCGATCACCGTCCAGGTCGGACGGACCGGTGTGTTGACGCCCGTGGCCGAGCTCGAGCCGGTGTTCGTCCAGGGATCGACCGTGGCCCGCGCCACGCTGCACAACGAGGACGAGATCCGCCGGAAGGACATCCGCATCGGCGACACGGTGGTCATCCGCAAGGCGGGCATGGTCATCCCCGAGGTGGCCGAGGTGCTGACAACCCTGCGACCCGAGGGGGCCGAGGTGTTCGATCTCGTCCGTCATGTGGGCGGAACATGCCCGGCCTGCGGGGGCCCCATCGCCAAGGAGAAGGTGTCGGACGGAGACCAGGACGAGGTGGCCTGGCGGTGTCAGAACGTGGCCGGTTGCCCGGCGCAGTTGACCCGGCGGGTGGAATACTTCGCCCAACGCAAGGCCCTGGACATCGAGTCGCTGGGCGGGATCGTCGCCGAGAAACTGGTGGAGCGGGGCTGGGTCCGCGATCCGCTCGACCTGTTCGATCTCTCCGCGGAGCGATTGGCCACGTTGAACCTGGGGACCGACGACGAGCCGCGGGTGTTCGGCGCCAAGAACGCATCGAAGGTCGTGGCTGCCCTGGATCGGGCCCGCAGCGCTCCGCTGCACCGATGGCTCCACGCGCTGGGGGTGCCGTCGGTGGGCGAAACCATGGCCTACGAGATCGCACGGATGCATGAGGACCTCGATCATGTGGCCCGGTCCGAGACCCTGGCGGGCATCGTCCGACTGGGGCACCTGTACGATCGATTGTCGGAGGCCTCGCCGTCGTTGGTGGCCCCCGATTCGCCGGAGCGCGACCGCCGTCGCGACGAGTACGAGCGACTCAAGGGCGAGATCCGGGATCTGGGGGACCGACTGGCGGAGCTGGGGGCCGCCGAGGCCAATGCCCGCTGGACCCAATTGCGCCAGAAGGGCAGCTCGGCCGTGCCCGAATACGTGACGCGGATCGAGTATGGGGCGGCGGGGGCTCTCAAGGCCTACCTGGAATCCGAGACCGGGCGGCGCACGCTCCTACGCCTGAGCCAATTGGGCATCCAGCCCAAGACCGAACGGGCCGCCGGTGGCTCTGGATCGATCGCCGGCAAGACCTGGGTGCTGACCGGAACCCTGCCGACGCTGGGTCGGGACGAGGCCTCGGCGCTGATCCGCCAGGCCGGTGGCAAGGTCGCCTCTTCGGTGAGCCGGAACACCGATTACCTGCTGGCCGGCGACAGCGCCGGTTCCAAGTTGGACAAGGCCCGTGAGTTGGGCATCGCCATCCTCGACGAAGCCGCCTTCCTCAAGCTCGTGCGCGGTGGTTGAGTGCCCTTCATCGGCCTCTTCGAGGCGGCGGCGGCGGGCAACCGTGGCGCCAGCAACCGGGCCGTCCTCGAGAACACCTCGGGCGGCACGCCGAGCGCCTGTTTCAGGGCGATGTCCCGATCCCAGGCATTGGTCAGCCCATCGATGCGGTGCATCTGTGCGGGCGTCAGGCGATGGGCGAAGAGCCACGGGGAGACGAGCGCCGTGTTGATCAGCGGGAAGTCCGAGCCGTAGCACAGGCGTCCGTCGAACTCCGGCCGGGTCAGCGCCTCACCGAGGTAGCCGGGCTTGTTGGCCTGGGTCAGCGACGAGATCTCGGAGTGGAGGTTGGGGTACTCGGCCATCATGCGGGCGAGGCGATCGGTGTGGCGTTCGCCGTCGATGGTGCCGGTCGAGGCGATATGGGCTGCGATCACCGTGACCCCGAGCCGCAGCGGCAACCGCAATCGCTCCGGGTCGCACAGGTCGTCCTGGGCGTGGGTGAACGAGCGCTCCTGACCGGTGTGGGTGAGCAACGGAAGGCGATGATGCCTGAGGCGCTCGTAGAAGGGGATCAGGCGCTCGTCGGCCGGATCGATGTGCATCACGCTGGGGATCCATTTCACCAGGACCGCGCCCTGCGCGGCGCAGGCGTCGAGGCGTTCGATGGCGTCCTGCCGATGGGGATTGACCGAAGCTCCGAAGAGGAGGTTCGGATATCGGGTCAACTCCTGGGCCAGAAACTCGTTGGGGACATGGACCTCGGTGGCGGCGGGATCCAACCGCCCCTGAGCATCCACCGCCCCATCCAGGGCCAACACGACGGCCTGGTCGACCGAGGCGCTGCCGTCGACCTGTGCGGCGATCCTCTCCAGCAGCCACGCATCCCCGTTGGTCCGGAGGCTTTCACGGGTGGCGCCGAAGGCCTTGAGGTACACGTTGAATTTCCAACTGTTCTCGAGGTCCTTGGAAAGTCGGCACCCGCTGTCACCCGCGCCGATCCCGGCCGTGTGGACGTGGAGATCGATCAGGGGAGGCGGCGGCAACGCCGCGGTCGGGCGGTAGGGGCGGGGAGCGGTCAGGGCGCAGGAAATGCCGAGAGCGGACCCTGCCACTACCGCGAAGACGGTCAGCGCTTTGAGCGACCGAGACCGTCGGCGGCCGGTTCTGCAGGGAGTCGAGTTCATCTGGGCACAGCCTGAGCGCGACCGCCCACACCGCGTGAATCGATAGTTTCAAAGTTGTCATCGACTCCTTCGATGGAGCCGCAGCGGTGGTTGGAGCGGTGGACGCGGTTGCCACGAGCCGCTTGGGCCATTCCTTGGGCTATTCCTTGGGTCTTCTCCCATAGCCCCAGATCAGCCAGGCGCCGACGCCGATCATCAACACCAACCACCAGAGGTAACGCAATTCGCGGGCGGCCATCTCGGCGAACGCGGTGGCGCGCGGGAAGATCCAGATCAGCAACAACCCCAAGGCCGCCAAGAACAGGGCCTGGAGGGTGGCACGGCGTCGGGAGGTCATGGCGCGGGAGCGGTTTCGGTCGGGCTGAGCGGCAGCAGGAGACCCGCGGCGTTGTGTTCGGACGGAGGCGGGATGACCATCGGCGATCGTCCGTTCCAGCGTTCGACGATCTTCCAGCGCAGGAACGACGGGCTTTGCCGGAGGGCCTCGCCGCGGACGCGGATGGCCTCGGCCTCGCCCTTGGCGCTGATCACCGCCGTCTCGGATTCGGTCTGCGTCTGGATCTGCGTGAAGCGGGCTTGGTTGGCCTGCTGCTCGGCCACCATTTTCGCCTCGATGGCCTTCTCCAATTCGGGGGAGAGGTCGATGTCGCGCAGGACGATGTCCTCGACCACCAGCAACGCGCCGATCTTCTGACTGGCGAGGGTCATGGACTTCTTCTTGATCTCCTCCCGGTTCTTGACGATCTGCTCGGCCGACATGAGCGCGGTGACCTCCTTGATGGCTTCCTGCACGCGGGGCGCGATCAGGCTGTCGAACGGATCGCCGGCGAATTCGCGGTAGATCGGCACGACCGACGTCTCGGGAATCCGGAAGAGCACCCGGAGGTCGACCTTCACCTGCTGCAGATCCGAGGAGAAGCAATCGGCCGTCAAGGCTCGGGTGCGTTGCCGCACATTGACCCGCACGATGCTGGTGATGAACGGGGTCTTGAATCCGAAGCCCTCGGGCAGGAATCCCTCCCGAGTCTTGCCGAGGGTGACCTTGAGACCGCGGGTGCCGGGTTCGATGACATACGAGGCCGAGTTCAGGACCAGCAAGGCCAGGAAGAACGCCGTCGAGGCGACGATCAGACGGGAGGCGGTTGAAGGATTCATGGCGTCAGCGCTTGATGGCCCGGGGAGTCGGGGACGGTGTCTGGACCGGCGTGGTTGCGCGGGTTCCGGTGGGCTCGGTCTTCTGGCCCTTGAGACGTTCCAGGTCCTGGAGGTTCAACAGGATCTGATCCTTGCCGCCGATGACCAGCGGAGCGATGCCATCCCATCGGTCCACGATCTGGAGGTCCACGAAGGCGGGATTCTTCTTCAGCGCATCGCCGCGGATCAGGATCGATTCGGCCTCGCCCTTGGCTCGGATCACGGCCGTGTCGGCCTCGATCTGAACCCGTTGTTGGAGGTACTTGGATTTCGACGCCTCCTGTTCCTGGACCATCTTGGCTTCGATGGCGTGCTCCAGTTCGCGGGTGAGGGCGATGTTCTGGATGACGATGTCTTCGAGGACCACGAGCGAGCCGATCTTGCGGCGGGCGATCTCCAGCGAGCGGGTCTTGATCTGCTCGCGGTTCTTCACGATGAGTTCCGCGCTCTGCATCGCCGCCACCTCCTTCAACGCCTCCTGCACCCGTGGGGCGACCAGGCTTTCGAACGGATTTCCGTCGTAGTCCTGGAACAGCTTCACCACCGAAGCCTCGGGAATCCGATAGAGCAATCGCAGGTCCACCCGGATCTGCTGGAGGTCCGACGAGTAGCATTCGGCCAATTCCTCGGCGGTCTGCTGACGGACCGACACCGGGATGATCTCGGTGACGAAGGGAGCCTTCAGCCCGAAACCCTCGGGTTTGAAGTCCGGTGAAACCCGGCCCATCGTGACCTCGACGCCCCGGTACCCGGGCTTCACCACGAAGGTGCCCGAGGTGGCCATGACGAGGGCGCTGAAGAGCAGCAGCCCGACTCCGATGACGCGCGCGATGCCTTGGGAACTCATGGTCGATGTGACGGAAAGGTGATGGTGTTTCTGGGTGGCTGCAACCGGGCCGATCCCGGTCCCATGTCGGTCTCAGATGCGATTCACCGGAGGAACTCCACGAGATCCTTCGGAGGTTCTCCGGTCGAGGGGCGGGTGAAGCGTTGGCCGAAGGGCATGGTCCCCTCGATGAAGCCGCCGTGGCTCAGGAAGAACTGCCCCTTCTCCACGCCCATGAAGCGGTCGAGGCGGTCGCTCTTGCCGGTGGGGTCGTGGCTGAAGCTCGCCTCGGTGATCTCGAGCCAATCGCCTCCGGGCGTGCGGATCCATTGGCGACCGTAGAGAGCTTTGCGGGGCAGGTGCCCGGTGCTGCCCCAGAAGTTCTCGCTGAAGCTGTGCGGGCTGCGGAGCCATCCGCCCTCCTTGGGTGCCTTCCACGAAGAGATCAGCATCCATCGGTGGCTGTCGGGATGGTGGTAATACCCGGAATAGACCGTGAACGTCTGGTTCGTGGGTTGGGCGGTGACCAGGAAGCGCTGGGTCTGTCCGGTCTTCCATGGGTACTTGAGATGACTGTGTCCGCCGGTGCCTTCGTTGCCGAAATCGCCGGAATACACCCCGTCGCCCTTGTCCATGAGTTGCACCCGCTTCTCGGTGGAGACCTTGTCGCGATCGACCGCCTCGTCGCCGCTGTCCCACACCGAGAAGATGATGCGCCGCTCGGTGGGGCTGTTGACCTGCATGCCGAAGTAGCCCCGGTGCCATCCGCAGGCCATGTAGAAGGTGGTGACCGGTTCCTCCACGGCGGTCACCTCGCAGTAGAAGGCCGCGATGGCGTTGGTGGGAGCCTTGTAGCTCAGGTGGACCGAGGCGGCGTTGCGTCGCTCCTTGAGGTTGAAATGAGCGCCATCGGTGGCGGGGCCGTCGAGGATCAACGCCTCGAGGTGGCCGGCGTCCCGTCCCTTCGGATTCAGGGATTCCAGACGGAAATCCTGATAACCGGGGCGTTCGATCATGAAGGTGCCGAAGTCGGCGGTCTGCGCATCGGCGGACGCCTCCCCGCGAACCACCACTTCGCGAAAGCCTCCGGCCACGGTGAGACGCAGCCGGGATTCGGCCCCTTCGGGGAGGCGAAGGCGCAGGCGCGCCTGCAGCGGGCCGGGTCGGCCCAGGCGTCCATACCAATGCACCGATTGCGAGGGGTCGGTCCATCCGCGAACCCCGCCCCGCTCGGAGATGCGGGGGGAATCGGTGTCTGGCAGGGTGTAGGCCGTGAATGCAGGCACCTGCAGCCCGGCGGCCCGGGAGCTTCCGAGGCCCGCCAGCAGCAGGGTCAGCATCGCGGGGAGGACGCTCCGGAGATCGCGCATCGGCATGGCCGAAGCATCCCCTCGCCCGACGGCGAAGGGAACTCGGGAGTGAGCGGGGATTGAGTGGGGCTGCGAGGGCAGGGGCGGGAGAACGGAGGGTGCGTCTATTGGCGAGCCTCAGGGCTTGAGCCGGATCTGGGCCACCTTGGCCTGCAATTCGGGTCCGATGTCGTCCTGGTACATGTACGAGTCCCGGCTGCCTCCGGTGTTCCAGCTGTGCAGGAACAGGAGCTTCTGGGCGGCGACCCACCGAGCCGCCCCATCGATCGTCAGATGATTGCTGCCGATGGGCTTCTTGCCCGGCCCCTGGTGGGGTGGCATTCCCTTGAATGCCGAGTCGCGCCCGCCGCCCCACTTGCCATCGACCTTCATCACGGCGTCGGCGGCGAGCACCCATCCGGGTTCCGACGTGGCGGTCTTCACCGGGCTCCTCGAGTCGAAGCTGCCGGCCGGGTTGCTCCAGCGATCGATGCCTCCGTAGTACTGGTATCCGATGTTGAACTGCTTGTATTCGGGCTCGTAGGTCGGGAAGTCGGGGCGGTTGGGGCAGGTCCACATCTTGGCCACGGTCGAGTTGGTGTCCACCGGCAGCCCGAGCTGGCGGGCGGATCCGGCCTCGGGTTCGTTGATGGAGATCTGGACCCAGTTTCCCCCGTCGAAGCGGGCTTTGAGCAGCACGTCCTTGTTGTCGTTCGCGTAGAGCGTCATGCCGATGCCGATCTGCCTCAGGTTGTTGAGACACCGGGCGCGCTTTCCCTGCTCCTTCGCCCGGGCCAACGCCGGCAACAGCATGCCCGCCAGGATCGCGATGATCGCGATGACCACCAACAACTCGATCAGGGTGAAGCCGTGGTTGCGGCGAACCCGGGGGGATGGGCGTCGACGGATCTTCATGGGAACACCCCGTTGTTCCGCCTCCGGTCGCCGGAATCAAGCCCGTTCGGATGACCGTCGCTGGAAACCGGTTGCCCGATGGGATTTCCGTGGCGTCGGGGGTGCGTCCGCCTCCGGGCCTCGACGTCCCGACCGCGGCTCCAGAGGGCGAGCCTCATGACGCGACCACCTCCACCGCTCGCCTGCGACCCGTTCCTGTGCTTTTCTCCTCCCTGTGACTGAACCCATCCTGGAGGTCCGCAATCTCAGCAAGGTCCATCCGACGCACGACGGGGGGGTGCTGACCGTGCTCGATGGGGTGGACCTGCGCCTGCTTCCGGGTCAGACCTGCGCGATCATCGGCCCCAGTGGTTCCGGAAAGACGACCCTCCTGGGTCTGTGCGCCGGTCTCGATCGACCGACGCAGGGTCTGGTGCGACTGGCGGGGCACGACCTCGGGGCGCTCGACGAGGATGGTCGCGCCCGCGTCCGCAACCAGCATGTGGGATTCGTGTTCCAGAACTTCCAACTCCTCCCGACCTTCACGGCCCTCGAGAACGTGCTCGTACCGGCCGAATTGCGGGGGGCGGCCGGTGCCCGGGACCGGGCCCGGGAGTTGTTGGGTTGGGTCGGCCTGGCGGATCGTCTCCACCACTATCCGGCCCAGTTGTCCGGGGGCGAGCAGCAGCGGGTGGCCCTCGCCCGGGCCTTCATCAACGAGCCACAAATCCTCTTCGCCGACGAACCGACCGGGAATCTCGACCCGGCCACGGCGGTCAAGATCACCGAACTGCTCTTCGATCTGAATACCCGGGCCGGAACCGCGCTGGTGCTGGTGACCCACGACCGGGAGCTGGCCGCCCGCACCGGTTCGGTCCTTCGTCTGCGGGGGGGGCGTCCCGTTTCCGGGGAATGATTCCGCGTCCGGGGGGCACCTCGCGGGTCGTTCCAGCACGTATCCTTGACGTCCGCCCCCACCGGCGGTGCAGTCGTGCGTGCACATGGGCGACATGGAACCGTCTTCCGATCCCTTCCTCGAGGCGCGCCGCAAGGACGGCGTGCTCCCCTGCGACTTTCAGGGCGAGACCGTGCCGATGATCCTCCGTCACGAGGAGGTCCGCAAAGCGGCCCGGGATTGGAGGACCTACAGCTCCGACGCTCCCTTCCGGGTGCCGATCCCCTCCGAGGAGGACGTCCGGACCATGCGCCAGTTGCCGGTGGAGACCGACCCGCCCGACCACACCGACTACCGGAAGATCGTCGAGCCCTTCTTCCAGCGCGCCAAGGATCCCGGGATGATCGCGCAGGTGGAGGCGCTCATCGACGGGATGTTGCAGCAGGCGATGGCCCGCGACTCGATCGAGATCGTCCGGGAGTTCGCGCTGCCGATCCAGTCCAGGGCCATGACCTACCTGCTGAACGTGCCCGAGTCCGAGGCCGACCTGTGGATCGGTTGGGGGACCCACGTCTTCCGTGATGGCGGGTCCAAGGGGATGTCGCTGGAGGCCTATCTCCACCAGCAGTTCGATCAGGCGGGGACCCGCGATGGGAGTGATTTCTTCAGCGCCTTGGCCCGGGCCACCTTCCGTGGGCGGCCACTGACCCGTGAGGAGATGATGGGCTTCGGCAACCTGACCTTCGCGGGCGGCCGCGACACCGTGATCCACACCCTGGCTTCCGTGCTGGGCTATCTCGCCGGTCGCCCCGAGGCCCTGGAGTTCCTGCGCCAGGATCCCTCCCGGGTGATCCATGCCACGGAGGAGTTCTTCCGGGTGGTGACGCCGCTCACCCACATCGGCCGGGTCTGCCCCGTCGACACGCAGGTCCAGGGGCACTCCGTTCTGGCGGGAGGGCGTGCGTCGCTCTGCTGGGCCTCGGCCAATCGGGACGAGACCGTCTTCGAGGCCCCCGAGGAGGTCCGGCTCGACCGCAAACCCAATCCCCACCTCGCCTTCGGATTCGGGGCCCACCTGTGTCTGGGAGCGGCCCATGCCCGACTGCTCGTCCGCACCCTCCTTCAGAAATGCATCGATCGCGTGGCCCGGATCACCGTGCTGTCGTCGCAGGAACGCGTCGAGCGGGAGCAGGCCTACGAACGGGTGATGGGCTACGAGTCGCTCGTCGTGCGGATCGATCCTCGCTGAAGGCCGTGCATCATCCGGGACGGTGCTGCCGCCCGGTATCCGGTCAGGTCGAACGGGGACGTCGCACGATCACGTTCGGGGGATCCTCGTGCTTGGCGATCATGTTCTGGGGCAGGATGCCCCGCCACGAGACGTTGGGATAGATCACCGAGGAACGTCCGATGATCGATCCGGGGTTCAGTACCGCGTTGCAGCCGATCTCGGCCTTGTCGCCGATGAGCCCGCCGAACTTGCGCAGGCCGGTGTCGACGGGGGTGCCATCGAAGTTCACCCACACGTTCTGGTGGTCGAGCTTCACGTTGGACAGGATCGATCCGGCCCCGAGGTGGGCCTTGTGGCCCAGGATCGAATCCCCCACGTAGTTGAAGTGCGGCACCTGGCACTCGTTGAACAGCACGCAGTGCTTCAATTCCACCGAGTTGCCGACCACGCATCCGTCACCCACGACGACGTTCTCCCGGATGTAGGCCCCGTGACGGATCCGGCAACCCGCACCGATGATCGCCGGGCCGAGGATCATGGCCCCGGGTTCCACGACGGTGCCCGCCCCGATGGACACCTGCGGACCGACATGGGCCATGGGATGCACCTCGGCCCCGGCCGTTCCCGGTTTCACGGTGCGGGCGATGTGGTCGGCGAGCCGCTTCAGGGCGTCCCAAGGGTGCTCGATTCCCTCGAACAGGGCCCCGTACGTGGTCTGGCTCAGGTCGAACAGGTCTTCCACGTGGTAGGTCATGCTTGGAGGATGCTGGGAAACACGCGGGCCGGGGCAAGTCGCAACATGGGCCCCGATCCGGTTTTCCGTCGGACACGGGACGGGATGGCGGGATCGGTCGATCCGGCCCGGGTCATGCCCAACCGGGCCGCGAGTCCGTTGCGTTTCGAGCGCCCATCCTCCAAGTTGGTGACAACGATGATTGCCCGCCTCCGGTCGACGGTCTTCCTGCTCGCGCTGACCCGCGTTTGCCTTGCCGAATTGCCCCGACCTGAGGAGGTCCTGCCCGACCAGACCCTTGCGGTGCTCAGTGTTCCCGACGTCTCCTTGGCGCGGTCCGCAGGCAGGGCCTCCAATCTTGGGCGCCTCTGGCAGGACCCCGCCATGGGACCGTTCCGGGAGAAGTTCGAGGCGTCTTTGCGACGGAAATGGGCCGCGGTGCTGCGACAGGAGTCGGGTCTGGATCCGCTGGAACTCTACGAGGCGACCCGCGGGCAGGCCACTCTGGCATGGTTTCCCTCGCCCCCGGTCGAGCCCGGGGTGGACGACGCGGGACTCCAGTGGCTGCTGATCCTCGATGCCCGGGAGTCTTCGAACGCGGTGGCGAAGGCGATCGGTACGGCCCGAGCACATCTGGCCACGAACAGCGCCTCGGTCTCCAAATCCTGGCGGTCCGGTGACCTGCAATTCACCTCGGTGACCCTCGATCTCCAGCCCGCCGTCTCCGGCAAGCCTTCGGGCACCGCCGCCGAGGCCCTGGAAGACGAGGACCTGCGATGGGAACTGTGTTTTGGACAGGTCGGATCGGCCTTCGTGGCGGGGCCATCTTGGTCGGCCATCTCCAATGCGCTCCCCGGGTTGACCGCCACGAACCGGGCCCCGGGACTGGCCTCCAAGCCCTCGTTCGCCCGTGCCTGGAACACCACGCTGAAGGACCGGGTCGCATGGGCGTTCCTCGACGTCGCCACCCTCTATCAGCGGCTTTCGCCCCGTCTGGAGGGGGTCTTCGGGATGCTGTCGTTGCTCGGAGCCGATCCGACCAAGGTGGTTCCCGCCACCGGTTTGGCTTCCATCCGGGCGGTCGCGGCCGGGATCCGGTCGACTTCGGAAGGGGAGCGCACCGATCTTTTTGTCGAAGCTCCGGCGGCCGAGAGGGCCGGGTTGACCCGCCTGATGGAGATCCAACCGCTGGAGGCGGGACTGCTGGAAGGGGTGCCCGAGGGGGTGGCCTCCTTCCATCGCTGGCGCATCGACGGACCAGCCGGTTGGAAGGCCCTGGAGGGCTCGCTGCAGGGAGTATCCACGAATCTGGCCAACCTCACGCGGATCACCGTCGAATCGGCAGGGCAGGTGTTCGACCCGAACTTCAACCTCCAGCGCGACCTCGTGGGCGCACTCGGCAACGATTTCATCACGTTCACCCTGCCGCCGACGGGCACCAATCTGATCCAGTTGAGCAACCCGGGGAGGGTCCAGATGGTGGGTTCCCCGGACCCGACCCGTCTGGTGGCCGGGTGGAAGGCCCTCGAGGCATTGGTCCACATGAAGGCGGGCGCGCTGGAATTCTCTCAACGGACCGGGGCGGGAGGGCGCAGGGTCGTCGTGGCCACGGTGGGGGGCAAATCGGGGGTCGAGACCGCGTTCCAGATCACCACGAGTTCGAACCATGTGGTGATCGCCAGTGACGCCGCCGCCATGGACGCCTATCTGGCGGCGGCGTCACGTGGGGTTCCGTCCGTCCCCGGTCTCACCGAGGCGCTCGTCGGCTCCGGCGGCGGCCAGCGGGGGGTCATGGGCTTCTCCCAACCCCGGTTGGCGATGCGTGCCGCGTGGGAAAGCCTGCGGTCCTCGGAGTCTCTGGCCGGGGTGATGCCACCGGGAACGACCAGCCTCGAGACCGTTCAGCAGGTGGAATCGTGGGCCGACTTCAAGTCGCTCCCACCCTTCGAAACCATCGCGCGCTACTGGACGATCCAGACCTTGACCGGGGGCACCGATGCGGAGGGTTTCCGGTTTCGGTGGTTCTCGCCACGGGCACCATGAGCGAAGAATCTGGCTGATGATGAAGAAAATCCGTTGCCCCCAATCCAGTCGCTGAGGCAATGTTCCGGGCCTTTCGGCGGAGAGGTGGCTGAGTGGTTTAAGGCACACGCCTGGAAAGCGTGCGTAGCTAATCCCTACCGGGGGTTCGAATCCCCCCCTCTCCGCCATTCTTCTCCCGGCCCATCCAAGGCCACTCCCGTCCGGCGCTCCCGCAATCTCACGGCGTCGCTCTCGGGTGTTTCATGCGCCCCCGCCGGGGCCCACGGCGACACCCTTCCGATTGAAGCCCTCCTCATGGAGGCGGCGGCAAAGCGCCGGGCGTTGCATCAAACGCGCCTCGAGGTCGAGCCGGATCCGTAGCGCTGCGAGAGTTGCACGGATGACCATGGCCACCGGATTGCCTCGGAACTTTGGCGATTCGATCTTTTGCTCGAGGTCGATGGGCTTGATCGCCCCGTGGCCCAGACCCATGCCCAGCGGCGGAACATCGGTGGAGAAATTCCCAGGCCGCCACGACGGGCTCAGGCCGCCGAGAATCGCGAAGATGATGACCCGGCACCGATGCCGGCGCTCGATGGGGTGATGGTAGTCGAACAGGCGCCGGGGCAGGGTGGAGGCGCGCTGGGTCTGCACTTCGACGTGCGCCAACCAATGGTGCGGTCGCGCTGGCACCGGTGATCCCGCCACCGACCGGGCAGCTGATTCGGCCATCGCCCCTTCGGACCCAGCCGATCTTGGCGACCCTCGATACCCATCGACTCCGGGCTCCGAGTCTGTTTGCTCCGGCAGCGGCACCCGGACGAGCTGATCCACCCGCAGACGTCTCGACCTCCGTCGCCGATCCTGTCGTCCATCTTGGCAGGGTTGGCCATCCATCCAACCATCGGCACATCGCCACCGAGCCTATTCGCGGACTTTTCGGCATTATCGTCATCGCCCAACGCCCGCGCCACCTCCTGCGGTTCCTGATCGAGGCCGATGACCGGTTCGTGGTCGATGCATGTGGGTGGCCCCGGCGTATCGAGCAAAACGAGGCGGGCAGTGAAATTGACCTTCCTCGTATCCTTCCAGGCGCTGTCGAAATCGATCCTCATGGCTCGGCAAAGGGATTCCCTGAGCCGAGGCCGATGCTTTCAACCGAAGTGACGGATTTTGAATGTCCCAGCGCTCCTCGTGTGAATGTTCCATTCGGGCCGGCTCTTCGAGCCGCGCATCCGGCGCGACTGTCGAATGACGATCGATCTTCCCCCGAATGAATCGGCGTCGTTCCGTACCGCCCCTGTTGGGGCCGTTGCCAACCAGGCCGCCCCAATCCAATTCACCCACGCCTAACCTACCTACGCTCACCCCTCCCTATGGCCGCCCCCTCCACCGACGCCCTGCGGTTGCGGCCCCGTGAGGCGGTCGCCATTCGGAGGATTCTGCCACCGAACCGAGTGCTCAGATCGGGGCAACCCCACCTGCCGAGGCTCGGGGCCCCCTCGTCCCCCCCGTTTGCCATCAGCGGCAGCTCTTGACGCGACCAGATCCTTCAAACCGAGGGCACGGTTGGCGATTGCCGGGTGTCAAGAGAGCCCAAGGCACATCAAACCGCGCCATATCGCATTCTGGAGCGTTCCCTTTTCCTGGAAACCGACCCGATCGCGCTGAACCCCACCCATTGCCGGTGATTTGACCGCAAACCCACGTCATCGGTAGCAGGCAACCTGGCCGAATCCGCTCGACAGGGCAGGGGAGGATCGCCCCGAGTCGCTGCGAAGGGATATCTCTGAGTCGACCCCGCCGACGTTCCCCGGGTTTTATGCCTTGGCGCCTCTGGGGAAGATCAATGGAGAAGGCGATGTGCGATCGACTCGGTCGAGGTGTTTCAACTCCGAGGTGGTCTCTCACCACGGCAAACCGATAACTCCGCCAGGTCAGCATCACTACCGGAAATCCACAGACCGAGTTGTCATGTCCCCAGAGTCAAATCAGTATAGATGGTAGAGCACATGCGATTTGGAAGGAGACACTATGATCTGCCACACATTGTTTTGGATACATTTCAACGGTAACGATCAATAGAATGGGTTAGCTTTTCGAGGTAATCTATCTTGAGGCGGTGTTACCAGTTTTGATGATTGATTGATGCAATCCTGTTATCAAGTATCCTAGGTTCCATGGTTTGGTTTGTTTTGTTTTTCAGTGATCAGCAGAAGTCTCTGTCACGGTGAGCAGCACTCTTCAGTGGTTATATCAAGTCTACGATTTGTTAAAGCGTTCACACTTCAACACTGAGCATTTGAAGGACTCGGAGCCTGATTGTCGTAATCCTTGATTTATTGATTTATAATCAATGACGATTTTCTGTGTTTTTTCAACAGCTGGATCGTAATTGTTATTCTGGTCACAACTGTAAATCATGCCAATATTTTTAGTGACGATTTGATTCCATCAACACGGTTATCAATCGTATCAATCAAACTGTCGGATTGAAATTCGAAACCAGTGATAATATTGACATCACAACCAGATTCTCGAGGGTTATTTCAAGGGTTCCTGTTTTCGGCGATTGAATCGGCGTGTCTGAAAGGTTTGCGAGTGCTGATTACAGGGGGATTGCAAATCCTAACAAAGATAGTTTCCACACGGTTGTGGTTTTATAGTAGATTGTATTTTTACCGATGCCTACCCAGTCTTTTTATTAGTGCCTGAGTCTTGATTGATTTATTCATCATCAGTTATTTCTCGAAAACCGTATCTAATCGGAGTGGCTCGATGGTTTTGAATTCGGTGATCTTTTGGGCTTTTCCTCAATGATCAAATCGAATTCTGTCGAACATGAGAATCATCTTTGGTTCGGTTTATCCTTCGGTCGCGATATGGTAAAACACAATATTTGCATGGATTTATAGATTCTGTGCAAATGGTTGTTAAATGTTTGGAGGTGTATCAAAATCTATTGAACCCACTGAATGCTGCTCAAGCGTCCGATGTATTTGAGATGGAATGGTGTTGCGCTGAATATTGGCGTGTTTTTGTTTTATTTATTCTTCAATCGAAGATGCTGTGTCTGGAATATGTTCAAAACGCAAACTCGGTGTTCGACTCCATAGTGCGTTAATGTATTTGAACGGATTAAAATCAAAAGTCGTTTTCAAAAAAATTGCCCAAGATCGTCGGATGGTTTGTTGAAATGGGTTTAATCTGAGAGCTAGTTGTGCGAGATTTCGATTCGCAATGGTGGGTTTTTAAATTATTATAATCCAGATTCACTCTTCGTTGTTAAAATCTTCGGGTGCGCTTTGTTTTTGTATAATCAACATATCAGGTTTTCAAAATTGCGATTCAACGATGCACCATTTTTGGGTCTTCGATATTTTGTGTTGCTGCGATTTTTTTTGTATCTACCTTGGCAAGGTGCGAGTGGTAAGGTTTTAATAATTATTCAGGCTTGTTATTTTACTATGCTTACCGTGGTGCGAATCGCTTTTTGTCTTGTTTTAGATTTCAATGCATACGAATTTATTAGTTCAAATAAAAGAAGTGCGATTCAGTTGCGGTGTATTTTAAATCAATTTGATTGAATGTTACCGCGGTTTGGTTGTTTGGTTTATACTTGAACTGTTGCATTGTGCTTTGTGACTAAAATGAGTGTTGCCGTTATTCGGCTTAGTAGGGGTTGATTCGACTTTATAAGTTAGAAACCCCGAGATGGATGGTTGGATTCCATTTTGCGGTAAACAGGGGTTGTGTTTTAAAACAAAAAACCCCTGCCAAGGCAGGGGCTTAATTTTTAAGGGGATAGCACTACTTCAACTCAATCACGAACCCGAATCTGATTCTGTTGCAGCTGATTGAGGTGTTTTCCCAAAATAGAGGGGCAGAGATCCTTGATGGACTCCATCCACGGCCAGGTCCACGGTGTACTCTCCGAACTGGTCGAGTTTCAGACCGTTGATTTGCATCACCAGATTGAAGGTGGCGCTCTGGGCCTTCTCGGTGAAGCGCACCCCCACCTGGGCGTCCACGTTGGGCATGATCATCTTGCCGTCTTGGTCGGCGAGGGTGACCCGGAGCTTGTGGTTGCCCTCCTCGATCCGGTGGAAGCGCATGCGGGCGACGACCGCGCAGTGGGTGACGGTGTAGGGGACTTCGGCCGCGGCCACGGAGTCGAAGGCGCCCAGAATGCAGACCTTGCCACCGTAGTCCACGGCGGAGTCACAGAGGGTAAAGATTTCCAGTTTCAACGGGGCCATCATGCGCTCGGTTCGGACGCGGGTAAAGGCTGGGCCGATGCGGGGGGCAAATTTCTATCAACCGCGGTTGGGCGGAAGCGGCCCCCTCGGACAAGACAACGGACGGCGCGCCCTCCTGAAGGCGAAGGGTTTGCACTCGGAAATACCCCGGGTGCCCGCCCACGTTTGGCCCCATAGATCTTGGAGGCTAACCTCGCCCTCCAAGACACCCCACCTGGACACGATGGACGGGGAATTACCGGGTTAAAACTTCAAAAAACGGCCCAAAAACAACAAAAAACAACCGTCATCGAACCCATGAGAAAAAATCTTACATGACCTGCAAAAAAGACTGGAAAACACCCCACCGGATGGGCATTTTCTCGGTCCCTGCGAGGCCAAATGTCCGGGAAATACAGCCTAGAACTGTTGGAGCCCCGGGTCATGCTCTCCGCCGACGGACTGTCGGGAGCCATGATCGCGCAGGACCCTGCCCACGACCTGTCCGCCCTCGGCGCGATCGAGGTGGCGCAAGATTCGGAGCTGGGAAACCCTCGCGAGGCTCAGGCAGGTGTACCGGCAGGTTCCGGGGAGCGTTTGGACGATTTGTTCGCCGGTTTGACGATGACCGGTCTTGACTCAGAGGTAAGTGGCCTCGGCGAGTCTGGAAGCCTGCCACCCCAGGTTTCTGGCCTGCCCCAGCGCACAGAGTCTCTGGGGAAAGGAGTGGTTGCCTCACCGAAGAGTGACCCTCTAGTGTACAGTTACACCACAAACTTCACCACCGTCACTCCAACGGATTGGACCACTCTAGCATTCACGGGTAGCACTGGTGGCAACTACAACACCCAAGTTGGTAGTTGGGGAGCGTCCTGGGGTAGCCAGTCTTCTATAGCATCATTGGAAAGCGGTTGGTTGCGCCTCACAGATGCAAGCAACTTCAATAATGTTGCGGTCGGGTTTCAAAAGGGGATGGTCAACTCAAATGCATTCAGTGTAGAATTTGATCTTTACATCAGCGATCTGAACGGAGCGGATGGGTTCTCGTTTAATTATGGGGTGCCTTCTGTGCAAAACGGGAGAATCGAAACCGGAAACAGTAGTTTTATCGGATTTGAAAACGGTATAATCTCCGACGGTTTTTCTGTTTCGTTTAAGCAGTACAACAGTGACCGTATGGAGGTTCGGTATTTCCAGAACGGTCAAGTCGTCCAGGGGCAAAGTTGGTTGAACCTACCGGTTGGAAATTTTGAGAATTTTGACAACGTTTCAGGTTCAACAAGAGTCGGTGAGCGCGTTAAGGTTCAGATCACGCAGTCAGGTGACTTAAGCGTGACCGTGGGAGGCAATTCAGTGCTGTCCACGACGCTAACTAGCTACCAAGCGGCTGTCAAGGACAATTGGAAATTTGGTTTTGGCGCGAGGACCGGAGGTGCCTCATCAATTCACGCAATTGACAACCTGACTATTGATACAGCACCGCGAATTACTTCCATTTCGTCAACTGTGGCGGACAGGCGGTATGGCGTTGGTTCGCTTATACCCCTTTCGGTCACGTTCACTAAGCCAGTCAACGTTGTTGGTGCCAACCCAATTTTGGCGCTCAGTTCTGGAGGGACTGCGACCTACGCATCGGGTTCGGGAACTTCGACGCTCACATTTAACTACACGGTCGGCATTGGGCAATACTCAACCGACCTAGACTACATCGATGTGTCTTCATTGAGTTTGCCTTCGGGGACGACGATTACGGATACAGCAGGTAACTCGGCGATTTTGACTCTGGCAGCCCTTGGCGCTTCAGGAAGTCTGGGTTCCAACAAAGCGATCGTGGTTGACGCCGTCGCGCCGACAGTATCCTCCGTGTCTGCCCCGACGGTGAATGGAGCCTATGGAGTCGGCTCGTCAGTCTCAATCCAGATTATTTTCAGTGAAGCGGTGATTGTGTCAGGTGGTACTCCGTACCTGACCTTGAATTCTGGATCGGGAGGTACAGCAACCTATGTTTCAGGGAGCGGAACTTCGACACTCACCTTCAACTATTCGGTCGCTAATGGGCATAATACGGCGGATCTCGACTACACTGCGACGACATCCTTGACTCTGCCTGCCGGCGTCACGATCAAGGATGCGGTAGGCAATGAGGCTGTATTGACCTTGGCCTCTCCGGGAGCAGATAGAAGTCTGGGTGCAAACAATGCGATTGTGGTGGACACATCGTCATTGGTGCTCACATTGCCGGCGACCATCGCCACCAACGCGACCGGTGGACAAATCACATTGGCCAGCAATGCTTTCGGGACCTCGCCGGTGCTGATCCGCTCGTTGATTCTGAGCGTCCCTTCCGGATCGCTGCTAACAGCCAACAA